>NZ_CP113918.1:623944-935916 GCF_029395495.1 Bifidobacterium sp. ESL0769 | reverse complement strand
CAAACTTGGCAGCGATCTGATTCGCACCGCTCACGGCGTCGGTTACGCGTTCGAGCCTCCAGAGGAAGGCAACGCCACGACGGCTTCCGTGAAAGAGTAGAAAATTCAACAGCCCTACGGGGCTGCTTTTCATATAACCTTCGTTTTTATTTTATATATCTTATTTTTAGAAGACACAGTTTAGAAAACCCAGTCGAGAGAACACAGTGACCACAGCGATGAGCAACCATACACATCAATCCGGCAAGAAGATATTGGACAACGAGCGCCCGATAGGTTTGTTCTCATCACTCAAAGCCGAGCTGAGCGTCATCATCGTCATCGCCACGGCTATCGCGTTTGTCATGGCTTGGTTCCTCCTGAAAATGGGGCTGAGCGGCTGGATCGCCATGCCGTTGACGCTTGTGGTGGCGCTGGGCATCACCTATTTCTTCTCCCGTGGGTTGACCGCTCCCCTGCGCCAGATGCGCGACGCGGCCAAGGCCATGAGCGAAGGCGACTATACAGTACGTGTCAAGGTCGGCACTCGAAGCAACGACGAGGTGGGCCAGCTCGCCCGCTCGTTCAACGAGATGGCCGAGGAACTCCAGCACGCCGACCAGATGCGGCGCGACATGATCGCCAATGTCTCGCACGAACTTCGTACTCCCGTCTCAGCCCTGCAGGCAATGCTCGAGAACCTCGCCGACGGTGTGGTGGAGCCCACCCCTGCCAATCTTGAGGGGATTTTGAACCAGACCCATCGGCTTTCCGACCTCATCGCCTTCCTCCTCGATCTTTCGCGCATGGAAGCCGGTGCGGCAAGCCTCAACATCGAGCAGTTCAATTTCGCCGACTTCATCGACGAAACGCTGGAACCGCTGGAAATCGCGGATGCCGGGCACGCCCATGACGTCGACGTGCATGTACCGGATTCCATCGAAATCGAAGGCGACCAAGACAGGCTGCGTCAGCTGTTCACCAACATCATCTCCAATGCCTTCAAACATTCGCCCGACAACACTACCGTGCTTATCGAGGCACACGAAGACAAGGCGCACGGCACCATCGTGACCAACGTCGTCAATTTCGGCTCGCAGATTCCCAAAGAGGCGCGCGCGGACATCTTCCGCCGTTTCGTCAAAGGCAAGTCCGGTCCGGGCACCGAATCCGGCGGCACCGGCCTCGGACTGTCGATCGCCCGCTGGGCGGCGCAACTGCATGGCGGCAATGTCAAAGTCGTCGATGACGACCGCGGCACCGATTTCGAAATCACTCTGCCGAAATTCCATATTGTCTCCGACGAGTCCGTTGCAGAAACCACTCTCTGACTTTCACTCAATCGAACATTTGTTCTATTTTATTGTCTTGACCTCTTGACACAATGATATTCGAACAAACGTTCGATTATTGGGAGGTGCAAGATGACAGCAAGCGCATCATGCAAATTGACGTGCAGCAGTTCAGGGCAGGATTGCAGAGTCAGCCAAATTTTCCGTTCGACGCTTGCACCGACACCCATTCCCATCGCGCTTGAAGCGGTGCACGCAGGGTTCCCGTCGGTGGCACAAGACTACTTTGCAGGCGATTTCAGCTTCGACGAGCACATTATCCGCAACCCAGACACCACCTTCATCATCACCGTCGCAGGCGACTCCATGGAAGGGGCCGGCATCTGGGACGGCGACCTGCTGGTGGTCGACCGTTCGCTTGAACCGCAGGCCGATGACGTGGTGGTGGCCGTCCTCGACGACGAGCTGACCGTCAAACGCCTCGTGATGCGCGGATCAACGCCAATCCTGCATCCCGAAAATCCCCGTTATCCTGATTTCTCACCCGAGAACGCGGAAGAACTGGTGATCTGGGGCGTGGTCATCGGCAACTTCCACACCCAAAGCCGTTCGAGCCGATTCGGCTCCGCTCTGCCGGGCGTCACCCGTCCAGGCATGTCGAATACTTCCACATACGATTCCGGCACCCCCGAAAAAGCCAACGGCACCACCGGGCTCGCCGAGCACAGCCGAGGATGGTCGAGCGGCGCCACCATCTATCCCTTCCCACAACGCCAGGGTTAGCAGACGACATGAGCAAATCGCTTCAGGTGCTGGCCGATGCGAATAGCTTCTTCGCCTCATGCGAACGCGTTTTCGACCCGAGACTGGCCAATAAGCCGGTTGTGGTGCTTTCCAACAACGATGGATGTGTGGTGGCTCGCAGCGCGGAGGCGAAACGGCTGGGCATCAAGGAGGGCACGCCATGGTTCAGTATCCGCGAGGAGGCGCAACAAGCCGGTGTGGTGGCACGCAGCTCGAACTATGAGCTCTATGCCAGCCTTTCAGCACGGATGATGTCGGTGATGAGCCGGTTCATGCCAGGCCAGGAGATCTACTCCATCGACGAATGCTTCCTGAACCCTTCAACGGATGCCGCTCAGACTGTGCAGATTTCGAAGGCTATGCGCAAATCCGTATTGGAGGGAGTCGGCGTGCCGGTCAGTGTCGGTATCGCGCCAAGCAAGACGCTGGCCAAAGTGGCCAACCACTGGGCCAAACGGCACCCTTCAAGTGGCGGAGTAAGTCTGTGGAGCGAGATCGAGACGCAATACGGCGATGCGGCCCTTGCCTCCATACCGGTGAGCGACGTATGGGGTGTCGGCAGACGGCTCACCCGCAAGCTGCAGGCCATGGGCATCGTCACCGCACTCGACCTACGAAATCAGGATCCGGTGTCCGTCAGGCACCGTTTTTCCATCACCTTGGAACGCACCGTACTGGAGTTGAACGGTATCCCCTGCATCGTCGGCGATGCCAGCGCCAACGATGGCAAACGCAAATCTGAGATATTGTGCTCACGGATGTTCTCAAAACCCGTCACCGACATGGCTCAGCTAAACCAGGCCTTGAGCGTTTACGCGCAGAAGGCCTGCCGGAGGCTGCGCCGTCAGTCGAGCTTGTGTTCACATGTCGCCGCCTTCTGCGCCACGAGTCCCTTCGGGCCGGAAAACAGCTATCAGTCGTTTCATGCGACCACCACCTTGCGCGACCCGAGCGACGACCCCTTGGTCATCGCCAAGGCCGCATGCGAGGCCATGCGCAGCAAGGCCGACCCGCATGCCCGTTACATCCGCGCAGGGGTACTGCTGCTCGGTCTGCAGGATGCCAAGGATTTCACCACTTTGCACGGGTTCGAAGCCAGACGCGACAGCCACAATCTGGGAGCCGTCATCGACGAGGCCAACAAGAAATTTGGCACGGCCCGGGTTGGTATCGGCTATGGCGGGATGCGCGGGAAAGGGCGCGGCGACGAAGACACCGGGGCTTCATGGACGATGAGGCGCGAGATGCTTTCCCCTCGCTGCACCACGCGTTGGGATGAGATGGCCGTGGCCCATGCCAATTAGGAAGTGTGGCCAGCAAACATGGCAGGCAAGCACAACGAATGGCTGCCAACGAACTCCGCTATTCGTCTCGGTTCGGCGTACAAGCCAACGCAAGCCCGATGACGTTAGAGGCGCCGGCCGCACGCAACGCGGAGATGCACTGTCCCATCGTGGCACCAGTGGTCATAATGTCGTCGATAACGATAAACAACGAGTCGTCGCCTTTCAGATCCTCAGTGACGCGCACATGCCCTGCGATCCTTCGCGAACGGGATTGAGCGCTTGACGCCTGGACGGATTTGCCCTGTACACCTTCAAGTTTCAGCACCGGTTTCGCCACAGCCGAAAAACCCTGGCGATCCAAGCGCCGTGCCATCAACCTGACGAGCGGCAGTGTCTGCCAACGGCCGCGACGATGCATCGAAGAGGCCGAAGAAGGCGCCGGGACCAAAGCAAGAGAACGCGTGCGGCTATAAGGGCCTTCTTGTCTAAGTACTTTCAGCGCCAAATCGGCCAGCAATAAGGCGAAGGCACAATCACACTCTTCATCGCCGTGGTCTTTCCAATTAAGGATCGCCTGACGAACCGCACCTCGATACCAAGAGCATCCATAGCAACACCCGGCATTCCCCGGCAACGCCTTGCGATAAACATGTCCGAAAAGTGACGCGCAAGAAGGGCAAAGCACCTCGTCCGGTTTATCGCATCCGGCACAGCCTCGCGGCAGCAAGACATCACGAATGGCCGCAAACCAAAATCGTAATGCACCAAAAAGTCGCGAAGCTACAGTTCCCATATTCCAAAGCTAGCGGATTCTCGGTGAGAACCGACGCAAAACCGACCACTGTGGTCGGATGCTATGGGTTATCCACTTTCCGGGCGTGTCGCAATAAAGTATGCACAATTTCAAAGGCGAACCCAGATGCCTCGACTACGACAAGGCCACGATAAGACGGTCACAGACCTGAAGCGTGTCTTGCGGACCAGCTACGAGAATCGGCTTCGTGCCAATGACGGCCGCAGGATAGTCGTTGCCGTCCGGGTCCATGCGGTCGCCAATGAAAACGACCTGATCGACATTACAGCCCAGTATCCCGCAGAGCTTGCGCACGGCATAGGCCTTGTCGACCCCACGCGCCGAAATATCGATGCTGGTCGAACCGCCGGAACGCACCACCAGGTTCGGCAGGTCGGCGGCCACCGCTTCGGCGAGCCGGTTTTTCTTGCTATTGCAAGGATCCCAGCCCTCCTTCTCGTCGACCGGAGCTTCCTGCCCCAACGCGGAAAACGTGATCTGACTGCCACGGTCCTCGATACGTGGCCCCCAAGTATGCTCCAACCAGATGCCCTGCTCTCGGGCGTGGCGTTCGATGGAGGCGATGGCGCGCTTGCGGTCGGCCATGTCCAGTTCGTTGGCATAGACGCACTTCCAAGCCCCGTCATTCCAACGGTAATAGCGCGTACCGCTAGTCGGCATGACATGGATGCGGGAGCGGCAGGCATCCGACTCGAGCACGTCGAGCACCTGGCTTTTCGCCAGCTCAAAACGGCCGCCGGTGATGACGGCCACATCGATGAGACGCGTCAAAGCGGAAAAACGCGAGGCCATGTCGGCATGCATCGGTTTCTTCGAGCGGGCGAGCGTGTTGTCCAAATCGAAGGCAACCACCTTGATACCACTCACAAGTTCGGAAAGATCGTGGTCGCGCCATGTCTCTATCGCCGCATTTGCCCCTGCTGCCATCGATGCTCCGTTCGTTTCGTGGGCTGCCCCAGCAACCAATACCCCTTTATGTTACGACCACCAATGCCTATGGCGCACCATAGAATGAAACCATGTTGCGACCACCTTGGCAGACCCACGTCTATCGAAACCGGCACGGACGCGGCTCGAGAACTCCGATGTTCGGTGTGCGTCTGCCCCGTTACCGTACCCGAAGCGGCATGTTCGACGATATGGTTTCCTCCCAGATTCGACGGCTTCTGGCGGCGTGGCCCGAGCTCGTGCGTCCGGTGCAGTTCGCCGTTGAGGACGTGCCGCCTTCCACGCCCGCACCTTGGGAACCCAAACGCAACCCGACTTCGCAGTCTTTTGCCGCAAACCACGGCATCCCGGCACGTATCGTGCTCTACCGTATGCCAATGCAGATGCATCATCCGAACAAGGCAGAACTGGAATGGGCCATCCGCGACGCTTTGGTCGCAAGGCTCGCCGATCTCTATGGCCGCAGGCCCGAAGAAATCGACCCCGACTGGACCGGCACCGAGCTCTAGCACATTCCGCTTCACCGATTTTCGCTTTTACGGCATTATCTCGAAATGACAACGGCAGAAAATACCAGCAGACAACGCCAACATCTCAGCGCACGATTCCGGCGTTGTCGTTGACCCAAA
This sequence comes from Bifidobacterium sp. ESL0769, assembly GCF_029395495.1. Classification (NCBI taxonomy): domain Bacteria; kingdom Bacillati; phylum Actinomycetota; class Actinomycetes; order Bifidobacteriales; family Bifidobacteriaceae; genus Bifidobacterium; species Bifidobacterium sp. ESL0769. The sequence goes on along the minus strand of NZ_CP113918.1, from coordinate 930,164 downwards.
CCTTCATGTTGCGCGGCTCGAGACCCGAAGATGCAAGGTAGGCGACCGAAGCGAGCTTGGATCCCTGAACATCCGACTGGGTAAGCCTCACGCCCATCGATACGTCCTTGCCGTTTTTCAGCGTGAACATCACGGCGTTTTCGTCGACGTCCTTGGCCGCGACACTCGTTCCGGCGTTGCCCGGAATGCTGACTTGTTTGCTTCCCGCAGGTTTGCCGGAAGCATCATAGCCCTGCAGCGTGGCCTTGGTCTCGCTGCCGGAGGTGTTGAGCAACGTGATCGTGCCGTCGGTATGATCAGGAATCACAACAGCCGATTGGGTGAAGCTCTGAGAAGGCGAGACATAGGCGAAATCGGTGCCGGAATCCCCATTTTGGGTCACTTTTGCGCTGACATCGACGGGACTTGATGCACTGGCCTGAAGCCCGGTCACTCCGTCGGGAGCCTTACCTAAATCCACGGCGACGACTTTGCCGGCTTCAAGATGCTGCGTCTTGGCCGATGAGGCCCCATTGCCGTCGATCCACGAAAGGTTCAAATCCGTGGTCTGCTCGGCACGGGCCAATACGGTCACTGCGTCATCACCGGTAATCCCCGGCAGATAGGCCTTCGTCGTCGCAACATTCAGCGGCACCGCATAATCGGAACCCTTGGCATTGAGGCCATCCAGCTCAACGCTGCGCACGATTGCGGCAATCGGGGTCTCCTTGCTCTTGACCTTCACGAAAAGCGCCTCATTGCCGGGAGCTGCAGCGGAAAGTTCCACATTCGTTTCGCCGTTGGCGCCGATATTGACGACGTTTCCGGTGGAAAGCTGCAAAGGCGTGCCATGCTTGGTGCTCCAGATCTGCACCTGCAGCGAAGTGGCCTTCGAGGAGAAATTAGCGACGGACAATTGCTGTGTCGCCCCGGTGGTGGTGGGCCCCAAGAGAAAGTCCTGCTCGAGCGCAGGCGCGACGCAAGTGGAGGCCGCCAGACCTTTCAAATCGCCGTCAGTGGCCCATGAAGCCACAGATGCGGCGGCACCGGTACCGGATTTCGCCGCCAGAAGACGTGTCTCGAACGCCTGCGAGCCGTGATCGGCGGTGCCGGAATAGGTCTTGACCATCGCGGAATCGACGGTGTCTTTGCCAGTAAGTTTCTTGTTGTCTGCCTCACTGCCGTTGGTCACCGCGCCGACGCTCGCCTCGTAGACCGAACCGAAAGCGGAGTATCGCGCTGACGAAGCCACGTTGCCTTCCGAAGACTGGAACTCGCTGTCGCCATACTTGCCGTTGTCCGAAAGCGCCATGCGAGAGGGACAATAATAGGTCAGATCCGTCTGCTCGACTTGCTTGGCAGCGGTGGCATTGCCGGCTTTGGCCGAATCGACAAGCCAGCCCGGCATAGGCAGCAGCACCACAGCCACAATCAACACGACCAGCACCACGACGGTGACCACGGCCAGCACGACACGCGAAACCGTCCGAGTATGCGATGCGCCTGCCTTCACCGCTTCGGAACCGTTGGCGGCACCTTGCACCCGCCCGGCACTAACAATGTCCTGAAAATGCTCGGAACTTCCAGATACCCCCGGAGCGGCCGGAGGGGCCGGCGGGCCCGGAACAACTTGCTGAAGAGAGGGAACGGCAGCGCGACGCTTATCGCTATCCATGTCATTGTTCATAATGTTATTCCTGTTCTTCATGCCTGTTCCCGCCCGTATCTGCGAGTTCTGGGTATCGCCACCAGAACATAAATCACCATGACTATGCCCAGACACCATAGCCAGGTCTTGCGCCAGACGCTATGCCGCGCAACGTCAATTCCCTTCATCGGCACGCCTTGTTTCTTTTCATCGACTTTCGTCAGCCGGTAATAGGTTCCGCTCGTTGCGTTCACCAAGGATTGGGCACCATCGCTGGAGTTGATGTTGCTGATCAGGCGCAGCGTGGCGTCCTTGTCGGATGTGGATTCGTCGGCGGAAACGTAAATGCCCCCAATTCCCAGCTTGGCAAGGGAATCGATGGCCTGATCGTTGCCGTTGGAAAGCAATTCACTACTGGCCTTCGCGATCAGGTCGACGGACAAATCGCTGGCGCCGGAAGCGAGACTGGCCTTCCACGCCGGTGAGACGTCGACCAAGTCACCGCGCCGTGAGCGCATCACAGAGAAATCGATATGGTTGCCGGCAACGGCCTGAAGTGCCAGAATGCGATGATTTTCCTTATTCTGCAAATAATCCACGGCCACCATGGGCAATCCGGCATCGCTTGCCTCGACTTGGTTGCCCCGAGAGAGCATGCCGAATGCCCCGGCCAGCAAGGTGCATAGCGCCAGCACAACGACAAGCACCGCACGACCGAATTTGATGGCCACGCCTTTAATCTTGCCCTTACCAGCATTGGTTTCATTGTTCTGTTTGGACTGTTCGCTTTCCGAAATCCTCAAAGGCACGAAACGTTTGACCGCACCGCCGGAAACGATGCAGGCGCAGGAAAGCAATGCCAGAAGCGTCAGCACGACACCGGGAAGCACCGACGCGGCAAAGGCGTCACCGCTTTCGACGGACACGCAGATTCGGGAAGCAGCCATGGCCAGCACGAGTCCGGTGATGGCGACGAACCACATCATTCTCGAGGCGCGCAGCGCGAACGGCAGCAACAGCGCGACCAACGCCATCACCACGATGATGCACAATGCAGCCAGAACCGCCACGGCCTCGATACCCTGCCGACTGAAAAGCTGCGAGCTGATATCACCCCCGAAGGGAAGGGCGAAGGCGCGTGAAACAACCTGTCCGAAGGAAAGCGAGGCCGGTGCAGTATTGGCAGAAGGCTGGATGACATCGGCGAAAAGCTGCCGCCACGCCCCGACATTTGCGTAATGAACACTGTTGACGAGTGTCGGCAGCAGGAGCGCCAAGCCAGGCACCGGGATAAGCAGGAGCATTAACCGATGAGAACGGACGACCACGAGGAAAAAGACCAAACAGACAATCAGCGGGAATATCAGCTGCGGTTCGCAGGCCACGGTGACGGCGAAGCAGAGCGCCGCACAACCCGCGGCCTGAACGGAAGCGTGCGAGCGCACGAGATCCTCAGTGCCGTACATTCCCACAGCCCTGAACGTGAAGGCGAAAGCCGCCGGCAGGAACACCATGGTCATCAGCAACGGGATGTTCGCACTACCGAAGGCCCCCAAAGCCAATGCCAAGGCGACCCACAGCAGACCGACGACCACACGCACCCAGTCCGAGCGGGTGAAAACGCCAGCCAATGCCCAAAAAGCCAGAGCCATGGCCGGAGCAGCAAGGAAGAACATCAACGAAATAGCAATGACCGGGTGTCCGATAGTAACAACCGAAACCGCCAGCCAAACCATCAACCAGGGAGCGGGAGGCGCCGGCACCCCAATGCCGATCCCAAAGGCCCACGGCGTACTGGCCGCTGAAAGCAAGGTCGAGAAGCTCGCCCCGCTGGCCAACAACGAAAGCGAATACAGACTTGCGCCGCCCAACACCTGACGGAAAACGCCCCATTCAAAGGCGACAACCACCACAAAAGCCACAACGGCCATGAGGGCCGCACCGCCGAAACGCCGCACGGCGCGCATCCGCAGATGGTTTTTCGCCAGCGGACTCAGGAGCTCGGTATGCTGCTGGCTGTCGAAGGCGCGGCTACGTTTGCGCCATTCCTCAATCTGTTTGTGGTCGGCCGTCAGCAGATCCAGTGCCGCCGTTCCGGCTCCGTGACGTATCTTCTGTTGACGCCGTGCGTGAACCATCTGTGGCAGCTGCCCGAGCATGCGCCACGGCAGGCACAGGATGCACCACGCCCGCCACGGGCTTTTGGCAAGAAGCGCGCCGATGGCATGCCAGAGGGCACGGAAGAGATTGAGCACCCACATCAACGGCCAGAAGAGGGCACGGATATCGGTGTAATAGTATTTCTGCGCGGCGTCGAGAACTGAGGATGTGGTATCCAACGGGCTTTCCTCGTCGATGGGTTCTCCGACACGGCTGCGAATGCCTTCGAAACGTGCACGACGGTGCGCGATATGGGCCTGCGGCACCACGATGACGCGCCCTCCACCCTCGCAGATGCGCCGAGAGAAATCCGCGCCTTCGGCATAGGTCGTGAACCACGGATTGATTTCTCCGGTCTCTTTTTTGGTCTGCAATGGCATCAGGGCACCGGCCAGCGAGACCGCGAACACGTCGGCGCGTCCGTCGTACTGCTCCTGATCGGGTTCGCCGTCGACCACGAGGCTTTCCAGGCAATGTTTGCCGGCATAGCTGCCAACATCATGAAGCTCAGTACCACCCCAATCAAGCTGTTTGGCGCCGATCAGCGAAACCGTGGGCGTATTGTGCCAGGCCTCGACCAGAGCCTCGAGGCAATTCTCGCCCACGGGCCTGGAATCGTCATGCAAAAGCCAAAGAGCACGAACGGAGGCGGGAAGGCTGGCATAACGGAACGCCTTGGAAACGGCATCGGAAAAAGAACGCGCCCCGGCGGAACGCACCAGTTGGACGTCCACGCGTTGGGGAGGTTCCGGCATCAACTGCTGGGCCGCCCCATGGCCGAGCTTAGGAACGGACGAGATGGTGAAACCGGTACGCATCGGCTGGGCCGTACCACCTGTGCAATCGGCGATGACGATGGTGCGCGGCAGGACTTTCTGGGCCATCAACGCACGCAAGGTCGCGGGGAAAAACCTCACATCATGTTCGACACTGATAATCGCGGCAACACTTCGATCGACACTCTGCCCGCTTATCCGGGGCCTGGAAGCGATTACCTCGGCCACAATCCGCTTGATATCGACACTGCCGTTGGAACTCATGTTCCCCAGTGTAGACGAAGGCCTCGCTAGTACGCCGGAATACACCGATACGGAGAAATTTTGGTTTATATGGAGGGTTATGTACAATAAATCGTCGTGCCCAAAGCGGCTTTTACATCGAATTTTCAGGAAAAATTCAACCTCTAGGCATACAATGCCCTCTAGGAATAGTGAATTGCAGTACCGCAGCGGCCTCTGAGGCTTCGGCTGGCGGGTAAACAGAAAGGCAAGATATGGCTTCACACCGTATCAAAGACCTCAAAATACCTAACCTCGGTGGGTGGCACTCTCCCAAACCCATGCACGGAACCGCCTATATCGTTCGCCACAGGCTGCGCAGCGGCATCATCATGACCCTTGTGGGTATCCTCGTATTCGTTTTCACTGCGGTGGGCGTCGCCGCAATCGCGTTGGCCCGTTCCCCCAAAAGCATCAAGCCCATCCTCCAACCGCACGTCAACGAGGAAAAGCTCGTCGATCCCAATGAGGGCAAAGCCATCGAATTCCTCGTTTTGGGGCAGGATACCCGAGAGGGCGGCGATAATGCCGCGCTCGGCGGAAGCGACGACGAAGGCGAGCACAACGCCGATACCACGATGGTGGTGCAGATCAGCGCCGACCGTTCCTATATCAACATAGTTTCCATTCCGCGTGATTCCCTGGTCAACGCACCCAGCTGCCAGACCTCCAAAGGTGTCATTCCCGCCCAGCGCAATGTCATGTTCAATTCCATTTTCGCTACCGGCTGGAGCGAAGGCGGCGACCTGGCCAGTGCCGCAAGCTGCACGATGAACGCGGTCAACGCGCTGACCGGTCTCAAGCTTGAGCATTTCATCGTCGTCGACTTCCAAGGGCTGCAAGGCATGATCAACGCCATCGGCGGGGTCAACGTCTGCCTGCCGACCGACACGAAAGACGATTACACCGGCCTTGACCTCAAACGCGGACTCCAGCATCTCGACGGCACACAAGCCACCGAATACGCCCGTATGCGCCACGGAACCGGCACCGACGGCAGCGACATCATGCGCACCGCCCGCCAGCAATATCTGGTCAAGGAAGTACTCACCGAAGCGTTGTCGAAGAACCTTCTGACCAACAGCCAACAGCTCTACCGGCTTGCCCACGAGGCCTTGAAGTCCCTGAACATCTCCGCCGGCCTCTCCAACGCCACCACGCTGGCCGGTCTTGCCTTGAGCCTGCACAACCTCAAGCCAGATCACGTCTACGCGCGCACCATCCCCGTCGTCCCGGCGCCCACCGACCCCGATAACCGCGTGGTCTGGGCCGACAACGCCGACGATACATGGAACGCGCTGCGCAAATACAAGCCTCTGACCCAGCAGGACACCGACTCTGCGCAAAGTTCGGACGGACAAAACCAGAGCCAGGATCCCAATAGCCAAAGCACGAACGGACAAAGCCAGGATTCCAACGGCACGCAAGCCCAGCAGCAAGGCACGCCCGATCCGAAGACCGGTCTGATCACGACCTCCGACGGCAGGCTCATCGACCCGATCACCGGAGGCACGGTAGACAAAGACGACGGCATGATCCATGACCCGGTCACCGGCCAGTACATGGGCGTCGCCAACCAGTACCTCAACGCGACCGTATGTGCGGTTCCTGCGCAGAAGTAGGGCAATTTTTCATTCCTTACACGTTTCCGCGAGTAAAAGTAGTAACTGCTTTTATCTTTCGGGAGGGTTTATGGTCAAGCAGTCTGGTGGATACGACGCGCAGGGCACCCCACCCAGCTTCATACCCTCGGGCGCGCGCAAGCGTCCGGATACGGGCCGGGTGCCGGCCGCAACCAATCCGCCACAGACCCCTCCTGCATTTTCGCCTATCAAGCCGCGTAAACGGGCGGCGGGCCATCCGCCGGTCCAGCAACCGGCAACTTCAGTGGCTCCAGCAGTTGCAACTCCCAGGTCTTCACGTGCACCGCGTCAAAGCGCCGGTTCCTCCCGCGTCGCTTCCCCGGCACGTTCCTCCTCATCCCTGAATTCCGAAAGAAATTATGGCGGTTCCGTAATGCCACCGCAACGTCCCAACCGTGCACAGCCTTCAGGCTTCGGCGGCGAAGTGGCCAAGCCGCATAAAAAACACCACTGGATACTCACCACGTTATTGGTCATCATTCTGGCAATCGTTTTGGCGCTTTTCGGCTGCTGGAACTGGGCCAATTCCCAGCTTGACAAAACCGATTGGCTGACCGGCAAGGCCGACACCGACGGCACTTCCTGGCTGGTGCTCGGCTCCGACGAACGCGACGATTCCGGCATCGGCGGCAGCGCCGACGACACCCCCGGCTTCCGCACCGACACCATGCTGGTGCTTACCAAGCCAAAGCACGGCAGCTCCTCACTCATCTCGATTCCGCGCGATTCGCTGGTCAAGGTCAACGGAACCAGCATGAAAATCAATGCCGTCGCCGAAACACAGAGCAAGAGAACACTTACCGGCGAAGTCGAAGACATCACCGGGCAGAAAATCGATCATGTCGCCGAAATCAAGTTCAACGGCCTGACCAAGGTGGTCGATGCGCTGGGCGGGGTCAACCTCTGTTACGACACCACGGTCGACGACGCATACTCCGGACTCAACTGGCAGGCCGGCTGCCATGTGGCCGACGGCGGCACCGCCCTGGCCTTCTCACGCATGCGCTACTCAGATCCGAAAGGCGATTTCGGACGTGCCGAACGCCAGCGTCAGGTCATCGGAGCCATCATGAGCAAGGCCTCGTCTCCCGAAACGATGAAAAGCCCGGCGAAGGCACAGAAAGTCGCCAAAGCCGCCCTCTCTTCTATCGAAGTGGACAAGCAGACCAATCCGCTGACGCTGTTGTCGATGGCCATGGCATTCAAGGCCGCCACCGGCAAACAGGGCGTCTCAGGCTCAGTCTACTGGACCGACCCCGACCATTACGTCGACGGTGTGGGTTCCACCGTTCTTCTGGATGACACGAAAAACCTCGAATTGTTCGAACAGCTGGCAACCGGCACCCATAAGCCGGGAACGGTCGGGACCCTGGCGGAGACGCTCGGAAACAATTAAAATCTATCTTTCTGGCAAAATCCCTTGAAAAATTATCGTTTTCGTGATTATCTAAGTAGTGGAATGCAGTCGAGGACAAATAGGAAGGTCGTTAGCTTCTATGAGTAATGCGTTTGATTGGCGGGCCAAGGCGGCATGCCGCGACAAGGATCCCGAGCTTTTCTTCCCTGTCGGCAACACCGGCGCCGCCTATCAGCAAATCGAAGAGGCCAAGGCCATCTGCCGTACCTGCAAGGTCATCGACGCGTGCTTGAAATGCGCGCTTGACACCAATCAGGACTATGGCGTCTGGGGCGGCCTGAGCGAGGATGAGCGCCGCGCCCTGAAGCGTCGCGCCATGCGCGCCCGCCGCAGCCAGAACATGCAGATGCAGGTCTGATTTCGTTTGTTGCGCTGCACTTGGAAAGTGCAGCGCCAGTGAGTGACTTGTTTGTAGCTTCTTAACATCAAATGTCCCTTCCGATTTGTTGGAATCGGAAGGGACATTTGTTGTGTCGTGCGGCTATGCATTTGTCTGCGCTCGGCCGACGAATCAGTCAAGCGACGAGACGCACGAATATCGGGGTATAGGCAACTCAATACCAGACTTGATATTGGGCTGGCAGCCATACCACGCATCGCGGAATGGCTGCCAAGCTATATTCAGTACTCCCTCTCGTCGCCTTCCTGCGCCGCACGCAGGTTGATGTCGAGGATGACGCGCGTGCCGCCGCCGTGGCGTTCGTCCCAACGCACAGTGCCGTTGAAGTCGTTGGTCACGAAGGTGTTGATGATCTGCGTGCCGAGCCCGGAACCGGAGGAACGGGCCATGCCATTGTCTTCTTCCGCGGCCAGGCCGGAGCCGTCATCTTCGACGACGACGTTCAGATGATTGCCGCTGCGGCCCACGGAAATGGTGATGTTGCCTTCCTTGCGGCCTTCGAAACCATGCTCGACGGCATTGGTGATGAGCTCGGTCAACACCAGCGAAAGCGGCGTGGCATCCTGCGCCGGCATCATGCCGAACTTACCGATGTAACGAATGTGGATGTGCTGGTCGTCCATCGTGGCAAGGTCAACACTCATCTTGAGCAAATTCGAGATCACGGCGTCATAGTCGACAATCTCATTGACGGTCTGGCTCAGGCCCTCGTGCACGGTGGCGATGGTCTGGATACGTCGTTGCGCCTCCTTGAGTTCGGTTTTCACCTCCTGCGATTTCGTCTTTCGCGCCTGCAGGCGGAGCAATGCAGACACAGTCTGGAGATTGTTCTTTACCCTGTGGTGGATTTCGGAGATGGTGGCGTCCTTCGTTTGCAGTTCCTGTTCGCGACGACGCAGTTCCGTGACATCGCGGCAAAGCACGATGGCGCCGGCACGTCCTGTTTCGTTGTAGAGCGGCAACGAATGCATCGAGACCATGGAATTGTTGGCGTCGAGCTCACAGTCGGCGGCCGCCTTGCCGCTCAGGACCAGCGGCAGGGTCTCTGGGACCGGGTCGTTGGGATGGAGCAGTTGCGTTCCTATTTCGCTTAAATAGTGTCCTTCCATTTGGGTGATGGCACCAAGCCTGCGGAAGCAGCTGATGGCGTTGGGCGCGGCATATTTGACGATGCCGGTGGGGCCGAGGATGATGAAGCCGTCCGAGACCCTGGCGTTGTGCTGCTGGCTCATCAGTGCGTCATGATAGGGGAATTGCCCACGAGGAATCATTTCGAAGAGCATCTTGCCGGCATTGATGCTTTCGGATTCGTAGCGGCCGTTGGATTCACGGGTCGACATATTGGTCTCGCGCACCACCACGCCAAGCGTCTTGTTGCCGCAACGTATCGGAGCGTAGACGTTGCAGACACTCGATTTGCCGACCTGGTGCAACGTCGTGGTGTGTAGTACCCCTTTGGCGTTCATCGCGGTGTCGATCTCATCGACTAGGTTCGGCGAGACCTCATTGCCGACTGCATCATCGCTGCGCATCGTCATCACGGTGGATGGGCGGCACTGCTCGGCGACGATGTATTTGCCGTCGTCACGCCGAAGGACCAGCAACAGGTCCGCAAAACTCAAATCGGCGATGACCTGCCAGTCCGCCACCAACAAATGAAGCCATTCACGATCGCCTGCGTCGAAATCGGACTGCGCGGCGAGAATCTCATCAAAATCAGCCATAGTTCAATGATACTATGAGTCGGTTTCGCCGGGTGTTGTCGGTCTTAAAAAATATGTCACCAACTCAGGTTACGATGTCGTAAGTTACGTTTGCGTAGGCGGAGACCAGTTATCTGGTTTTGAGCATTTCACAGCGTATCGCCCGATGTAGCAGGTAATTGAAACAACAGGAATAGTTGAGACTTTGGAGGGACCATGTCCAACAAGTCCGTCAAAACCATGGCAGACGGCACCATAGCCATCAATACGTATCATCATGCCTCCGGGCAGGGCGACAGCAGCAACTTATCGTCAAAAACAACGAAGCAAAACGGATTGGCCAGGAATAATACAAATTCCCCTCGCTCCGGCAAACCGGCCAAGGACCCCAAAGACATCAAAACCACTGTTACCAAGGCGCAGCAGCAGGCCATGGAAGCCAAGGCCGAAGCCATCAGAACGGTGGCGCACAGCAAGGCCGACACCATCCGCCGCAAAGCCGAGGAGCGTGCAGCCTACGTCATCGCCCAAGGCGAAGTGAAGGCCGCCGAAACATTGGGCATCACTCCCCCGCCCATGCCTGGACGCAAGGTCCGCCTTGACGTTCATGGACGGCCGAAGCCGTTGCTGCGCGGCTGGATCCACGCCGTGGCGGCGCCGCTCTCACTCGCCGCCGGTATCGTGCTCATCTGCCTGGCAAAAGGCACGGGGCTCAAATGGGCATGCGCCGTCTTCATGGTCTGCTCGATGATCCTGTTCACGAACTCCGCCGCCTACCATTTGGGCGATTGGTCGCCCAAGACCACCGACATCCTGCGCCGCATCGACCATATGAATATCTTCCTGTTGATCGCCGGCACCTACACCCCGGTCTCCTTCGCCCTGACACCGAACTGGCGCAACGGGGTGATCGGCGGGATGTGGGCCTGCACGCTGGTGGCGCTCTTGATTCACGTCATCTGGATTAACGCACCACGCTGGCTTTATACAGCGGTCTACATCATCTTTGGCGTCTCCGGCGTCGCCTTTCTCGATCTCTTCTGGTTCTCACCTTACGCGGGCCCGGCGGTGGTCGTTCTGCTCGCTGCGGGCGGCGCCTGCTATATCGCCGGGGCCATCGTCTACGCGCTGCGCAAGCCCGACCCATGGCCGCGCGTCTTCGGCTTCCACGAGATTTTCCATTTGGGCACGGTTGCCGGTTACGCCTGCCATATGGTGGCCATCTACATGGTCATCGTCAACCTATGGTAATGCCGAAAACCTTTCGTCTTAGAAAGATTTTCCCGTATAATCCCATAGAACTGTTAACGACGTTTCGAGACCATTTTCCATACCTTCATTCTTTCCATGCTTCATAGGCAAACGAAAGGGTCTGAACCCACGATTGCATGGATTCAGACCCTTTTCATATTTATCGATATGACAATATGCCGATAAAACAGGTGAACAAAAGCCGGCCTTACTTCATCGGCTTGGAGTCCTTGATCTTCACCTTGATCTCACGACCGTTCGGGGCTTTGTAGGAGACCTCGTCGCCTTTCTTGGCACCCATGATGGCCGCACCGATGGGCGACTCAGGGCTGATGACGTCGTAGTCGGTGGCCACAGCGATGTCGCGGGAACCGAGTACGTAGTTCATCTCCTTGCCGGCGAGCTCGAGCGTGACCAGCGAGCCGTTGCCCACCTTGCCTGCCGGCGGGGCCTTCAGGATCTTGGTGTTGCGCAGTTTGACGATGAGCTCGTTGATGCGCCCCTCGTTCTTGCCCTGTTCCTCACGGGCAGCCTGATAGCCGCCGTTTTCGGAAAGGTCACCTTCGGCGCGCGCCGTGGCGATGCGCTGGGTAATCTCGTCGCGATAGTCGCCCTGACGGTAGGCCAGCTCCTTCTGGAGCTTGTCATAGGCCTCTTGCGTGAGCAGAATGGTCTTTTCTTCCTCTGCCATGATTCTTCCTTGCCTTTTTATGGTTTGTTTTACGTTTTGTGCCCGGCTTGTACCGGAGAAGCCAAAATAAATTTGGCCGGCGCGCTGGCCGGCCAATCGTATTGGATTCCCCTGGCTTCAGCGCGTGGAAATGATGTCGATGACAAACACCAGCGTGTCATCTCCGCCTATTCCGGCCTGTGGCATGCCCTGCCTGCCGTAACCGTATTCCGGCGGGATCGAGACCACCAGACGCGAACCGACGTTGTGTCCGGGAACCGTGCGGTCCCACCCTTTGATGACCTGGCCGACACCGATGCCGAAACTCGCCGGCTGATGACGGTCGAAGCTCGAGTCGAACGGTTCTTCCTTGCCCCAGACCACGCCGTGATAGTTGACGGTTACATTGTCTCCGGAACGGACCATCGGACCGTTGCCTTCGACCAGTTCCACAGCCTTGAGACCGGCCGGTGCGGGAGTATCGGGGAATTCGATAACGGGTTTCGCGCCGAACTCGGCATTTACCTCGGGCATGTTCGTAGCCATACGTAGGCCTCCTTGTTGTTTTACAATGACATTAGGTTAGCACTTCCCGCACCCCGATGTTCGTCGATAGGCCGAAAGTGCACAGAACCTACGAGAGGAAAATCGTTATCATTTCCGAACAAGCTGCCGAACCATTCGCTGCGAATACGGCGAGTTGCCGGTTCGCCGCATTGTCAGCATTCGACGACATTGACGGCAAGACCGCCTTCCGAGGTCTCCTTGTACTTCGACATCATGTCGGCGCCGGTGTCTTTCATCGTCTTGATGACCTGATCGAGGCTGACCATGTGCTGGCCGTTACCGAGCAAGGCCATGCGTACCGCGTTGACGGCGGTGTTGGCGGCCATCGCGTTGCGCTCGATGCAGGGAATCTGGACGAGGCCGGCCACCGGGTCACAGGTCAGCCCCAGATGATGCTCCATGGCCACTTCCGCCGCGTTCTCGACCTGCCGCGGCGTGCCCTGCATCACTTCGCAAAGCCCTGCAGCCGCCATCGAAGCCGCGGAACCGACTTCCCCCTGGCAGCCGACCTCCGCTCCGGAAATGGAAGCGTTGCGCTTGAAAAGGTAACCGACGGCCCCGGCGGCCAGGAGGAAGCGGATGACGCCATCCTCGTTCGCTGTTCCGGCGAAATGCCAATAATATTCGAGCACCGCTGGGATGATGCCTGCCGAACCGTTGGTGGGGGCGGTGACGATGCGGCCACCGCCGGCGTTCTCCTCGTTGACCGCGAGCGCGAAAAGGTCGACCCACGTGCATTCGGAGGATTCGAGCAGGGCGGCGGGTCTACGCACATTATGCGAAAGAATGTCGGCGTTGCCGGAAAGCTCACGGTAAATCTTTGGTGCGCGTCGCGGCACGTCAAGGCCGCCGGGCAGCGTGTGTTGAGTGGACATGCAGCCGTTCTTGACACAGTCATCCATATGATGCCAGACGTTCAACAGCGCATCCTTGACTTCTTTGGGCGAACGCGTGGCCGTCTCATTGGCCCATACGATTTCGGAGATGCTTTTGCCTTCGCGCTTGCAGATTTCAAGCAGCTCGTCCGCGCTGGCAAAGGGATAGGGCGCTTCAGGCGGAAAATCATTGCTGCTGTCGACGCTCGCCTCTTCAGCAAAGGTCGTGCCCTTCGGCGCCTTCTCATGGATGCCGATCAAAAGGTCGTCGGGATGACCTTTGCGTACGAATCCGCCGCCGATGGAATACCAGACCTGCTCGTCTATTTTCCGGCCTGTTTTGTCGAACGCCTCGAAACGCATGCCGTTGGGATGGGCGGCGAGCATCTTCCATTTCTCGAAGATGACGTCCTTGCTGTAATCGAAATCAATATTATGTTTGCCTCCGAGGTTGAGCCTGCCGGTGTTCTCGCACTCTTCCCTGATGGTCGCCAAATGCATCGTGTCGACTATGGCCGGCACGTCGCCTTCCAGACCCGCCATGGTGGCTCTGTCAGTGCCGTGGCCGAGACCAGTCATCGACAGGGAACCGTAAAGCGTGGTCTTGACGCGACTTACGCGACCGAGCAGGTCGCGCTCGTCAAGTGAGGTGACGAAATTCGAAGCAGCCACCATCGGGCCAACGGTATGCGACGAGCTCGGCCCGACGCCGATTTTGAACATGTCGAGAATTGTGAACATATCCCTATTTTAACGTCACTCTATGTGCAACACGTTTCTTTGTGTGCGAACCCACAAAATATCGGTTATCGATTATCCGTCAGAGACAATCTGATTCCGTTTTACTTGCTGGCTGTCGTGAGTTCCGGTTTCACAAACAGCACAACCAGCGCGCACAATATCGTCATCGCGGCGATGAACAGGAAGGCGCCGGTGAACGAGCCGCCCGCGGACTTGACCATATTGCCGAGGATGGTCGGGGCGAGGAAGCCGCCGATCGTACCGCCGGTGTTGATAACAGCGATAGAGGAACCAATGATTTCGGCGTTCATAATCTTGTGCGGCCAGGTAAAGATACCGGTGAAGGCAAACATGGAGACCAGGCTCATCAGCGCGAGCAGCACCATCGATATCACCAGACTGCTCTTGCCCACGAAGATGAAGATCACGATGAGCACGGCGGTAATCAGACAGGAACCAATAATGGCCATGCGCTCCCGGCCGAGGAACAGCTTGGAGAGCAGGGAACCCGAGAAGATAGTGGCCAACATGGTGAAGATGGAGTTGAACGCCAGCACCAACGCGGCCTTCGTCGTACTCAATGCGAAAGTGGTCTTGATATAGGTGGGCATCCACGACATCTGGCCATAAAGCATGACATTGATGAACAGCATCGCGATGAATAGGACGATGACGTTACGGTTCTTGATGACGTCTTTAAAACCGGCCTTGGGGGCGTCGGCTTTGGCGGCTTCCGCATTGCCGGCCTGAGCTTCGGCCCGAGCCCTTTGTTCTTCTTCAGCCGCGCCACCGTGCGAGGGCACGAAGAACCAGATGAGGATGACGGAGACCAGATAGAGCGCGCCGAGGACGGCATAGGCGAGACGCCAGTTTTTATCGACCAGCACGCCGCCCAGGGTGAAGGCGAGGATGCCGCCGATGCCGGAGGTGGAAAGAATCAGCGACTGGACGAACGTGCGCTTTTTAAGCGGGAAGTTCTCGGCAATCGACTTGGTGACGCTCGGCGGATAGCCACCATGGCCGAGACCCATGCAGAAACGCATGACAATGAAAAGGATCAGGCCGCCCATGGCTCCGAAGAGGAAGGCGAAAACAGCGATGAAGGTAAGCGAGCCCACCAGCACCTTTTTGGCACCGATGCGGTCGGCCAGCCAGCCACAGGGAATCTGCATCAAAGCGTATCCCAGGAAGAAGAACGACATGATCAGGCCAGTCTGGCCGGTGTCAAGCCCGAACTGCTTGCCGATGGGCATGATGGCCAACGAAATCATGCTCTTGTCCATGTAGACCACGGAATAGCCGGCCATCAGCGAGACGATGATCATCGCGCCGCCACGTTTTGCCGTATCTGCTGTCGGTTTGCCTTCTACAGTCTCAGCCATGTATATCGCCTTTCAAGTAAGTAAAACATGAATTATTTTACCCGCAGAAATGTCGCCAAGGTTACAAACCGATACTTTATGAGACAGAGTACTCCCGGTGGGACTCGAACCCACAAGCCAATGGCGGCTGATTTTAAGTCAGCTGCGTCTACCAATTCCGCCACGGGAGCACATCGACAAATGCCGACAAGACGTTATTATGCCACATCCGCTCTACCACTAACAGGGCACAATATAATACAAAACACCATACAATATTACAAAATTGATAATCCTAAAACCATCAGCTGTTTAGCATTCTCATGCCGTAATCAAGGACGATGCCGTCCAGAAGGCCATGATCACTGGAAACAAAAGAATCAATCGGGGTGCCGTGGTCGCGTTGCGCGGCCTGGGAAACCTTGGTCAGCACGTGGTTCCAAACCAGCGCTCCCCCGCCGACCACATCGATGCGGCCGGGATGGATGGTCTTGTAGGTGGCGCGTTCGGCACGGGTCATGTTAAGGAAGCGGTCATCGACTGCGAAAATGTCCTTGTACGAAACCCGTACGCCGTCGACGGCACGGTGGTCGTATGCCTTCAAGCCCAGTACCAGCGCAGTCATCGTGGTGACCGTTCCGGAAACGCCAATAATGGTACGCGCTTTGCCAGCAGGTACGTGCTCGAACGCTTCATTGATATACCGGTCGATATCCTCGCTCGCCTCGGCGATTTCGTCTTGCGTCGGCGGATCAGTACGTAAGTGACGTTCCGTCATCCGAACCGAGCCGATGTTCATCGAGAATGCTGCTTGTACGCTGGTGGCCGGCGCGGACTTGCCGTCGCCACCCATCACCATTTCTGTGGAACCACCACCAAGATCTACCACCAGATACGGCGCCTCAAGCCCCTTGCGCGGCACGCTGCCCGTAGCCCCAAGGAAGCTCAGCGCGGCTTCTTCCGTTCCGGGAATCACTTCGGGCCGTACGCCCAAGATCGATTCGATGCCGTCCTCGAAATCCTTGCGGTTTTCGGCATCACGCGTCGCCGAAGTGGCCACGAAACGCAGGCCGTCGGCCGGATGCTCCTTCAAAACTTTTGCGAAATCACGAGCCGCAGAGTAGGCGCGTTCAAGCGCGTCTTCGGCGAAACGATGCGTTTTGTCGACATCCTGACCGAGCCTGATGACCTGCAGCACGCGTGGCACGACGTCTTCGACACTGCCGTCGGCAAACACCTTGGAAACCTTGAGACGTATGGAATTGGTACCGCAATCGATTCCGGCAACGGTCACAAAATCCTTGGTTTCATCTCGCATTTCAGCACCATCCGTTTTTCGCTTCATCTTGTTTCGCTGCTTTAGACATTATCCGTCAGACGCAACATTGTGAAGCTGGTCTCCGCCCGTCAACAACCTTATCCGTGCCGCGACACGCATGAAGCTGCAGATTCAGTCCAGTTCTGTAGTGCAACGGCAGACCTTCGGGTCAAACTCGCCGGCGATACGCTTCATCACCATATCGCCTATGGGGTTGACACCCTCTCCCATCACCAATGTCTGCGCCACCAGCGCATGCAGACATTTGACACGTACGGGCATACCGCCGGCGCTTGTGCCTGCGATGTGCTCCTCGCTGTCGCCAAGCCGGGTCGCCAAATCGTGGCGGAAGGCAAGATAAAGCCGGTGCGCACGCTCATATTGCGCGTGAATCGTCTCGTCATGCTGTACCAAGTCGGTATAGTGTTGCATCGAACCATCCGCTTCGACGCGCGAAACGGCCTTGGTCGCCTCCGGGCTTGTCAGATAGCACGTTGTAGGGAACGGTGTGCCATCGGGCAACACGGGACGCGTCACCACGGCCAGCGGTCTGCCGCACACGCAACGCGCGCCCACAGCGACCATGCCACGCGGGAAACGCCCAAGTTGCTTTTTGACCAAAGCGACATCGTCATCGCTGGCCTTGTCCGCCATCACGCGGTCCACCAGTTCCTTGGCTTGCACCTCGAGGCCGGCTTCGTCGATCTGAATCGGCATCGCACCTGCATTTTGCGCAACGGTTTGGCGTTCGCCACCTTCTACGCTCGGATTTGCGGATTTCAAAGATTGGGATTGCTCTTTTTGCACGCTGTTCCTTATCGAATATCATTCTGTCTTATTTATATAAAAATTATCAGTATTTGACATACCTAGAACATGCCTATATGGGCGCGTTCAGATTTTTATCGAACGCAACGCCAAGCACCAATGTCAAATGCGCCGCCAGTTCCAACTATCGCGGAACCGTTCATTTCTTACCGCCGCCGCTCTGTGAACCGGAACCAGCACCCGCCTTTTGACCCTTGTTCTGTGGATTTACGGCGTTCTTTTTATCGTTGTTGCCCGCCTGATTCGCATTGTCAGTCTGGTTGGTATTATCGTCAGCATTCGGCGTGCCGTCCATATCCGGTTCGGAATCACTTTGCCCGCCCACAGCCTTGGGCGTCGTGACCTCGCCAGACTTGTTCTTTTTCAACGGCTCATCGGCTTTCTTGAAGCCGTACGCCAGTTCACGATACCAAGGCAATGCCGGCTTGTCCGAACTGACATCATCCTGATCGGTATTGTCCGATTTCGGTTTGACACCGGTGACCGCTTCGGGATGTTCAACATGGATGGCTTGCTCTCCGGGGAAGACGAAGCCAAGCCGTTCACGCGCCTGCGCGGTGACGTAAGCGTTGTCGTTCCAACGGGAGATATCGTTCTCCAGATTCTGCTTTTGCGATACCAACGCGGCTTCCTGCCGCTTCAATCCATTGAGTTCGGCGAGATTCAAGGCATAGCTATGAAACGTAGCCACCAGTTGAATAGCGCCCAGGGCCACGATGAACACCGCGATAAAGAACGCTATCGGGCCGGAACCGCGCGACCCGCTGCGCTTCTTGTCGCTCTCGGCTTTGCCTTTGCCCTTGCTTTTCGTAGTGCCCATAAGACATAAAATACCCGTCACATTCGACTCCATGGAGTCAATGTGACGGGCAAAGCTCACAGCGCAAACACGCGCCGTGATTGGCTAGCAAAAACTACTTGACGTACTTTTTGCAGGCCTTGAAAGCGGAATAACCAGCGTACTCGGCGGTGGAGCCAAGCTCCTCCTCGATCTCGAGCAGGCGGTTGTACTTCGCGATGCGCTCACCACGGGCAGGAGCACCGGTCTTGATCTGACGGGTGTTCTTGGCGACGGCGAGGTCGGCGATAGTGGTGTCCGGGGTCTCGCCGGAACGGTGGGAAACCATGGAGGTGAAGCCGTTGGCCGTGGCGAGCTCGATGGCGTCGAGCGTCTCGGTGACGGTGCCGATCTGGTTGAGCTTGACCAGCAAGCTGTTGGCAGCGTGCAGGTCGATGCCCTTCTGCAGGCGCTTCGGGTTGGTCACGAGCAGATCGTCGCCGACGAACTGGAGCTTATCGCCCATTTCGGCGGTGATCTTCTGCCATGCAGGCCAATCCTCTTCAGCGAACGGATCTTCGATGGAGACCAGCGGATACTTGGAGACGAGCTCCTTGTAGTAATCCAGCATGTAATCGGCATCGCGGTCGGCGCCGTCGAAGTGATACTTGTTGGTCTCCTTGTTGTAGAACTCGGAGGAAGCCACGTCGAGGCACAGGCCGATCTGGCGGCCGGGCTCGTAACCCGCGGCCTCAATGGCCTGCATGATGTACTTGAGTGAATCCTCGTTGGTCTTCATCTTCGGGGCGAAGCCGCCTTCGTCGCCAAGACCCGTGTCGTGGCCGTCCTTCTTCAGGATGCCCTTGAGGGTGTGATAGACCTCGACGCCGGCGCGCAGCGCGTCGCTGTAGGTTTCGAAGCCGTAGGGGGAAATCATGTATTCCTGAATGTCGGTGGCGAAATCAGCATGCGCACCGCCGTTCATGATGTTCATGTTCGGAACCGGCAGGATGTGGCCGTTGGTGCCGCCGATGTAGCGGTAGAGCGGCAGTTCTGCGGATTCCGCGGCGGCGTAGAGCGCCGCGAGAGAAACACCGAGGATGGCGTTGGCGCCGAGCTTGCCCTTGTTGGGGGTGCCGTCGAGCTCGATCATGGTCTCGTCGAGGGCGCGCTGGTCAGTGGCGTCCATGCCGATGACCTTGGGCGCGATGGTCTCGTTGACGGCCTTGACCGCTTCGAGAACACCCTTGCCGTTGTAACGGGACTTGTCGCCATCGCGACGTTCCCACGCTTCGGCCTCACCGGTCGAAGCGCCGGAAGGAACCAGGCCGATGCCTTCGGCACCATCAACGGTGTCAAGCACTACCTTGACGGTCGGGTTTCCGCGGGAATCGAGAATTTCGCTGGCATAAACGCTTTCAATTGCTGCCACAATTACTCCTTAAAGATGGACTTTCACTAACACTCCCAAGATTAATGCGTTTGATGGACGTAAACAGACAAAATTAGGCATTATTTGTGAGCGTTAACATATCCATGGCTAACAACGATATCCACAGCTTGCCGTTCAGTTCTGCTTCGGTTTGCCCGTCCACGCCAGATCCTCGAGCAACTGGTCGGTCCAGCCCATCACTTCGGGGCTGGTCATCGGCTTGCCGCCGAGCGTCCCGCCGAATGGTGCTGGGATCAGGAGCGTGTGGGTTACGGGGCGGTATTGCGTGCCCTTGTAGATACGCGAGAGCCGTATCTGCAGGGATTCGGGCGGGTCGATCTTGGCGACGCGTACACGGTTGCCTTGTGTGACGATTTCGGAGACACCGAGTGCACGGGCCTTGCTACGGAGGCGAGCAACGTCGAAGAGCGTATCGAATTCCTCGGGAAGCGGGCCGTAACGGTCGGTGAGCTCCTCGCGTAGTTCGGTGAGGTCGTCTTCGGTTCTGGCGCTGGCCAGCTTGCGGTAGGCCTCGAGACGCAGCTTGTCCGAATCGATGTAGTCGACCGGGATCGACGCTTCAATCGGCAGGTCGATGGTGACGGCCACGGATTCTTTGCGTTCCGGTTCCTTGTATTTCTCGACGGCATCAGAGACCATGCGCACGTAGAGGTCGAAGCCGACGCCCTCGATGTGTCCGCTCTGCTCACCACCCAGAAGGTTGCCAGTGCCACGCAGCTCAAGGTCCTTCATCGCGACATCAAATCCGCTTCCGAGCGCAGTGTTCTGGGCGATGGTGGCCAAGCGGTCGTGCGACTGCTGGGTCATGGGCTTGCTGGGGTCGTAGAGGAAGTAGGCATAAGCGCGTTCGCGGCCACGGCCCACCCGGCCACGCAGCTGGTGAAGCTGGCTTAAGCCGAAGCGATCGGCATGGTCGACGATCAGCGTGTTCGCGTTGGTAATATCGAGGCCGGTTTCAATGATTGTCGTACAAACAAGCACATCGATATCGCGGTGCCAGAAGTCCTGGATGATGTTGTCGAGCTGCTTCTCCCCCATCTTGCCGTGCGCAATGCCGATTTTCGCCTCCGGCACCAGTTCGTGAATCTTGGCGGCGACCTTGTCGATATCGTTGACTCGATTATGAACGTAGAAGACCTGGCCTCCGCGCAAGAGCTCTCGCCGAACCGCTGCGGTGACCTGCGCATCCTCGTAAGCGCCGACGTAGGTAAGCACCGGCAAACGGTCTTCAGGAGGCGTGGCGAGCGTCGACATCTC
Organism: Bifidobacterium sp. ESL0769; assembly: GCF_029395495.1. Classification (NCBI taxonomy): domain Bacteria; kingdom Bacillati; phylum Actinomycetota; class Actinomycetes; order Bifidobacteriales; family Bifidobacteriaceae; genus Bifidobacterium; species Bifidobacterium sp. ESL0769. The sequence continues at coordinate 909,057 of NZ_CP113918.1, read as the reverse complement.
ACGGATGCCGGTGACAGCCATCTCGAGCGTTCTGGGAATCGGGGTAGCAGAAAGGGAAAGCACGTCAATATTGGTGCGCAGTGCCTTCAGCGTCTCTTTGTGTTCGACACCGAAACGCTGTTCCTCGTCGATGATCAGCAGACCCAAATCCTTGAACTTGATTTTCGGGTTCAGAAGCTTGTGCGTGCCGATAACGACATCGACAAACCCGGATTCCAAGCCTTTGAGCGTCTCATCGATCTCTTTCTTGGTCTGGAATCGGCTCATCGCCGCCACGTTGACCGGGAAGCCCTCGTAACGCTCGGTGAACGTCTCATAATGCTGCTGCACCAGAAGCGTGGTCGGGGCCAGTATGGCCACCTGCTTGCCGTCCTGCACGGCCTTGAACGCGGCTCGCACCGCGATTTCCGTCTTGCCGAAGCCGACATCGCCGCAGATCAGGCGGTCCATCGGCACGGGCTTCTCCATGTCGGCCTTGACCTCGTCGATAGTGGTGAGCTGATCGGCAGTCTCCTGATATGGGAAAGCGTCTTCCAATTCCTTCTGCCACGGGGTGTCGGGGCTGAACGCAAAGCCCTTGGCCTGCTGGCGAGCGGAATAGAGCTTGACCAGGTCATCGGCGATCTCGTGGACGTGCTTGCGGGCCTTGGCCTTGGTCTGCGCCCAGTCGGAGCCGCCGAGCTTGTTGAGCTTGGGCTTGTCGGCACCGATGTATTTGGAGATCTGGTCGAGCTGGTCGGTCGGGATGAAAAGCTTGTCCGGCGGCGCGTTGCGCTTGGACGGGGCATATTCGATGACCAGATATTCGCGAGTGGCACGGTTGGCGCCGACACCGGTGGTGCGCTGGCGCATCTCGACGAATTGGCCGATGCCATGCTGCTCGTGGACGATGTAATCGCCGGCCTTGAGCTCCATCAGATCAATAGCCTTATGGCGACGCCGCGGGGTCTTCTGCTGGGCCACGGCGCTGGTCTTGCCGGTCAGGTCGCGTTCGGTAAGCAACGCGAATTTGGCGGCGGAATCGATGAATCCGTCCATGGCCTGCGAACGCACGGTGTCGAACCGCGTCACGCCGGTCTGGCCGAGCGCACGCTTCAAACGGGACAACGTGCCGTTGGCGGCAGCGGTAATCGTTACCTCGAAACCGTCGTCAATCAGACCCTCGACACCCGTCTTTGCGCGCTTTTCGTCACCGCGATATTCCTCGGGAACCGACGCATCGAGCTGGACTTGGCCAGCCATGGTCTTGTCGACGCCGAAACTGGTGAGCCGCCACACGTCGTGGTTGGAGAATTCCAACGAACGGATGGTCTCGTCGAAATCGAGGAAACTCGCCTGGTCGAAGCTGATGGGTGCACCTGCTCCGTGACCGCTTGCGGCCACATGCCAACTCGCGGCAAGGAACTCATTGGCGGTTTTGGCAAGATCAGCGGCGGCGCGGCGAAGCTTTTCGGGGTCGGAAAGCATGATGACCGCGTCGCGGGGCAGCATCGTGGCCACCGGCTGCATGTCGTCAATCAGAGCGGGAATCAGCGATTCCATACCTTCCACCGGAATGGAATCGGCGATGGATTGCAGCATATCGTCGGCGTTGGGAATCCGGCCAATCAATGATTTGGCGCGGGTACGAACCTTGTCGGTCAGCTGCAGTTCGCGGCATGGCGTGGCCCAGACGACATCGATGCCGTCGCCGTACGTGCGCTGGTCGGAGGCGTGGAATTCCTTGATGGTGTCGATCTCGTCGCCGAAGAACTCGATACGCACCGGATGCGGAAGTGTCGGCGAAAACACATCGACGATGCCGCCGCGCACCGCGAACTCGCCGCGGTTGACGACCAGATCGACACGGGTATACGCGTTTTCGACCAGACGTGCGGAAACCTCGTCCAGCGGAATCTCGCTGCCGACTTTGAACACCAACGGTTCCACGTCGCCCAAACCGGCGACCACCGGCTGAATCAGCGAACGCACCGGCATCACCAGAATGCGGATCGGGCCGAACATTTCGCTGCCGTCTTTCGGGTGGCAGAGCCTGCGGAAGACGGCCATACGGCTGGCCACAGTGTCGGCACGCGGTGAAAGGCGTTCGTGCGGCAGGGTTTCCCAAGCCTCGAGCTGGCTGACTTCATTGGGGTCTCCCCCATACCACGAACGGATGGAGTTGACGGTTTCCTCAGCCTCGCGGCTCGAAGACACCACCATCACCACGGAGGAATATTGCGCACGCGCGGCAGCGAGCGCCGGCCTGATGCCCTCGGGAGCGCCGACGGTCAACGCTTGGTCGGCCGCACCTTCCGGCGGCTCAATCTCACCGGCCAGCAGATCGCGAAACGCCCCGTCATCGTCAAGACGCGGCAGAAATCCGGCAAGTGCACCGGACATATCTTGCAATTGTTCTTCTTTTTTAGTGTCTTGACCCGAATTTTTTACCGGTTTCGTTGCTGGCTTCGATGGAGACGTTTCTGCTTTATCCTTGCTCTTACGATTCGATACTTTTACGGAACGGCCCTTCGTTTCAGCGGCCATTGAACCGCTCCTGCGCCTCGCTCATGCCTTCAAACATGATGGTTTCCACCGCGTCAGCACCATCGGCGAGGAATTCGGGAAGCTCCTTGCGTTGGGCCGCAGAGAAGCCGCCGAGCACCCAGTTGATGGTATTTTCGTGGGCATGCGGTCCACGAGCAGCGTGGCCGGTACCCATACGGACGCGCGAATACTTGTTGGTGCCCAGCGATTTGTCGATCGAGCGAATGCCGTTGTGACCGCCTGCAGAGCCGCCGGCTTTCACCTTGATACGTCCGAAATCGAGATCCATATCGTCGTGGATGGCGATGACGCGGCTTGGATCGATATCGTAATACTCTGAGATCGACGAGACCGCATCGCCGGAATCGTTCATATAGGTCAGCGGCTTGGCGAGGAAGAACTTCATGCTTTTGCCGCTGAGGTTCATGATACCTTTGCCCAGTTCGGCCAATCCTTTATGATCACTAAGATTCACCGACCAGCGTTCCGCCAAGACATCAGCGACCATGAACCCCATGTTGTGGCGGGTGCCTTCGTACTTCTTGCCGGGGTTGCCCAGTCCTGCAATCAACCAGAATTGTGATGCCATCTCGCGCTACGTTCTTTCTTTTCGGCGATATACAAGCGATATCTCAGGTCTATTCTCACAAACCGCCTGTATCCGGGCATGACAAAACGCCCCGAAATGCGGTTATCTGACATCCATCATACCGATTCCAAGAGACGCTTAGCTACGCCTACCGGTGAACGCATGAAGCTGCAGACAATCAACCTGCTGCTATCACAAATCGAGGTACCAGTAAGACATGTCGAGATAACCGTGACCGTCCCAGCAAGCCTTAGGAAGGAAGCCGTAACGGGTGAAGCCGAAATGCTTCATCAGAGCGATGGAGCCGGAGTTACTGGCAAAAATCAGTCCGATGGCCTTGCGATTGCCGAGTTCCTTGGCTTTGTTGATGAGCCAGGAGACCATCTGGGTACCATATCCTTGATATTGCGCGGCGGTGGCGATGTAATAGCTCAGCTCAACAACTCCGTCGTAACCGGCACGGGGATGGAAACGCGACAGGGAGCCGAAACCGACCACTTTCCCACTCTCGTCTTCCAAGACGACCACAGGAAAATCACGGCGCGGTTCATGTTCAGCCACCCACTCACGACGCTGGTCGATGGTGCGAGGTTTCAAGTCGGCGGTGGACCCACCAGCGACAACCGCCTCGTTGTAGATGTCAGTGATTGCCTGCAAATCGCTGTCCTGCGCCGCTCGAATCATGGCTGCCCCTATTCCAAAACCTAAAAACTTATCCAAAAGTATACGGCTTGGACCTGTCCGAAAGTAAGCCGTTCAGACTCGCCAGAAACCGTAACGTTAAAACCTCGTTCGAAACCGTAACGTTTAGATATGGTAACGGCGTTATATGAACAGCAAATGAAACACTGCCGTTCGTATAACGCCGTTATCGTAATCTACCGCTTACCGGTTTACCGGATTCGACAGCCTGTTACTGCTGACCTTCCGACTGCAAGGCGCGGTTCAACTGATCGTTAAGCTCCTGCTGGGCCTTGCCGTAGGCCGCCCAGTCGCCCTTCTTCATGGCAGCGTCCGAGTCCTTCATCGCCTGGCTGGCCTTGCTCAAGGCGTCCTTCAGGTCTGGATTGCTGGCAGCGTTTCCGGACGTACCGGACGTACCTGAGGTGCTGCTCTTGCCGCTGGTGTCACCTTGAGTGGCGGAACCACCTGAAGAAGTGTCGCCGGTAGAAGAATCACCGGACGACGAATCGCCAGCCGCAGCAGCGCCACCGCCCTTGTTCTCGGCGTCGCCCGCAGAAGCACCGGAATCGCCGCCGAAGACCTGATCGAGCGCCTCATCCAGCGTATCGGCAAATCCGACCTGATCGCCGAAGGCCACCAGGACCTTCTTCAGCAAGGGGAATCCAGTGCCACCGCTCGACTGCACATAAATCGGCTCGACATACACCAGTCCTCCGCCAAGCGGAAGGGTAAGCAGATTGCCCTGCACCACGTTGGTGGATACCTTGCTATTGGATTCCTTGCTGCCCAAAAGATTGAGCTGCGTGGCCACAGTCGCATTGGTATTGAAATTGTTCTGAGCCTGCCCCGGTCCGGGTACGTTCGCATCCTTTGGCAACTCCTGGAGCCGTATCGTTCCATAATTCGGACCGATTTTGCCCTTCTGACCTCCCGCATCGGAATCCACCGACAGGAAACCGGTCAGATTTTCCCTTCTTACCGACGAATTGCCGGCCGGGATGTATGTCGAGGTCAACGAGAACAGCGGACGCTTCGACCCTCCGGTTTTAAGGGTCAGGTAATAGGGAGGCTGCAGCACATTGTGGTCTCTCTTGGTAGGAGATTCCGTAGGATCGACCGGGGTCTGCCAGAAGTCCTCGCCCGAGAAGAATTGTTTTGCATCGCCGACGTGATACTTGGCAAGCAGCTGGCGCTGAACCTTGAAGAGGCTTTCCGGGTAACGCAAGTGGCTCATCAACTGGCCGGAAATATCCGAGATCGGATGGTATTGGCCCGGGAAAATCTTCTGCCAGGCCTTGATGACCGGATCCTTCGTATCCCAAGTATAAAGGTCCACCGAACCATCGTAGGCATCCACCGTGGCCTTCACCGAGTTGCGGATATAGTTGGCGGGTTGCGAATTGAGCCCTTGCACGGTCTTGGAAGTGATCGTGGTCGAATCCTGCGTGGCCACGCCAAGATCGGTCATCTGCGAATACGGATAGGCGTCCGAAGTCGTATAGCCGTCGACGATCCATTTCACGCGTCCGTTGACCACCGCCGGGTACACACGTCCGTCGAGTGTCAGGTACGGAGCGACCTTGGCCACGCGGTCACGCGGGCTGCGATCATAGAGGATTTGCGAGTCGGAAGTGACGCGGTCGGAGAAGAAGATCTGGTCGCTGCCAAAGCGGATGGCGTAGAGCAGACGGGTCAGCATGTTGCCAACCTTCGGCCCACCGTTGCCATCGAAGGTGTTGGAAGCGCCGGTGGAGCCCTTCGGATAGTCGAACTCCCAAGGAGAGGTGCCCTTGGGCGAGCCGACGATGGAGTATTCCGGCGAGTTCGGCGAGAAGTAGATGCGCGGCTGATAATGCTGCGTCTTCGTCAACTTGCCCTGCGTCGGGATGCCGGATTCGAAGAACTCGGGGTTGCCGTCACTGGTCACCTTGTTGCCGTAAGCGGCGACGACGCCATAGCCGTGCGTGAAGACGGTATGGTCGTTGACCCAGTTGCGATTGTCATTGCCGTTGACGTTGAGCTCGCGTGCCGCGATCACGGTATCCTGGCTATGCCCGTCGATGTCGTATTTATCGACCGCCAGCGAATCGGCGAACATGTAATACTGCTTGGACTGCTGCAGCTGCTTAAACGTCGGTGAAATGACATCGGGATCAAGCAGACGAATCTGCGCGGTGGTCTCCGGGTCGCTTGCGAGCGCACCGGACTGGCCGTGGGTGGTGGCGTTGTAGCTGCCAACCTTGACCTTGTCGAGGCCATAAGCCTGTTGCGTCGCCTTGATGTTGCGGGCGATATACGTTGATTCCATTTCCTGCTCGTTTGGGCTGACCTTGAAGCGCTGCAGAAGCGTCGGCCAAAGCATGCCGAGTACGACGGCGACAACCGCGACGGCGGCGATGGCAATCATCGGCACGCGCCAGGCCTTGACGGCGGCGACCACGCGGACGTCCGGTGAGGCGGGTCCGTCGAAGGAGTGGGAGCGCATGAGCCAGATGCCAAGCAGAAGGCCGAGAATCGCGGTGAGTCCGGCGAGAATGAAGGTGACCGGAACGTTGGCGTGCACTGTGGTGTAGTCGGCACCGGTGAAGCGGTCGCCGACTTGGGTCAACGTGTTGAAGACGCCGATGACCTGGCGTACGGACCAGGCGAGCATGTTCAGAATGAACCAGACGCTGATCTGACGGCGCGCGTACTTGGTCATGGTCATGATGCCGTGGCCGTTGACCGGCATGGTCACACGGATACCACCCATGGCGAAATGGGTGATCACCGAGAACAACAAGCCGAAGAACAGCAGCATTCTGAGCGCTGAAAGCATCAGATTCACGCCGGGAAGAATGAAAACGTAGAAGCCGTTGTCAATGCCGAATTGCGGGTCACGCACGCCGAATGGCTGGGCGTGGAACATCAGCAGGACCTCGGACCAGTTCGAGTTGAATTGGGCACCGAAAATCAGGCCGACAATCAGAGAGACGATCACTGCCACTTTCCTGGCGGATTTCGAGCTAACGGACTTGCCGACTTCGACGACATCGCCACGAACGCGAATCTTGGAGCCGTCAGCGGAATCCGGGCGCTTGCGAATAGCCATGGTGGCGGCGAAGTAGCTCACCAGCGCCATCAACACGGCGAAGGCGACCCACAGGCCAATCTTCGTCCAAAGCTGTGTCCACACCACCGATTGGAAACCTAGCTGGCCGTACCACATGAGATCGGTGACGAAATGGTCAAGACCGAAGATCAAAGCAAGGATCAATACCACGACCACGACCACGCCGATGAAGACCTTCGTCGACTTGGATGTGCCCTTTGGCTTGTAGTTCGCCCGGCGCGTGAGACGAGGGTTGCCATTACCTCCTCGCGACGGCCAGAAGTCGCTTGCCGAAAAATTCGGACGCCGACCACCGCTGTTGGCCTCGTCGTCCCCATCGGTATGGATATGCAGAATCTTCGGGTCGTCGTCATCGTCTTGCTGACGGCCACGGTTGAAACCATCGCGCGGGTCCGGGAACCTGCCAAAAAAGTCAAAGAAAGACATGCCTCAATCGTACCGAAAGGTGTCGCCCGTCACCTTTGAGCGAATCACACCATCACCAAATGCTATTTATCGTCAAAACTTAATGTATCGAGCCGAGCCATCATTGCCCGAACCCACCTTAAGAAAAGCCGAATAACCCACCATACCGTCCCCTGTTATATAGTGAGCGTCATCAACGCGCATCTTGCGATGACATTTTTGCAATAGAAAAATATTCAGGAGTCAACATGCCTCAAGCAAAGACCGGAGCCGTCGAGCCAAAAGCCAACGACGCCTCGCAGCAAATGGGTAAACAGTCCGCAAAACCGGAAACGGGAAAGCCCAAAACCATAAAACTTTCCGGCAAACATCGACTGGTCATCGCGTTCACTTTCTTCTCGATGTTTTTCGGCGCCGGCAATCTCATTTTCCCGCCGCTTATGGGCGCTCAAGCGCAGTCCGCCGCAATCCCGGCCACCATCGGCTTCATCGTCTCGGCGGTCGGCCTGCCAATTCTGGGCGTGCTGGCAGTAGCTTCGGCCGGCGGCTTCGAGCACCTCGCCTCGCGGGTCTCCCCCAAGTTCGCCGCCGTACTGGCCTTCGTCATCATCATGGCCATCGGCCCCTGCTTCGCCATCCCTCGCACGGCCACGACCTCTTACGAAATGGCCATCACCCCGTTCGTCGGCGAAAACAACCGTGTAGCGCTGCTGATCTATTCGCTGGTCTTCTTTGCACTTTCATTCATCCTGAGCCAACACCCTGAAAAGCTTTCGAAATCGCTCGGCCGCTTCATGGGACCGCTGCTGCTCGTGCTAATCGCAGTCATGTTCGTTGCCTGCATCTTCATCAATCACGCCCCGCTGGGCAAGCCGTTCGGCGACTACTCTCACGGTTCGCTGATCTACGGGTTTATCAACGGCTACCAGACCATGGACCTCCTGGCCGCACTCTACTTCGGTATCGTCATTTCCGCCAATATTTCGGAGTTCGGCGTCACCGACACCAAAACGAACCGCCGCGAAACCGGCATCGCTGGAACAGGCGCCGGCATCCTGCTCATTCTCATCTACGCCGCCCTTTCCTTCATTGGTGCGGTGAGCGGAACCATCAAATCCGCCAACGGCAAAAACGACACCGGCGCCACCGTGCTGACCAACCTCACCACCTCGGCGTTCGGCTCCATCGGCACCGCCTTCGTCGGCGTAATCTTCGTGCTCGCGTGCTTCAACGTCTGCACCGGCCTCATCTCGACATGTGCCACCTATTTCGAAGAGAACTTCCCCACCGTTTTCGGCCATGCAGTGAACTATCGCGCCTGGAGCGTCATCTTCGCCGTCTTTAGTTTCATCGTCTCGAACGCCGGTCTGAGCGCCATCATCACCGTCTCACTGCCGGTGCTAGGCGCCCTCTACCCCATCGCCATCGTGCTGGTTGTGTTGAACCTCGTCGAAAAGCCGTTCGCTTCCAAGTTCCAGCGCGTCTACTTCTGGACAGTACTGCTGGTGGCGCTATACACCATCTTCGACTGCATCATCAAGCTGCTTGCCGTCTTCGGGCTTTCCGTAACTTCTGTGAGCAACGTGCTGGCTCATTTGCCGCTCTATAGTGCTCAGCTGACGTGGCTCATCCCCGCCGCTGTCGGCATCGTCATCGGTATCGTGGACAGTCTGATCCGGCGCAATCATGAGTAGTCGCAAAGAAGTCTGAGTTCGTATACATTTGTGGGGTTCCGTCTTCAATAAATGGAACCCCACAATAATCAATATCGATTATGTTTCATAATCAAGCCATATGAAATGAGCATTCGCCTCAGGCTTTGGTGATGTGACCGCCGAACTGGTTGCGCATCGCGGTGACCACACGCAGAATATCGTCCGCACCGCCGCGCGAGGCCTGACGAGTGTAAAGACCGGCGCTGATGGCCGGGGTCGGGACACCCAGTTCAGCCGCGGCCTCGATCGTCCACTTCGCCTCGCCGGTCTCGTCGGCTACCGGCGGCATCCCCTTAAGGTCAGGATCATCCTTCATCGCACGGACCACAAGGTCAAGGAGCCAGGAATCGACGACACTGCCGGCGCGCCACGAAGCCATGACCTTTGCAGGATCAGTGACATATTCGCTGCGTTCCATCGTCGCGAAACCTTCGCCGAACGCCTGCATCATGCCGTATTCGATACCGTTGTGCACCATCTTGGCAAAGTGGCCGCCGCCGACCGGACCGGCATGGACCAAACCGTCTTTGCCTTCCGGCTTCAGCGCCTCGAAAATCGGGAGCATGCGCTGATATTCCTCATCGGTGCCACCTGCCATCAAAGCATAGCCACGCTCTTCGCCCCAGACACCGCCGGAGACGCCGCAGTCCATATATTCGATGCCTTTTTTCGCCAGCTTGTCGGCATTGATCTTGTCATCGGTATAGCGGCAATTGCCACCGTTGATCACCATGTCGCCGGGCTCAAGCAGCTCCAGAAGCTCGTCGAGCGTGCTGTCCGTGGCCTTGCCCGAGGGCACCATGACCCACACGTTACGCGGGGCATCGAGCTTGGAGACCAGCTCTTCTAGGCTCGAAACATCGCGACCGGATTCGGGGTTCAAATCGTAACCCACGACTTCGTGGCCGGCTTCGCGAATCCTCTTAGCCATGTTGCCGCCCATACGTCCTAGACCAATCATGCCGAGCTGCATCATTTCCTCCTTGAGAAACAACTGTTTGTCTACAATTAAAGAGTATCATATATTTTAAAGAGATTACCTTTATTTTTAAAAAGATTTCTTTTTATTTTATCTTTAATTTTTTGACGACATATGCGAATTTTTTACAAGTTTTTGATAACCTTGAGAGAATGAGCAACAAACGCAAAAGGCAGACGCACAGCCCCGTCCCCGATTCCCGAACCAATGACGATGACGATTTGGAAGCGAAGAAGCACCCAGCCAAAAAGACCAAGCCGAAAGCAAAGCTGGCACAGAGTACGGCGAATGCAGACGAAATGCAGACAACACCCAAGAATGACTCCGGCACACAGGCAAGCCTGACAAATGTTATAGAAGCTCAATCCACTCCCACGAATGCGACCAAGGCACATCCAGCCCCGGTGAGCGCAACCGAGGCACAAACCACGCCAATTCCGATGCATCACGACGTCGCCGAAAAACTCGCGATCGATATCATCGAAAACCGCTGGAAACCAGGCACCAGTATCACACTTAATGACATTCAGGAACGTTTCTCAATCTCCAGGACCGTGGCAAGGGAAGCCGCTCATGCCCTGCAATCCGCCAATGCCGTCATCGTGCGGAAACGCGTCGGTCTCATCGCCCAGAAACTGGATAAATGGCAGTCACTCGACACTCAGGTCATCGAATGGAAGCTGCACTCCAGCTGCAGGAAAGAGCAATTGCTGAGAATTACCGAGCTGCGTCTGGCCGTCGAACCCGTGGCCGCCGAGGATGCCGCGATGTACGCACCGATGGAAACCAAAGCGCTGATGCCGGTTCTGGCCAGCCAGATGCGCAAGGATGGGGAATCCGGCAATCTTACGGAATTCCATAAACTTGATACCCGGTTCCACAACGAGATACTGACGCACAGCGGCAACGAACTGTTCACCGCACTTTCGCCGCTGGTCGACATCGTGCTGAAAAGCCGTGTGGAACAGGGGCTTTACCCCGCCAGGCCGCGTCCCGACGCGCTGGACGCTCACGAAAAAGTAGCCGAGGGCATCTGGAAGGGCGATGCGAAACTCGCACGCAAGGCCATGACGCATATCGTCAGCGAGGTGCGCACAACCACACAGCACTCCTGATCCGGCAAACCAGCAAACCAATAATCCGATATTCCGATAATCCGACATACAAAATCGGGTCCCGCACCACTTCAAACAGAATGGCGCGGGACCCGATTTTTCTATTATGCCTAGTGTCTGCAGACGCTATCGCTCAGACGAACAGCGAGAGGCAGAGCACGGAAAGCAAGCCCACAACGGATATCACCGCTGTCGCGACTGTCCAGGACGAAAGGGTGTCCTTCAGCGAAAGGCCGAAGTATTCCTTGATCATCCAGAAGCCTGCGTCGTTGACGTGATCGCAGAACACAGAGCCAGCGCCGACGGCAAGCACCATCAGTGCGGGGTTCGCACCGGTGGAAGCCATCAGCGGCAACACCAGGCCTGCGCCGGTAAGCGAGGCGACGGTCGACGAACCGACACAAACGCGCAGGATGGCGGTGATGAGCCAGGCGGCGATCAGCGGCGGCATGCTGATGTTCGTGAACAGGTGGGAGACATAGGTGGAAACACCGCCGTCGACGAGCACCTGCTTGAAGGCGCCGCCGCCGCCGATGATCAGAAGCATCATGGCGATTTGTTTGACGGACTGCTCCATGGACTTGGTGATCTCGCCCATCTTCCTCTTCTGGTGGAAGCCCATCGACCACATAGCGAAAAGCATGGAGAGCAGCATTGCGATATCAGGCGCGCCGACGAACTGGATGGCCTCGTTGACGACGTTCTTCTTGGGGAGGATGAACGAGCAGATGGTCGCGAACGCGATCAGGATGACCGGCAGCAGCGAGGTAAGCACGGAGATGCCGAAGCCCGGGGTGTCCTCGGTCTTGAATTCCTTGTACTCGCCGAGCACGGTGATGTCGATGTCCTTGCGGTAGAGGCCGGGACGCAGCTTGTGCAGGAAGTGGTTGAAGACAGGGCCGGAGATGATGACGGTCGGGATGGCGACGATGATGCCATAGATCATGACCTGGCCCATGTTCGCGCCGAGCGTGCCGACGATTGCGGTGGGTGCAGGGTGCGGCGGCAGGAAGGCGTGGGCGACGTTCAATGTGACGGCCGCGGAAAGGCCAAGCTCCATGAACGGCATGTCGATTTCACGCGCGATCACGAAGATGATCGGGAGCAGCACAACAAGGCCAACTTCGAAGAACAGCGCGATGCCGACGATGAAGGATGCCAGAACGACGGCGATCTGGATGTGCTTGCGTCCGAATTTGTCAATCAGGGTCATGGCGATGCGGTGTCCGCCGCCGGAATCGGAAACCAGCTTGCCCAACATCGAACCGAAGCCGAAGATGACGGCAAGGTGGCCAAGCTGGCCGCCGATGCCGGTTTCGATGGTCGTCGGAATCTTGGCGATGGGGATCTGGAGGACCAATGCCGCCAGAATCGAGGTTATAATCAGCGATACAAACGTATTGAGCTTGCATTTAGCGATCAGAAAAATCAGCACTGCGACAGCGCAGGCCACAATTACTAATGGCATTGCTTTTCATACTCCTTCATATTGTTCTTCTTTGTTTTCTATTTTTCATTCCTGCGTCTTTCGACACGGGAAACAACTTTGTTGATGGACCGGCCTTGGGCTTGAACCTTTGGCTTTAACCTTTGATTTGAACCTCGGCCCCGCTCAGCCCGATTTGGGCAGCTCCGGCGTTAAACCGGCATCAGCGGAGCAGGTAGCCTCCGTCGACAGGCAACATCACGCCGGTGACATAGTCGGAGGCCGCGGAGCATAGGAACACCATCGCCCCCATGAGCTCGCTCGGCTCACCCCAATGGCCTGCCGGAATGTGATCGTGAATCTCGACGCTGCGCACCGGGTCATTTTGGAGGGCGAGTGTCATCGGTGTGTTGATATAGCCGGGAGCCAGGCCGTTGACCTGCACATTGTACGGCGCGAGGGCATCGGCATAGGCCTTGGTGAGCCCCATGACCGCGTGCTTACTGGCGGCGTACGGGAAGATTCGCTTGCCGGCACGGTAGGACTGCATCGAGCCGATGTTGACGATCTTGCCGCTCTTCTGCTTCATCATCACTTTCGCGACTTCATGAGAAAGGTAATACAAAGCGTTGAGGTTCACATCAATGACCTTGCGCCAGTCTTCGTCGGGGAAATCAGCGAGATCGTGGCGAAGCTGGATACCGGCGTTGTTGATGAGCACGTCGATGCGGCCGAATTCTTTGAGAGCTTGTTCAACGATGGACTTGGCCGCGCCGTCTTCGGTGATGTCTTGCTTGATGAACACGACCTTACGACCATTGCCCTCAACGATCTTGCGCGTCTCGTCCCAACCGTTTTCGGTGGCGCTGACGACGCAGACATCGGCTCCGACCGTGCTGACAGCCTGAGTATAGTACTTCCCCAGCCCGCTTGCGCCTCCGGTGATAAGCACGACTTTGTCGGTCAGCTCAAAACTGTGAATGGAAAAATCGGCCATAATGTATCCTTTCCTTCGTCGTTAAAGGCTTTGTTATACGTTTTAACTACATTCGGCTGAATCAACCGACTAAATCATTCGAATCGACCAATTCAGCCAAGCCGTCTGATTCCGCATGTTTTTGCTGAATCAGGAACTGCTGCGGCGAAAGCAGCCTTACCTTCGCCGCGACTTTTACCAATGATGTCGACTAAGCGAGCTTACCGGTTTCTTCGTAGCGCTTGATGGCTGCGATGGCGCGGTTTTCGACGGTGGTCGGGTCTCCTTCAACGGAGACCGTGACACCGTTTTCGTCGGGTTCAAGCGGCTCAAGATCGGCGAACTGGCTGGGAAGCAACGACGGCGGCATGTAATGGCCTTTGCGCTTGGCCAGACGACCGCCGATGAGCTCTTGGCTGCCGGAAAGATGAACAAAAAGGACGTTAACATGCTTGTGGAGTACCTCGCGATAGGTCCGCTTCAACGCAGAGCAGGAAACCACGGTGGAGTTGCCTTCCTTGTCCTGATCGGTCATCCACTGGCTAATGGTCTCCAGCCAAGGCCAACGATCCTCGTCCGTTAGCGGTATGCCATGACTCATTTTGTCTACATTCGCCTTGGGGTGGAAATCGTCGCCTTCGGCCATCACGAAGCCCAATTGGTCTCGCACAGCCTGCGCTACGGTGGTTTTGCCGCAGCCGGCAACGCCCATGATGACAACATGAATACTCATATTTAACTCTCCTGCGTCCTCGCAATGAACAACCGACGAAAATTACTATATGACGATGTAACCGTTTTGTCAAAAGAATGACCAAAGTTTTTAAAGAGAGTACTTATATTTACAATCAGATATATTCAGACGTTAATCATTCTGCTATATAAACCATGGGGTTACAAATATCTGAATACTCGTGCAGATATGACACGCCGACAATGCTTTCGCAATACAGATTTCGAGATATGCAAACCGGACGAGACATATTTTTTTCTGCTTTGGAACCCGACCACTCACGGTTAAAAAAACGCCGGGTGACGTTGAATTGCCACCCGGCATATCAGCCGGCCTTGGTTTCCGGCTTGGTACTTTTGCGGTACTTTTTAAAGCTATCGAGCCATCGGCGTCACTCGGTGCCGTCCTTGGCGATGGCTCCGGTGGCGCGTCCGATGGCGCGCAGGCCGTGGTACATCACGAGCACCGCGACAGTGCCGATGGCGATGCCGTTGAACTTGACGCCGCTAATTGCGAAGCCGAAGTCGGCGATGCCGATGATCATCGTCACCGCGGCGGTCATGTTGTTCAGGGGCTTGCCGAAGTCGACGTGGTTGTCGACCCAGATGCGCACGCCGACCATGCCGATCATGCCGTAGAGCAAGGTGGTCACGCCGCCCAAGACGCCGGCGGGAATCGTGTTGATGATGGCGCCGAACTTCGGGCAGAGGCTCAGGATCAGAGCGAAAGCAGCCGCGCACCAGTAGGCGGCGGTGGAATAGACGCGGGTGGCGGCCATTACGCCGATGTTCTCACCGTAGGTGGTGGTGCCTGATCCGCCGCCAAAGCCGGCGATCGTGGTTCCAAGGCCATCAGCGAAGAGGGCGGTGCCGATGTGGTCGTCATAGTTGCGGCCGGTCATCTGTGCGACGGACTTGACATGGCCGACGTTTTCGGCGATCAGGACCATGACCACCGGAATGAACATCGGCAGCACCGAGAAATCAACCTGCGGCAGGTGGAAGTGCGGGAAACCAATCCATGCGGCCCTGCCCACGGCGGCGAAGTCGACCTGGCCCCGGAAGCAGGCGTAGGCGTAACCGACCAAGACACCGAGCAGGATATTCAGGCGGCCGAGCAGCCCCTTGAAGAGCACGGCAATAAGCAGGACGGCAATCAATGTAACTGCCGCGGTGTCGGGAGCCTTCTGGAAATTATTCCATACCGATGGAGCCAAGTTGAAACCGATGATGGCCACTATGGCGCCGTTGACCACCGGAGGCATGATGATGTCAATCCATTTCGCGCCGGCGAAGTGCACCAGAATACCAATCAGCGCCAGCAGCATACCGGTGACCATGATGCCAAAGCTCGCCACGGCAATGCCCTTGTGCGCGGTGGTGACCGCGACAATCGGGGCTATAAAACCAAATGAGCTACCCAAATAACTGGGTAGCTCATTTTTATTGATCAACAGGAACAGCGCCGTCGACATCGCCGTGAAAAACAACGTCGTGGACGGATCGAAGCCCGTCAGTATCGGAACGAGGAACGTCGCGCCGAACATCGCGATCACGTGCTGGGCACCAATGCCCGCCGTTCGGCCCCACGTCATTCTCTCGTCGGGGTCGACCACTTCCCCGGGATTCAACGTCTTGCCGTCACCGTGCAGTTTCCAGGTGAACATGTTGCTCATCCTTGACTCTCCTTTTGGGCATACTTCCGCCACTAATAGAAAATAGGGGATTCACCGCGCGGCTTTGATTTCGTCACGCGCCGTTGGATATTATAGCGGTCCCCTTGACGTCGGCGTGTCGAGTATCGCACAAGTGACAACCATTTCTTTGAAGCGACAACTGACGTTGCTGGAGGCTGGGATATACAAGGTTCGGGCTGAGCCGTTAAGCAGGAAGCCCGGTGGGCTTCCTGTAGGTGGAGTGAGCGCGATGCATCGAGCGCGAAGGCAAAATCTTTGATTTTGCACAGGCCGGTAGGCCAAGCTTTACGCCTGAGCATCACATATCCCAGCCTCCAGCACTCAACACATTCTCACTGTTGAGGAAACGACTTATAGATGAGGGGTTACCGATTGGACGACGTCTACGAGGTCACCGTTGGAGAGGAGGGGACGCTGGAACTCGCGCCACGGGTCGACCTTGATCGTCCAACGGCCGGTGTCCTTATCGTAGACCGGGCGCGCGGTCTGCTCGAAACGGATGCGCTCGTCGGTGCGGCCGGTGTGGGGGTCGCGGCGCGAATAGTGCAGGCAGGTGCAGTTGGTGATCTTCCAATTGTCGCTGTCAGCGCGGCGCAGGAACTCTTCGTCGGAAAGGTCTTCGAGGGTGAGCATCAGCGAAAGCATGAAATCACCGTGGGTCACCACGATGACGGACTGGGCTTCGGCGCGGCGGTTCAGCGACGTCAGCAGGTTATGGACGCGGTTTTCGGCGACGTCGGCAAGGGATTCGCCGGCCGGCGGACGCCAGTAGAGCGGATCCGTCTTCTTGAACATCCAGTTGCGTTCGTAGTTGTTCTTGAACACGTCCTGGGTCACCGTGCTGATCTCGCCCCACGAACGTTCGCGCAACACGCGGGTCTCCTCCCACTTGGCCTTGGGCAATGCCATGGTCGCCGCGGTCTCGCGGGTACGAACGTAAGGAGAAACCAAGTAGCGATCAAAAAGCTGCTGCTGCTCGACCAGCCAGCGGCCGATACAATAGGCCTGCTTGCGCCCCGTCGCCGTCAGCCTCCACGAGCGGTCCGGGACAGTGACGTTGTCCTGCGTATAAAGCGAATTATCGCCGTGCTCCCCGGCCTTGACGATGACGTTCGCCTCCGACTCACCATGTCGAATCACATACAAATCCAATGGCATACCCATATGCCCACCTCTATTCCTACATATATTCCCGTATATGCCTCATCAATAAATACTGGTACCAATCATAATCCCACGTTCTTCCCGATTGCAGCAACGCTGGCCGCAACCACGCCAAACCTGGCGATATTTTCCAAAAGTACCAAATATTATTCCATTATCACGACCGGCACTGTCTAGCAAGCTTTGATAAGATGTCATAAACAACGCCGATAATCTCACGTTCACCTATCCGCCAAATTTATGTTTCAAACACCTCGCTAACGGGGATGGGGCCGATATGGTGGATAGCACAACTCAAAGCTGTATAAACCCCAGCGAGAAAAGGTCGCCCACATGTCCACTCGAAACACCATCAACACCGCCATCGCAGGCTTGGCACTGACTCTCAGCGTCTCCATGGCCTTGGCCGGTTGCGGCGGATCGACAGGTGGGACGAGGCAGGGCGACGCTTCCTCAACAGGCTCCGCGTCACAGCAACCGGTGGTGGTCAACAACGTCGAGCCCGCAGTGGGCCTTGTCCCCTCCAACACCGACGACACCGCGGGTTGGAAGGTCGTCACCCAACTGTTCGAAGGGCTGGTCACGTTCGGCAAGGACGGCAAACTCGTCAACGCCGGGGCACAATCCATCACCTCCAACGCCGACGCCTCGCAATACACCATCACTTTGAAGCCAGGACTCACCTTCTCCAATGGCGAGCGCATCACCGCCGAAACCTACGCAAAATCCTGGTCGTTCGCCGCCAACGCCGCCAATGGCATGATGGGAGCCTCCATCTTCTCGACCATCGCGGGCTACGACGCGCTGCAGAACGAGAAAGGCGACCCGAAGGCGCAGCTTTCCGGTCTGCACGCCGTGGACGACAACACGCTCAAGGTCGATATCAACGGCCACGATTCGTCGTTCAACTACAAGGTCGGCGATGTGGCGTTCCTGCCAATGCCTTCGAGCGCATTCGCCGATATCAAGGCGTTCGGTGAGCATCCAGTGGGCAACGGGCCATACAAACTCACATCCTGGACCCACGACCGGGAGATACGGCTGACACCGAGCAAGACCTACAAAGGCCCTCGCAAACCAGCAAATTCAGGGCTTACCTTCAAGCTTTACACGAACGTCGATTCGGCGTATTCGGATCTCGAAGGCGGCAATCTCGACGTGCTCGACGCCATCCCCAACTCGGCGCTGACCACGTTCCGTTCGGACAAGGACGTCACCCCTTACGTCAAGCCCGGTCCGGCCTTCAAATCCTTCACCATCCCCCAGAATCTCAAGCATTTCAGCGGCGAGGAAGGCCGCTTGCGGCGCGAGGCGATTTCGCTTTCCATCGACCGCAAAGACATCACCACCAAAGTGCTGCACGGCACGGCCAAGATGGCCACGGACTTCACAGCCCCCACCATTGCGGGCTACTCCACCAAACTCGTCGGCGCCGACGTCATCGGCTACAACCCGAAGAAGGCGCGGGAACTGTGGAAAAAGGCCGATGCCATTGCTCCCTTCGACGGGCAGTTCCGTCTGGCCTACAGCGCCGACAGCGGGTTCAAGCCCTGGGTGGAGGCCATCGTCAACTCGATCAAGAACTCGCTTTCGATTGACGCCGCACCTTATGCGCTGCCCACGCAGAAGGAATTCAGCGGGGCGGTGCACAACCGGACCATCAACGCGGCTTTCGTGCAAGGGCTGCAATCGGATTACCCGCATCCGGAAGGCTACCTTGTGCAGGCCTACGATTCTTCGGCGGCTGACGGGAAGGGGCTCAACAACGGCGATTACAGGAGTGCGGAATTCGACTCTTTGATCGACAAGGCGGCAGCGCAACCTTCGCTGTCAGACTCGATTTCAACTTATCAGCAGGCCGAAGAGACGCTGCTGCGCGACTTGCCAGTGATTCCTTTGTGGTACGCGAACGTGGCCGCCGGCAGCACCAAAAACGTCAAGGTCGATTTCAACTATATGGGCCTTCCCGAATACGAGAAGATCACGAAGTAATACAGGAAAATTCAGGGGCGAAAACGGAACCGGAGGTTGGTTGCCACCACGTAAGGTGGGTCCGGCGTCCCATTTCTTACTTTTCGTAACCATATGCAAGAAATGGGACGATGAAAACAATCCCAGCGACGCATTTCTTGCATTTCGTGACGCAAATGCAAGAAACAGGACGCCAAAGAAGTAACAATTGGCATAAGCATCTCACAATCGCCGAATTGACCGCCCTCAGCACATATAGCTATTTCCCCCATTTACACAAAACGAAAAGGCCGTCTGATTGGTATTCCCAACCAAACGGCCTGCGCGTTTTATCGGTCAAAACGACCTATCGGCAAATCAGCCCTCAATGGCAATCTGATGCTTGGCCTCGACCTTCGGCTGCGGCTGAACCTTGGCAATTTCGAGGCTCAGCGTGCCGTCCTTGTAGGCGGCGTGAATGTCAGATTCCTTGACCTCGTCGCCGACGTAGAAGCTACGCGAGCAGGTGCCGGCGTAACGTTCGCGACGCAGCCACTTGCCTTCATCGTTCTTCTCGTCATGGTTCTCGTCACGCTTGGCGGAGACGGTCAGATAACCGTCGTGCAGCTCAAGGGCGATATCGTCCTTGTTGAAGCCGGGCATATCGATGGAGACGTCGTAGGCCTTATCGGTCTCGCGAACATCGGTCTTCATCATGTTGGCCGAAGAGATCGGGTTGCCCATGCGGGAGCTCGAATCACCCCAACCGGCGAAGAACGGATCGTCGAACATATCAGAGAACGCATCATGCATCAAAGCCGGAAACATAGCCATAATCAATACTCCTAAGTATTGGAGGCAAGCCATGACGTCCGCGGCCGGAAGCCGGCCAGCCGGGTGACGAGAGGCTCCGGAACCTCACGGCTCCAAGTCTTTATCTTGTCACTTAGTCCAACCGATATTCCCGCTGCGGCTTCCCGAATTTAACCTGCAGTGAACAAAACTTGAGTCTCCTCGACTCAAGTTTTGGAAATCCCCGTTTTGTTACATTTAAATAAAATCTACTGTTTTACTCGCCCTTGTACGGGTAGTCACGGCGACGTGTGGCCGTGAACTCGCGGACACGCTTGATCTTGTTCTGGCGATTGAACTCAATGACCGAAACCCCGTCATAATCATAGGACTCGCCCTCGCGCTCCTGCCCTGCAAGCGTCCAGAAAACGGTGATCGACGGCTGGCCCTCACGACCGCGTGCGTGCGTAAAATAGCTGACTTTCCACGTCAGTATCGTCTGACGCTCCATCGCGTCCTCGATCCAATGATGAATCTGGTTGCGGTTTTCGTAGATATGCCCGTTGGATTCCTCGTAGACACAATCCGGAGCGAAAATCGCGTCGAGTTTATCGAAATCGCGCGTCACCCACATGTTGAAGTAGTCGGAAATGGCACGCTCACGCTTGTGTGCCCTCGGTATTGATAACGTCACTGTCGCCATAACTATTATCATACGCTATACAAACGGCTTTACACGGCCTAAATAAGGATTTTTTCTATGAAATTCCTGACTTTGGGATGTCCGAAACCGAACTTTTCTGATATACGACCGATTATCTTTCGTCATTTCGCAATAACAGCATTTGACAACAGAACGCATTGCTTTACGAAAGCCGTCGGTCAAGCGATTTTGCGAGAACGTGAAAATCATTTATGAAAGTTTCCTGGCGAGATAATCTTTCAAAACCACTGCCTGATTGTGCGCCGGGTCCTTGGCGCCGTATAGCAGAGTGACTTTCGGCTGGTCGCGGCATATCGCAACCAGCTTGTCGACCGTTTCCGTGTTATTGTCCAGTTCCTTGCGGTATTTATCGGCGAACTCATCGAATTTGGCGGGGTCGTGACCGAACCACTTACGCAGCTGCGTGGTCGGGCCGATCTCCTTGAGCCACAAGTCGAGCTTCGCGTTCACCTTGGAAATGCCGCGAGGCCAAAGCCGGTCGACCAACACACGATAGCCATCCGAATCCTCGGCCACCTCATAAACCCGCTTCAACGCAATCGTCATATCTTCCGCCCCTTTGGCTTGACAACTACCTAAAGCGTAACGCAAATAAGGTCAGAACAACAGACATCAGCTCATCAGGAAATCAAGAATGTTCATGCCGGCGTCGGTTTCGGCACGATAGAGCTCGGTGTAGCCGCACTGGGTGCAGCTGACGGTAATGAATTTCTTGTTCTGTACGTTGAACAGCTTGGCGAATTCACCGCCGGTCGCTTGGAATTGATCGGAGGTGTAGTGCTGGCAGCCGCACTTGACACATACGTACTGTTTCTGCTCCATCGGGGGCCTTTCTTTATATTTGTACATCTCTCAACATGTTTGTATATCTCTCAATAGTCTATCTAACCATACAGCGCTGGCATAAAAATGCCGCTTCCGAAGCCTGTGCTTTCGGGAGCGGCAATATGTCAGAATCAGATTTCGATCTGAACTTCAGACCAGAACCTCGTCGATCGGCTTGTCACCGTCGTAGAAATCGATGGTCTTACGCTTGGCGACATCGGCACCGAGCACGCGGGCGATGACCGCCGCGACGTTGCCGCGCGAGGTCGCACTTTGCTCGCTGGTTGCCGGCTTGCCGTCAATCATCGTATGGTCATCGGTCAAGACAATCTTGTCGGTTTCCGGCTCAAGCGTAAGCAGGCCGGGGCCGAGAATCGTATATTCAAGCGAGGAATCACGCAAGTGGGCGTCAGCATCGTGCTTAGACTGTGCATACGTGATGAACGAGTCAGGCCAGCCCATCTCCTGCGGATCGCGGTCAGCCGTATCATACGAAACCATGACAAAGCGGCGCACACCCACCTTTTCGGCCGCATCAATCGCGTTGACCGCTGCCTGATAATCGACGGCATGGGTACGAACGTCATCCCCACCGCCGGCACCTGCCGAGAACACGACGGCAACGGCGCCTTCGAACAGACCAGCAAAGCTGTCGACGTTGGCATGTTCCATATCGAAGACCACCGGGTTCGCGCCGGCCTTGCGCACGTCGTCGGACTGCGCCGGGTTGCGGATCACCGCATCGACGTTGAAACCGGCTTCCTTAAGCTTCGGCTCGGCAAGCAACGCCACCTTCCCGTGTCCGCCCAGAACAATGACTTTCCGCTGTTGTTGTATCTGTGACATACTCGTCAAACCTTTCACGAATGGCGCCTTGTGCGCCTGCCTCATGCGCCATCCGCTTCTTCACTGACCGCGCATCAAACAATTATCACACCGCCGTATACGTTCGCGGACAGCTATAATCAATCATCTGATTGCGCCAGCTGCGGTGTCGGTCTGAAAACGCGACCAGCCCGCAGCTTTTTAGACTTCACGAGGCATCTGCGACGGCTACGGCATCCTTTGCAGGTTCCACTTCATCCGCCGATACGTTCGGAGTCACCTTATGCTTGTCAAGCGCCGTCACCAAGAGATAGACGATAAGGCCTACCGAAATTCCGAAAATAATGGGCCAATTGCCACCGACGGCAAACTCGGTCTGCTTGGTCAGCTCACCGTAGATCATGGTGACGGACACGGCGGCCGTACTGGCGAACAACGAGGCGAAACCGGCGAAACGGGAGATCTTCTTCAATACGAAGGAGAAAATCACAGGGATGAAGACACAGCCGGAAAGGAAACCGTAGGCAAGATCCAGCGCCTTGAAGATATCGCTGATCAGCAACGACAAAGCGATAATGACGATGCCGACGACGATGGCGATTCCACGATTGATCCACACATCATTGCCGCCATGATTCTTTTTGGCTTCTTCATTCGCAGCTTCCGCCTTGACGTCGTTTTTGGCATCCTGACCATCGGAAACGGCAGAGGCTTCGGAGCTCTTCTGGCCCTTGACGAAACGCAGATACAAATCATTGTAAATGACCGTCGAGCAGGCCAATATCGTTCCCGATGCCACCGACATGGCCGCGGCAAGCGCCGCTGCAAGCAATAGACCGACAAGACCAGTGGGCAGGAAAGCGGAGATACCCGTTTCGAATGCCAGCGAGGGATCGCTCAATTTGAATCCGGCCGCACACACGAACATTCCCAGCATGACCGCAGCCAGTGAATAGAAGATGGCATAGATGCCGGCGGTAATCGTGCCCCAGCGTGCGATCTTCGGCGTCTTGGCCGTGAAGATGCGCTGCCACATATCCTGGCCGATTACCAGACCGGGAACATAAAGTAGAATCCAATGAAGTGTTCCTGAGAAACCGTAGGCACCCAGATTCCAATGGGTAGCAGGGATGTGCTGGACGAATCCGGCAATTCCCCCGACAGCAGGGTTGCTGAGCACGAAAATAGGCACCAAGATCATCACGCCAAGCGTTTTGATGATGAATTGGACGATATCGGTCATGGTCACCGACCACATACCGCCAAGGAAGGTATAGAAAACCACGACCAGGCCCGAACCGATGATGGCCCAGACTTTCGGAATCTTGAAGATGCCAGAGACGATGGCGCCCATCGATACCACCTGAACCACTGTCAGAGAAACCGTGTAGATGATGGTGAGAACGGCCCCGAAAACACGGGCACTGGCACCATAGTTGCGTTCGATCACTTCATTGATTGACAATGCGCTCAGCTTACTGAGCTTGCTGGAGACCAAGATTCCGAGCGCTATAAGGCCCAAACCGAGCGAAGTACCCACCCAGGCACCGGCGATGCCGTCGGAATAGCCTTTCTCGGTTCCGCCGACGGTAACGGCACCACCTACAGCCATGGCCGCCATACACCCGAAGAACAACGGAAAGTGCAAACGGCGGCCAGCAACGAGGTAGTCATCGCGATTTTTGGTTTTACGCAACGACCAAAGCCCTATACCTATCAGGACTACGAAATACAATCCGATAACAATAAAATCCAATATATGCAAGGATTTCAAGAAAATCACCTTCGATTCTCATGATTAATGAAAAATCTATAAATTTGAACCATAAAACAAACACCACCAGGAACACATTGACCCAACGACACGAAAATTTTGAGAACTTTCAACTCAATTCCGCCGGGACACTAGATACAACCCACAGTGGTGATGGGCGGCATACCATGCGCTACCCATCACCACTGTGAGTCTTCTCCTTGCCACATATAATCAGTTTCAGGCGTGGATGCGTGTCCCGGCGGTACCTGCAAGCGTCGCTGCCGCTTGCTGCAACGAACCGATGACGGCAACCTTACCCGGACCAGATTCCGCGAAGCGTATAGCCGCAAGCACCTTGGGAAGCATGCTACCGGGAGCAAACTGGCCCTCTTTGCACAGCTTGCGGGCCTCGGCGGTTGTCAGATCGTTAAGATCTTGCTGCTGCGGAGTGCCGAAGTTAATCGCCACCCTGTCGACCGCAGTCAGAAGGCACAGCGTCTGCGCGCCGACATCCTCGGCCAAAACGGCCGCAGCGAGGTCCTTGTCGATGACGGCGGGAACACCCTGAAGCATGCCATCCTTATTGCTGACAACGGGAACCCCTCCGCCTCCGGAGCAAATCACTATGAACTCGGAATCAAGCAAATTGAGAATCGACGGCTTTTCGACGATTCGCAACGGGGCCGGCGAGGCGACTACTTGACGCCATCCCCTGCCCGAATCCTCGACAAACTTCAGATCGGGCGACTCTTGGGACGCTTTCTTCATCTGTTCTTCGGTGAGGAAAGCTCCAACAGGCTTCGTCGGATTGTTGAATGCCGGATCAGCGGGATCGACTTCAATCTGCGTGACAAGCGAAGAGACATGCCATTGCTTGCCGCGCCGCTTGATCTCATTCTGCAGTGCTTGCTGCAAATGATATCCAATGTAGCCTTGGCTCATCGCCCCACACTCAGGCAATGGCATCGAAGGTATTTTCTGATCCGTCTGGGACGCGACGGAAAACGCCTTCTGAATCATGCCGACCTGTGGGCCGTTGCCATGGGTGACAATAATCTCATTGTCATGCATGATCATCTCAATGAGCGCTTTGGCGGTATCTCGAACCCGCTCGAGCTGTTCCTGAGGTGTGTTCCCCAAAGCGTTGCCACCAAGCGCGAGTACGCTACGTGGATCTGTAGACATATTTTTATTTCCTTTCCAGTGCGAACGGAGTTTCACACTGCATTAACGAGCTTGAACACCCTTTCCTTTTCACCTTTCAGGAAGTGCACGATGTTCTCGCAAGACAAACGCTGCAAAGCTTCCATTGAGGTTGTGGAATAGAACGCAGAATGCGGGGTCAGGAGCACGTTGTCCCTGCCGACCAAGGCATTATTGGCCAAGTCGGGCGTCTCGTCGCTCAACACATCGGCCGCATAGCCACGAATCTGTCCGGAATCGAGTGCTTCCAACAGTGCAGACTCATCTACACACAGGCCACGGCTGACATTGACGAACAACGGCTTTTTTTGCATCGCTGCAAATGCATCGGCGTTGAAGAAGCCGCTGTTAGTATCGTTGAGGTTCATGATATTGATGATGACGTCGCTTGTTGCAAGCAGCTCATCCTTGTCCTTCATGGTTACCCCTGCAGCGAGAGCGGACTCATTGCTGATATAGGGATCATAAACAGAGATGTCTTTGACCAGGCCCATCAGCTTGCGCGAAGTCGCCTTGCCGATCTTGCCGAAACCGAAGATACCCACGCTCTGGTCCTGCAAACGCGGCCAAGCCGGGAATGCAGAGAAATCCCATACATGATCCCTGTCGATTTGCTGACCATAAGGCTTAATCCTTTTGTGCAGGGCCAGCACGAAGGCAACAGCCGCTTCCGCGACATCCGTTGTGCAGTATTCGCCTACAGGGCATACACCGATGCCCCGCTTGGTCGCTTCCTTGAGATCCACACGATCATATCCTGTGGAATTCAACGAAACGACCTTGAGATTAGGCGCGGCATCCATCACCGAAGCATCGACATTGACGAACGCAGTCAACAGCGCATCTGCCTTGCTCACGGCTTGCAGAAACTCGTCACGTCGCGAATCGTCATACTCGAGTACATCGATGACGGTGTCGTCGCCCAATCCGTCTCTCAGCGTCTGCATTTCCAAGCGATGGTCCGGCATCATTGAATCCGGATAATCACAGATAAGAATATGCATTACAGAGCCTTTTCTCACGGACGCTCAATAGGCTGAGTCAGGCAGTGAGGACCACCGCCGGCGTGCAGAATCTGATCGAAGGGCACGTCAATGACATCGAGGCCGAGAGCACGCATCTTATCGTTGATGTGCTTGTTCTTCTCGATGGCAATGACCTTGCCGTTGCCGATTGCCTCGACATTGCAGCCATGCTTGAACACATCCTGAGCATCCACAGGGATGAGCTCGAAGTTACGACGCTTCAGAGCCTTCACGAACTGATAAGGAAGCTGATCGATGACGGCCAGCGCGACCTGCGGGGCGACGATGTTGAAGCACATGTCAAGATGGAGGTTGTCCGGGTTGACAGGAACACCTACGACGGTATAGCCGTACTTCCACAGCTGCTCACGGAGGTTGGCGACACCGGCTTCGTCGGTGCGGTCGACTTCACCCCAAGCCAGCGTGTGCTCATCAAGCATCCAGAAGTCTCCGCCTTCCATGCAGCCGGCGTTGACCCTGGCGATGATCGGAACGCCCATTTCCTTGAGTTTCGCCTCATAGTACTTGGTTTCAATCTGACGTGCCGGGTGACGGAAGTGGCCGATGATGGCGCCTTCCTTGACCATGCAGCCATAGTCACGGGAAAACGTCATGACCTCGCACTCAGGATGCGGCTCGACTTGAACGACCTCGATGCCGTTATCCTTATAGGCATCGACCAGGGTCTGCCATTCACGGACCATGACGTCGTTCTTTTCGGTGTCACCCTTCTTCATCCACTCGGTGGTGATGACGTTGATATCGTTGAACTTATAGCCCACCGGTGAACACATCATCACCTTCTTCAGAGGATTAGTCGCATTGGTTACATATGTTTTGCTTGTATCTGCTGGGGCATTCATGATGGCCCAACCTTTCTTATTATTTATACCTTTATTTTTTATTTGTCTAGTTTTTAAGACTAAACAAAACCTTATCTGATAAGCAGAGAAAAAACACTTCTCTGTAGGAATATCAGTGTGAAATATCAGTGCGGGAAACGCTCAGATGAGCGCCGCAATGACAAGGATGACGCAGCATGTACCAAAGAGGATCGCCCAATACGGCGCAATAAAACGTATCCATTTCCCATACGAAATATGCGCGGCCTGAAGGCACGTCATCAGCACGATGGATGTTGGTGTAATCATCTTCGCCAAGCCCAAGGCCATGCAGTAAATCGTAACCATCAACGCCGCAGGAACGTGTGCGAAGCCGGCCAACGATGCCATGATGGCCATGGTCGCAGCCGCAAGTCCAGTTGAGCTGGGGATGAGGCAGGCAATAAGGGTGTAGAAGATGAGTGAGACGATCATGAATGCGATCGGAGGCAGCGCGGCCAACGAGCTCTCACCCATGTGCAGGATGGTCGGCGTAATCTGGCCGTCATCCATAACGACCTGGATACCACGGGCCATCGCCACGATCAACGCCGTGGACACCAGACCGGAGGCGCCACGAATGATGATGTTGACAATCTTGTCGGTGGTGTAACCCATGACCTTGCCGATGATGAACGACATGACCAGCAGCAGCATCGAAAGCTCAGCGAAATACCAAGAGCCGAACGGGGTGATGTCAGAGCCAAGCAACACGCGAAGCACCGGCGTCTTGCCAATCCAAGTAGCGAAGGTCTCGAAGAACGTCCACTTCGAGTTGAGTCCCGTCCAGGGAATGAGCGAGACAACCATAATCACGAAGGTCGCGACGAACAGCCACAAGGAAGCCTTCTGAGCTCCGGAAAGGGAAAGATGAGAGTCATCCTCTGCGGTCGGGAACAGCTCAAGATCCTTGTCTCTGCGGTAATACTGCATTGAACGGGAGGGGTCCTTCTGAACGCGCTTGGCATAGGTGAAAATGAGGAACGAGACCAGTGCAGTGAATACGACCAGCATGATGACACGCAAGCCAAGGCCGTCGCCGACGGAAATACGAGCGATGCCCGAAGCGATTCCAGTAGCGAACGGATTAATCGTAGACGCCAGGCAGCCTGCCTGAGTACCAAGCACGATAATCATGGTGCCGGTGACGGTATCGAGTCCCATCGCCAGAAGCAATGGCAGGAACATCAGCAGGTAGACGATGCCTTCCTCATATGCACCTTCGATGGTTCCCAAGACACTCATGATGCTGGTAAGTGCCACGATGAGCAGCAGCAGCTTCTTCTGGCTCGCAATTGCGATCTTGCGCAGACCGATCTTCAGAGCCCCGCTCTCTTCCATCATTTCGAGGAAGGAGCCGAAAAGCATAATGAACAGCGAAATCGGAATCGCCGGATCAATGGTCTTGGAGCCGAGCATACCGGTGATAGGCGCCATGAGCATATCCCATATGCCCTGCGGCGTCGACTTCACGCTGTGATACGTACCTGAAATCGCGTGGCCCGTGGCATCCGCCTTATAGGCTCCGCCGGGAACAAACCATGTGAGAACGGCAATTACTACGATAATGAGGAAGAGAATGACATAAGTATTCGGCATCGACTTGCGACGCTTGGGCTTGACATCCTTCTTTTCATCAGATTTTGCAACAGTAGTTTGTGACATAAGAAAATCCTTTTTCATATACTGGTACCCACACTGGTACCAGATGAATGGCTAAAGTTATGCCCCGGCCAGGCTCCCATAATACGAGGAAATTACAGGAGCCCGGTCCGGGAATAGAAAATAATCAGAGGAGCATCAATGCATCAGATGCTAGGGACGTAAAGATTCCCTAAGGTCGCCGCCATGATAGCCTTGATGCTATGCATACGGTTCTCAGCTTCTTGGAACTGACGTGCGTGCGACGAATAGAAGCACTCGTCGGTAATTTCCATCTCGCTGATTCCGAAACGCTCCTGGATATCCTTGGCGTAATCGGTCTCGGCGTTATGGAACGCAGGCAGGCAATGCAGAATGATGTAGTTGGGGTTACGAACGTTGGAGAGCAATTCAGAATTGACTTGATACGGACGCATCACGCGAACACGTTCGGAGAACTGCGCCTCTTCACCCATCGCAGCCCATACATTCGTGTAGATGACATCGGCATCACGCACAGCCTCGACCGGGTCGGAAGTAACCTTGATGGTCGACCCCGACTTTGCTGCGAAGCCTTCGGCGACCTTCACAATGGCCGGATCCGGAGCCAGATCTTCAGGAGTCGCATTCACATAATTCACACCGAGAATGGCACTGGTAATCATCAGCGAATTCTGGACATTGTTACGACCTTGTCCGCAATAAGCCAACGTCTTACCCTCAAGAGTGCCAAACTCCTCAAGAATCGTCATGAAATCGGCGAGCATCTGCGTCGGGTGCTCCTGATCGGTAAGCCCGTTCCAGACCGGTACCCCGGAATACTTCGCAAGCTGCAGAACGTGCTCGTGCTTGAATCCACGGAATTCAATGCCGTCAAACATGGAGCCCAAGACCAACGCGGTATCACGTACGGTCTCCTTCTTGCCCAGCTGGATATCCGACTTGCCGAGGAATTCGGGATGAGCGCCGAGATCGATGCTTGCGGTGGTGAAAGCGGAACGAGTACGCGTCGAGGTCTTCTCGAAGAGCAACGCGATGTTCTTGCCTTCAAGATAACGATGAGGGATGTTGTTGCGCTTCAATTCCTTGAGATGGATCGCAAACCCAATAAGCCACATGAGTTCTTCTTTTGTGAAATCACGTGTAGAGAGCAAACTACGCCCTTGGAAATGGGACAATTCAGTCATAATAACCACCTTACAGTCCGTCGATTAGCTGACGATACTCTTCGTTAAGTACGCCCGACGGACAGCACCCCAAAAAACTCGGGCAGTTATACACCTTGATTTCTCGAGGTGTCCCCTCCTTGGCTAATTTCAAAGCATAGTCCGTTTCGTTTACCGGGTCAATCTAATACACGATAGTGAGCTGCGTCACTATACACTGAATGACGATTTGTTTAAACGCTCAAGCGTTGTGTCGATTGAGGTTTGAAAGGATATTGAATTACAATTTTCCCGTTAAACAAATCACATTTATCGGCGTGTCGTACAGCCCATACTGAAAGCAATGTAGGTTCTCAATCTCATATTGTTCAGCAATATCAGCAAATGAATCATCACTATTTTTTAAATGCTTAATGAAATAACTTAATTCATTTGCATGACGATATTCATTCGAAATCAACTTCAACGCTTGACCATATTTCTCTTGCATCCGTCTCAAGCCTTGAGAAAGTTCTCCCGCTTTCTTTCCGTTCCCGGAATCTTTTTGAACAGGCTTCACTTATCTGCTTCATTTTTAAAGAAACAGGTAGTAGGACAATGCCAATACAAATAGGAATCAAACAAATCCATAAGTACCGCTGCGGAAGTACGCCGAGGATGTACAACTTGTTTCTTTCAACTTTAGTTTTGTGAATTATTCGCGATTAAGAATCTTGGTGCTTTTTCTTTACTTCATCGGAAACAAGGACATCGCACTCGTCAAAATAAGCAATCGGATTCTTGGAATTGTTGCGCTTGAGACTCTTGCCAAGCTATGCATCGTATTTGCTTTCCACCGGTTCACCAATGAAACCCATGCGCATATCCTCGCGCTTAATCAGGCCACGAATCTTGGCTACGCAAACGACAACGTTTCCAGGATTGAGAGTGACCGCCAAATCGCAGCGTACAGCGCGATCTGGCTCAAGCTTCCACCAGCTGTTACCTGCCTGCCACACTTCTTTGGGCGACATACCCCCCTGCCAGCCTACGAATTCGCGGTAGCCGCCATCGGGCAACTCTTCATGTCGAACCGTCTTGCGAGAACCGAGTTTCATAGTAACAATCTCGCTCAAAGAAACCTGCTTTCTGCACTAGCTAACAGGTTCACTCTCATGCTGGTTAACAACCGGCTTTTTATTCCCTTTATTTCTTTACGCCGTCACAAGCCGAGCACGGACATCGTATTCATACGAATGATTATAAAGATATGAAGCAGCGATATCGATTGATCCGTCCTGCCATGTCAAGACACCATCATCTATCCGAAAATCCTCGAAAACGGCTTCATCTCGTAATGGAGCAAACGCAGGAACATCATCAAACATCTCGGTAAAATCGCAAAGTCGTGTCTCTCCGTTCGAAAACGTCACCACCATGATATGGTCGCCGGTTACACGGGCATCACGTACCTCCATCTCTTTAATTGGAGAGTCAGCATAAACAATCCCATTTTGTACAAACATAGAAAATCTCCTTAAGACAGCGGCTTAATCTTGGCAAAAGGCTTACCTTCTACAGCTTCATTCCATGCACCATACAACTCTTCCTCATGCAATTCGAGCCAAGCAGCTACTAGTTTATATTGCTTTTCCGGTAAAGAACCAGCCAGCACTTCACCATCAATGCCAATCGATGCTTTGAAATCACCATATTTTACATGCACATGTGGTTTATGATGTTTGCCTTCATCCTGATACATCATCTTTATAATGATTCCGAAGAATCTACTTACTTCTGGCATCTGATCACCTCTTTAAGTCCTAGCTCTAAATCTCATTGTAGGGGAAATCTGTAATCTTGAAAACTCTTTCCTGATATCCTCTATAATCGAAAAGTCACTGTGAATCGTAATGTTTCACAATGGAATCTTGATTTATGACATCAACAAGGAGAGCAATTATGACGACGCGGCACAACGCCTCTCCCCTGATGACGGTCAAAGGACTCGCAGGATTGCTCTATCGGATGGGGCGCACCTTTGATGGGCTCAATACCTCACTGATGGCTACCGAGGATTTTCTGCATACCGGCAATCCCAAGGTAGTGGGGTCACGTAATGATTATGTATTGCTTTGCGATTTGAAAGATGCCTCTTCTTACGTCATTGAATACGATTACTCGACCCGTCCCATGGATTTGGACTGGTTCACCGGTATCAACGCAAAGATGACCCGCACTGCTGCAATGGAACCTGGCGTTTTAAGAACTGCTGAAAACGTTATTGTCTTCACTCACCGAGGCACTTATACTCCACCGGTACCTTCTGCCGCGGCAATTGAACAGGAACTGAATCAAGTTTCAAACGACGATACAACATTGTCTCTAGACACCCTCGATACAACAAAGCCTCTGAAAGCTTCGCAAGCGCTGAATCAGGCTTCACATCTGTTCGCCACACTGGCGAAAATGCAACCATTCGGAGATGGCAACAAACGTACGGTCCTGCTCGCCGCCAATGGGCTACTGCTCAAACTGGGCTCATCCGATGTGCTCGCCGTG
Organism: Bifidobacterium sp. ESL0769; assembly: GCF_029395495.1. Taxonomy (NCBI): domain Bacteria; kingdom Bacillati; phylum Actinomycetota; class Actinomycetes; order Bifidobacteriales; family Bifidobacteriaceae; genus Bifidobacterium; species Bifidobacterium sp. ESL0769. Next base: position 876,608 of record NZ_CP113918.1, on the reverse strand, counting down.
CCAGTGGAGCCGCCAGACCGCGAAACGTTCAATGACAAGCTGAGCACTTGGTACTTAGACGATGACATATTCCTCATCAATTGGCTGACTAACTGGAACAAAAATCGTATAAGAAACCAGTCAAGCAAAATTTAAATAGAAAGCATTCCGGGAGAAAATCGTCATAAAAGATACTACCTAGTATCAAAAATTATCGGCAATAAGATTGTCACAAATTACTAGATTTGGACATACTATATATAGACACTTAAGCCTATAATTTATATGACAATTAAATATATTATCCTATGTAAGGATGCAAATGACACAGCCGTTATCTAATACTCAAATTCGTATGAGATCCATACAAAATTTAAAGCCAGATAAACAAGACGAAAACTACTGTTTCTCAGTACCTTCTTATCAGCGCGGATATCGCTGGGGCAAAACCGAAATTAATACACTAATGGACGATTTAAGCCCATATTTTGATAATGATAAGAATTTACAATACTGTCTTCAACCAATCGTCGTCCGGCACCGCGAAAACAATGTCTATGAAGTCATTGACGGACAACAACGACTCACCACGTTGTATATTCTTGGGCGCTATTGTGATGTTGTGGAAAATGGGGTCAAGTACACCATTACCTATGAAACAAGGCAAAACAGCGAGGAATTTCTAGAATCGCTAAGTCTTACCAACAAAGCTTACCGACAAAAAGCATTGGACAATCCCGATTTCTATTTTATGTCTCAGGCTTTTGATTGCATCGATAGTTGGGCTAATGAGCATCAGAAAGAAAAACCTGATCTTTACCGATTTTGGTGTCAAGTTATTAAAAACGTTAAGGTTATCTGGTATGAGGTTCCTTCATCTACTGACTCAATCGATATGTTCAGAAAAATCAATGAAGGAAAAATTCCTCTAACCAATGCAGAGCTTGTAAAAGCTTTATTGCTCAGTGACTCAGAAATCATAAAACGACATGAGCAGACTCCTATAGCCATTGAATGGAATCATATGGAGCAACAACTACAAAACGATGAGTTCTGGTATTTCCTTACAGGAGATGAACGCGATACCTATTCCACCCGCATGGATCTGATTTTCGACATCTGGTTAAGCATTCAAAATACGAAACCAGAAACACAAAATCTTGACAACCCCTATGCTATGTTTACTTATATTTATAACTCTTCAAATAAGAATAACGCCGGTAAAGGAATACTCCGAGAAATGTGGAGTAGCTGCAAGGAAATTTTTGCAAACCTAGAAAACTGGTATCAGAGTAACGACCTTTATCATCTTTTTGGATACCTTATTGCATGCCGAGGAAATCAAAAATATACAACTCCTAAAAGCAAAATCATCGATTTATATGCAGAATTTTCTGGGCTGGATAAATCTCAATTGCGCGAGCACATCCGGAACAAGATCCGAAATTCACTTAAAGAATATGGTAACGAACCACAACAAATTGAGCAGCTTGAATATAATGACCCCAAATCCAATACCCAAAACTTGATTCGTAATGCTTTGTTGCTTTTTAACCTACTGACCATTAATAGCACCACAAGTTCAAAAACACGATTCCCATTTGATCTATATAAGAAAGACAAATGGGACATAGAACACATACATGCGATAGCTGGTGGCCCGCCAACCGATGAAGAGATAAATAAAAATAAGAAAGAAAATAGTTTAACCGCTAATCAGATACGACAACAATTCTTTAAAGATCTAAAGGAACTAATCTTAAGTACAACATCTGAATCTTTCAACTCTCTCCAGACACAAAACACTCGAAATAAACTAATAAGTATTATTCAAGAGTTCTTGGAATCAGACGATTTTACAGAAAAAACTGTCACAATTTTTGGGATCGGAATAAACAACAAATACGAGATTTTCTGAGGGATGAAGACGAAAATAACATCAGCAACATGGCGTTGCTTTCTGCCAAAATTAATCGAGGATATCAAAATGCAAGTTTCCTTGAAAAACGACGCTGGATTATAGAGGCAGACCGCAATACAACATTCGTACCACCTTGTACCAAAAATGTATTTCTCAAATATTATACAGACAATCCTGATAACTTCTCCATTTGGAGCGCAAAAGATCGTGAGGACTACCTTCACGGACCTTACGGCATCATCAAAACTATCAGCAACTATCTTAACGGTGAGGATAAAACAGCATGAACGACATACCATTCCAAAACGGTCAATCAATCACTTTTTGGCAACTCATAAGTCACTATGCCATTCATATTCCAACTATCCAGCGCGACTATGTCTACGGTAGATCAGATAAAGCTACTAACTCGGTTCGATCAGGAGTGTTAGATGAAGTCAAAGAACATCTAATCAGCGGGAAATACTTCAGCTTTAATTTTATATATGGAGAAATTGACACAACATCCCAAGGAGATATTGTTCCAATCTGCAAACCACTGGACGGGCAACAACGACTTACCACTCTCTATTTCATTTACTGGAGTGCTCTTGTGCAAATGCTTGTTGATACCCCGGAAGCAGATGTTACTGAAGCTGTCAATGTCCTCAGTCGCTTTTCTTATGAGACCAGACAAACCGCAAAAGACTTTTTCGAGCTGATGAGTCAAGAAAGAATCATACGAGACATTGCCATGTGGTCTCAAACCGACAATAACCACCAGCATCTTTCTTCTTTTATTGAAGAAAAACACTGGTTCCGTCCAGATTTTCTGTATGATCCCACAATTATTTCAGCGCTTGTGGTACTAGATGAAATCAGAGGAAAATCAGTAATATCAAATCCTAATCAATGGGCATTATTAACTGGGGCCGACTGCCCAATCCGATTCGAATGGCTTGACATTGAAGACATCGGCAATGGCGACGAACTATATATAAAAATGAATGCCAGAGGCAAACAACTGAGTGATTTCGAAAGTTTAAAGGCTGAACTTGAAGAAAAATCTAAAGACCTGTTGCCTGATCGAGAAAACCTTGATTTTCGTCAAAAAATGGATGGCGCATGGACAGATTTCTTCTGGGATGCAGCAAATAACAATACTGCTAACGATAATAGAAATAAATACGACGCTTGGTTTATGCAATTCCTAAATTGGAGTCTATGGAATCAATGGGCAGAAAGAATAAAAGCCGACACCAATTATAAGCTCCCTTCGGAAATACTAGCTGAAGAAATAACACACCAACGTCGTTTATCTGATTATGAATGCGGCATTCCAGAAAATGCAAAAACCATCTGCATCGAAACACTACACAAAATATCCCACTATCTCGATTATGTTTCTCAAAAGGACTCTCTTGATGAAATCGTCCACATCACTCGTCATATCAGTGATCCTAATCAATCAATCGACTACGGTGACCGTATGCGGTTGGAGTCAGCAATGACTTATGTTGATGGCATGTATGCTCTTCATAAACAGCCAGAGGCAAAATCCTGGAAACAATGGAATCGCATCATTACTCATTTATCCGAAGCTGCACAAATTTGGCAAGGATACAATACACTCGGGCAGTATACGCAAGCCGTTAAAGCAGTTGCAAGTTTCCAACCCTATGCGGATAATCTTATTAATTATTTTGCCCAATTCCCCGATATTCAAGGATTCACTCCCCATGATCAAATAGAGGAAGAAGAATTGAAGTCATGGCTCATTGCTAAAAGCACGGATTGGACAGAGGCTATCGAGAAAGCTGAAGATATAACTTATTTCCAAGGTAAAATCGGTTTTCTTTTCGCATTCATCAACATTGACAAAACCACTAAGAACACTGCTCTTACTCAAGATAATCTACTCGATAAATTCAATCAATATGTCGCGCTTACTTCTGTGATATTCCCTGACGAGGAAACAGAAGAACTATCTGTAGCTTTCCATCGTGCCTTACTGACAAAAGGAGATTATTCCTTAAAGCAAAGCAGTATTTATAGTTATCTCACTAGAGAAGGAAGCTTTACAAGATCTATTAGTTGGAAAAACTTGCTCAGAGACGGAAATCGTCGAAATCCTCCAGATGAGAAACGATATCTAATTCGTGATTTATATGACGACATACTTCAACGAATTGAAGACTGCAATCACTTGACTACTTCAGAGATAATTCCAATTCTGAACCAAATAACCGAAGAATATCAATGGGATTCAAACAGACAAGATTGGCAATCTCGCGCATTGATTGAGCATCCCGAAACTTGGGCTTACTTAGGTTCATTGAAACAATACCGAATCGAAGATAAGATATGCTATCTGCCTATCGGCAATAATACACAATTAAACGGCCGGAACAGTGAGCTTGACGCATGCGTTATTTGTGGGGAACTTAAACATGAAGCTGATTGCACTTTATATGTATATGTAGGACGTTTATATCCTGGAGACAAATACGATAAACCATTTAAATATCTCTCGGTTTCCAAAGGTAATGCACATATTGCTGTTGGTAAAGAATACATAATCACCAAAAATGATTCTGGAATTTATGATGCTATCCCAGTTATAACAATTACCAATGCTGGAAAAACAGATTATTATGACACAACGAAAGAAGCAATACAAATAATAGAAAAAATACTTTCTTCTCAAAGCGATAATTAATCGAGGTATCTAAAACCCGAAGTAGAGCAGGTTGCACTATAGTTCTAGTGCAACCTGCTCTTTAAAGATCAAAGGCATTAAATCTATAATGAAGAAATTCAAAACCACATTCACAATAAAATAAGGCTCTAAATCAAAACCAAATATGATTGTGCGTATCATTGTAAAACACACAAGAACGTAAGCTAAATTCTCCAACCCACACTTAGAAATAACAAGAGTGGTTCGACACTTATAAAATATCGAACCACTTTTGAGAGTCAGACTATTGCAGTCTCACACGTTGAACTTGAAGTCTACGATGTCACCGTCCTGCATCACGTAGTCGCGGCCCTCCTGACGGAGCTTGCCTTCCTCCTTGATTTCGTTCATGCTGCCGTTGGCAGCGACGAAATCGTCGTAGGAGACGATGTCGGCCTTGATGAAGCCACGCTCGAAATCACTGTGGATCACGCCGGCGGCTTGCGGGGCGGTCCAGCCCTGATGAATCTGCCAGGCGCGCACTTCCTTGACACCGGCAGTAAGGAAGGTCTGCAGACCGAGCACGTCGAAGCCGACGCGGGCCAGCTGGTCAAGGCCGGATTCCTTCAAGCCGGCATCGGTGAGCATTTCTCGGGCGTCGGCCTCGTCGAGGTCAGTCAGGTCGGACTCGAACTGAGCATTGAGGAAAATCGACTGTGCAGGCGCCACGGAATCGGCGAGCTGCTTCTGGAAGTCCTTGTCGGAAAGTTCGTTGTCGTCGACATTGAAGACGTAGATGAACGGCTTGGCGGTCATCAGGTGCAGGTCATAAATATCGGCCTTGTCGATCTTGCCGGCGGATGCGGCGTGGTCGATGGTCTCCCCCTCACTCAAAATCGACTGTGCCTTCTTGACCGCGTCCATGTATTCCTGCGTGACCTTCTTGCCGCGCAGCTCCTTCTCGAGCTTAGGCAGCGCGTTCTCGATGGTTTGCAGATCGGCGAGCATGAGCTCGGTGTTGATGGTGTCGATGTCGTCAGACGGGTCGACCTTGCCGTTGACGTGGACGATATCATCATCTTTGAAGGCGCGCACGACCTCGCAGATCGCGTCGGCCTCACGGATGTTGGCCAGGAACTTGTTGCCCAGGCCCTCGCCCTCGGAGGCACCCTTGACGATGCCAGCGATGTCGACAAAGGTGACGGTGGCCGGCACGATCTTCTCGGTGCCCACCAACTTGGCCAGCACAGGAAGCCGCTTGTCAGGCAGCGGCACGATGCCGGTGTTCGGCTCGATGGTGGCGAACGGGTAGTTTTCCGCAAGCACGTTGTTGCGGGTCAGGGCATTGAACATGGTGGACTTGCCGACGTTGGGCAGACCGACGATTCCGATAGTTAAAGACATACTTCAAGTCTAGCGGCAAAGCGGACGAAAGCGATTCGCTCCACACAGTACACAAACGCCCAGTTTGCCAAAAGATAGCTCCACGCTCCAAGGGCAAGAACCACAACGCTATCCAATTCCTGACGGTTCTAATGAACAATCTCACCGAGTGAATCAGAGTAGTCAATGGCCATCGGGGTTGCGAACCATCCAATTATATCAGGTAAACAATCGAATCGACTCATGCCGTGAACGGCTCAATGTAGGACTGAGCCGAACATATAAATACGCCCGACGACAACGAACATCACAAATTATTCGTTTTCGATTGTAATGGAACATCGACAACGCCGACCGCCGCCGACATTTTGATTAAAGCAAGATGAATCGATTGAGGCAAGACAGCTTCCAAACCATTCATTCGAAGATTCGGCAACAAGAATCAGACTATCAGTTTCTATCGGAATCGAAGTGATAGCTTATTAGAATAGAAATCAATCGTTATCAGCACTTGACAGCTACACTACCAACGGCGGAAGGACACAGACGAAGAAATATGCCACTTTCAGCAGGCGGGAACGCATCATGAAACATCACGACAAGAAAGGCTCCAACGCGCAACGCCTTCACAAGCCAACAGAATCTTCCTCAACACCACACGATCCAGAGATCGTAGTTTCACAACGCCGACACCGTTTTTCACGCATCCCGACCCGAATAGTGAGCGTGTGCGTCATCGTGGCTCTCCTCATCGCAGCAGCATACGGGACATGGGCGCTGATCCTCCACCCCAAAGCAACGCCCCCGAGTAAAACCGTCAAAGCCAGCGTCCAACAATTTGCGTACAACAGCTCTTCACTTTTTCTTACCAGCCAAGACTTGTCTGATGACAAAGGCAATACCAACTATTCCCCCGCTTCGATGTGGACGGCACTTTCCATGGCCGAACAGGGAGCTGCCGGCACTACGAAAAACGAAATGCAGGCTGCCCTCAACGACGATAAACAGCCCAACACAGACGATTATCATTCACTGATGCTCTCCATCAACGGCAGACGTCATGGCAAATCAAAGATGCAGACCGCCAATTCGATATGGATTCAGAAAGGACATCCCCTCGACAAGGATTTCAGGAAGGATATGAAACATGGCTTCTCCGCCGAGATGAAAACGGTCTCGGGTGACGCCTCCGAGCAAATGAGCTCATGGGTGGATAGGAAAACTCACGGGATTCTCAAGCCTAATTTCACTGATGACAACGCAATCCTAACGCTCCTCAACACCGTGTATGCAAACGGGAAATGGCAAGACCCATTCGACGCGGACAACACATCCGACCAACCGTTCCACGGAGAAAAAGGGGACTCGAAGGTCTCCATGATGAGCCAGAGCGGAACGATGGATATGGCCAGAGGCAAAGGGTTCAGGCGCCTCGACAAAGCATTCGACGACGGATCCAAACTGAAAATCGTGTTGCCCGACCAAAAAACAGCGGCAAACGACCTAGCGGGAAAAACCGACTCGCTACGCGCCATGTTCAACGCGAAAAGCGAACCAACCGAAGTCGATCTCAGTCTTCCGAAGTTCAAGATTGCCAATACGTTCGACGATTCGATATCAATTTTAAGAAAGCTCGGCATTCGTTCCGCTTTCAACCCATCACGCGCGAATTTTTCCAAAATGACCAACAAAGATCCCCTCTACATCGGTCGAATCATCCAAGGCACCAGCATTGACGTGGGCGAAACCGGCGTCAAAGCTGCCGCATACAACAAAATCGATATGAAGACCAGCGCGCCAAATCCTGGAATAGATAAATCTGTATCATTCATTGTTGACCATCCGTTCCTCTATGAATACGACACGCCTGACGGAGTCCCACTGTTCGTCGGAATTGTGCGAAATCTGTAATCAGCCGATCAACGAGGAAGCAAATCAATGAACCAAATACGACATCATGGGGGTTATCCGTGGACAATCCTCATCATTTGTCGCGAAAATCCCCTATAGTCGCTCTTGTTATCAATCACAGAAGAGGTCGCTGAACCCATCAGTAACCGACCAGAGGCACGGCGGTGCCCGCGAAGGTCGGCAAAAGGGAGTTCAGCCGAAATTTCCGGTCGCCTCCGCGGCAGGAAGTTGGGCCTGGGTTCAAGAAATCCAGGACTGTCGCGGCCAACGCCGCGGAGCGCTATCGATGGGAATCGTTTGTGAGGCTTTTTCGCGATGAGGCGTGGTCTTCCCCTTGACTCATCCGACCAAGAACGTAAATGGCAATCCCACCATCTGTAGGCTTCTTCCCTATCGGAAGGAAACAGCATGCCGGCAGGAACCGGCCATACCGGGCACACGGACAGCACAACTGCACCGACACGGATATCAAGCCAGCAGTCAGGAACGGCGGCAAAGGACAGGCCATACACGTCTGATATCAAAACCGCCGCCGTACACCCCATCCCGCCCATCGACGATAAAAACAAATCCAAGCAGACAAACGGTGTACAGCGCAACCTCAAGACCCGTCATATCTCGATGATTGCCCTCGGTGGTTGCATCGGCACGGGCCTGTTCATGACCTCCGGCTCCACCATCTCGAAAGCGGGCCCGGGCGGCGGGCTTGTGGCCTATGTCGCCATGGGCATCATGGTCTATTTTTTGATGACCAGCCTTGGCGAGCTCGCCACCAACCAGCCGGTCTCCGGCTCTTTCGCCACCTACAACGCCAAATACGTCGATCCGGCGCTCGGCTTCGCGATGGGCTGGAACTATTGGTTCAACTGGGCCATCACCGTCGCCGTCGACATCTCCACCGCCGCCCTGCTCATCCAGTACTGGCTGCCAGACACTCCCGGCTGGATCTGGAGCATGTTGGTGTTGGCCGTCATTTTCCTCATCAACGCGCTGACGGTTTCGGCGTTCGGGGAAACCGAATACTGGCTTTCATTGATTAAAATCGTCACCGTCATCGCTTTTCTAGTTATCGGTCTGTGCATAATCTGCGGCATCTTCTTCCATCCAGCTGTGGGACTCGGTAACTTCACCTACAAGAAAGCCCCGTTCGTCGGGGGCTTCCCTGCGATTCTGAACGTTTTCCTCATTGCGGGATTCTCTTTCCAAGGTACCGAACTTGTCGGCGTGACGGCCGGGGAATCGGAAGATCCGGAACATGCAGTGCCGAAAGCGATTCACAGCGTGTTCTGGCGCCTACTGATCTTCTATTTCCTCTCCATTTTCGTCATTGCCGCCATCATTCCCTATGACAGCCCGAATCTGCTTTCGGCCGCCAACGGCAATATCGCCATGTCTCCATTCACCCTCGTTTTCAACCGTGCAGGGCTCGGTTTCGCGGCTACACTGATGAACGCCATCGTTTTGACGGCCGTGCTTTCCTCGGCGAATTCCGGAATGTATGCCTCCACGCGCATGCTCTACTCATTGGCCGAAGAAGGTTATGCGCCGAAATATTTCTCCAGCACCACCAAACACGGTATTCCGATGCCTGCGCTGATCGTCACCACCGTGATTTCCTTGGCCACGTTCGGTTCCTCCATTTTCGGCGAGAAGATCTATATGTGGTTGGTCGCCGCTTCGGGCCTGACCGGTTTCATCGCCTGGGTCGGCATCGCCATCAGCCACTTCCGCTTCCGTCGTGCCTTCATCCGTCAGGGGCATAAGCTCTCGGAGCTCAAGTACCACGCCAAGCTCTTCCCACTGGGCCCAATCCTCGCACTCATCCTGTGCATCATCGTCATCGGCGGACAGAACATCGACGCGTTCATTCACTGGGATTGGCAGCAGATTGGCATCACCTACATCGGCCTGCCGCTCGTGCTCATTCTCTATTTCGGTTACAAAATCAAGAACCACACCCACATCATTCCCCTGGATGAAGTGGACGTTTCCCCAACCGACATTTCCAAGGAACACCAGGAGACAGTGGCTTAGACGAAGCAGAGATTTGATTTATTGGTTTTGGGTGCGTCTGGCAAGTCCGGCAAATCAAACTGTCGGACTTGCCAGACGCACCTTTCTATGAATTCTATGAATCATTATCACGACTAGGCAATATTTTCCCGGCGATTTGGCGCATAATCCGGCCAACCAAGGTCAATATCACGAATCGGAAAGTAGCTTAGTCCTTCTGTGGCACAAACGATTCAAAGATAAAGTAATCAAAATCGCGGCCGCAGTGTTGAAGCTCCTCCGCGCTGCGCGGAGTCCAAGCCACCGGCACAACACCCAACGCACGGACCAGACGCAGCGGCAAAGAATGGCCGCCGGACCAATCATAGGCCACGAAATCCGGGCGCGAAATCCAGTTGAAACCAAGCTTTCCGGCGAGCCATGCCACCGCATTTTCTATGGATTTGCCGGTGAATCCGCTCGGTTGGGCAAGCTGGCCACGGAAAACCTCAGGATGGTTCTGACGATACCAACGCATCGCCAGCGGATTAAAAGACTCCACCACGTACGGGCCGTCGTAGCCACGCAGCAAAGCGTCGCCGCTTTCCATCAGCAGCTTTTGGCGCGCGCCCCATTCATTGCCCTCAAACTTGTATTCGACGATCATCGGCACGCGTCCGGCAACGACTTTCAAGACGTCGGAAAACAGCGGGACATGCTGGTACTGGCTCTGCTGCGGCAACGGCATGATTTTCTCCGCTTCCAGTTCCGCCTGCGAAAGCGTCTCGGCCTTGGCGTCCCCGTATACACTGGGATTCGGGAAGAGCGGGATGTGACGCAATTCGTCATACGTCAGGTCTGCAATCCGCAGCGGGCAACCGGCCACGCGCAGCAGATCCGGGTCATGGACCACGACGACCTTGTTGTCAGCGGTGAGCTGCAGGTCAAGCTCGATGCCGTACCCGGCTTCGCAGGCGGCGGCGAAAGCGGCGAGCGAGTTTTCCGGGGCGATGGGTCGCTCGTCGTTTTCCGGACCCACGCCATAACCGGCCTTGCGGGCCATGCGACGCGCAAGTTCGATATAATCGTCGTCGGTCTTCCGGTATTGTTTCGTGAGTCCCGAACCGGCGTCGTGCAGACCACGATGGGCATAGAAAACATCGGGCATGCTCATGACGTTCTGGCGTTCGCGGTCCTCGCGCGAACGCGGAGCCAACGCCCAAAGCCCTGCACCTACAAGCGCGGCACCAGCCAGTAAGACGCGAGGTGCCAACGACTTGGATTTCATTGCTGATTTCCTTTTCCGGCTTGCGTTTATCTGCCGCTTCGATGATTTTGCTGACATCTTCGCTTCCTGCCATTCGCTTGACGATATCGACATACCGTGTCCATCGTATATGGGCGAAGCGAAATTTGACGATTATTGCAATTGACAAAATGTCGAAGCGCAAAAGACAGAAACCCGATAATAGGAACCCCGAATAACAGCAATTCTCGGTAATGCCAATTCCCAATACTGGCAATACCCGATACTGAAAATCCCGAATTAACGGCAATCTCAATAATGCTGATCCCGGATAGTGAACCCGAAGACTTACAAAGAATGGTGATGCAACAGATGATGAAAATGCGTGCGGATGTTTCCGTCTCTGATCACGAGCGTACAGGCATCGCCCAATATGTGAATGATATGGCCTTCCTCACGCTCGGCGGCAGCGATGGCGCGGGCGGCACGGCCCATACCGGGGTTGTCGAGATGCGGGACCACTCGGAAATCGACCAGATTGAGGCCGGTGACGTCCTGAAGCATAGGGGCAGCACCACGCTCATCCATTTTGCCGATATAACCGATATCCGGTCCGGCGACCACAGCACCCGCAGAGACCCCAACGTAGGTCTTGCCCGCTGCAACCTGTTCGATGATAAGGTCGGCGGCCTTCGAACGCCTCAGCGCATGCAACAGAAAGAAGCTATTGCCACCGCCTATCCAGATGATGTCACAAGTCGATAAAATATAACGGATTTCCTCAGCACTCGCCTGCGCGACATCAAGTTGGTGCACGCGGAATCCGGCCGCTCGCAACGCCCAACGGACCGCAGGTCGAATGTAACGAGCAACTTCCTTCTTATCCGCCGTAGGAATATAGGCAATGCGCAAGGCGGAATGAAGCGCGTTGCGTTTCGGCAGCGTGCCGAGCAACGAACGCAGGGCGGGGAACGGACTTGACGCCAAAATCACCTTGCCCATATCGGCTCCCCCTCGATTTCCACTTGTTCAGCCGTTCTGAATGGCGTCGACACCGGAAATCACCGCGCCGCGGAAACCTTGCTTTTCGAGCTCGGTGACGCCTTTGATGGTGGTGCCGCCGGGCGAGCAGACGGCGTCTTTCATCGCACCAGGATTAGTGCCGGTGGCCATATAGAGCGCACCGACGCCTTCAGTCATCTTGGCAGCCAGACGGTAGGCGGTCTCACGTTTCAAGCCATACTTGACGCCGGCATCCGCAAGCGCCTCGATATACATCGCGGTGAACGCAGGAGCGCAGCCGGCCACGGACGAGCCGATGTCCATCAGCGGCGTATCGACACGCTCGATCAGTGCAATCGGTGAGAACAGCGCCTCGAAAGTCTCACGTTGGGAATCGCTCAATGTATTGGCGTTTTCGGTGACGAGAATGCCCTGGCCGACCTCGATGGGCGTGTTGGGGATGACGCATTGCACATGCGCACCGTCACCGAGCAGCTCTTCAAAGTAATCGAGGTTGCGGCCAGCTGCAATGGAAACGATGAATTTGTCGTCGGTTTTGAGATCGTCCAGCACGTCGGCGAGCGCGGTTTCGATCTGGTTCGGTTTCACAGCGACGACCACGATATCGGCTGCGGCCACAGTTTCGGTAGCGCTGTGCATGGCCTTGGCACCGATAGTCGCAGCTGCGGCTTGCGCCTTATCGAAATGGCCTGAATTTGCGACAATCTGCGAGCCGCTGATCACTCCCCCGTTGACCAGACCTTTGGCGATGCCCTGTGCCATGTTGCCGAAACCGATGAATCCGACCGTCACGTCCTGTGCCATGAAAAGCTCCTTAATGATGGAAATGAATCAAAAATCATACTGCCCTCATCCTAAACCATCGCAGGAGACGACGCACTACCAAAGCGGCAAAGCGCACGATAACAGACAAGAATTGCGGCAGATTCAACCCGGTTTCCATGCCCGGTGTCTCATCTGCCGCAATGCAAGAAACAAGGTATCAGCGTTTTAGAACAAATCCTCCAAGTCCCCGCGGTCGAGCGCCTCGCGGTAAAGGTGGTCGAAAACCGCCCCGCCGTGGTGAATGCCGTCGTGCTGGTACTCGTTGGTGACCCAAGCGTGCGAATTGCCCACGCGCGAAAGGGTGTCGAGTTGCATGCCGGAGTCGACGTACATGTCGTCGAAATAGACTGCGGCCTGAAGCGGGACTTCGTTATGCTTCAGCTGGGAGGTGTCGTAGATCTTTCCGAACTGCGTGTCACCCATCAGCTCCTCGACCGCCGGCCTGAACGGGCGCAGAGCACGCTCCTGTTCGAACATCCACGGGAACATCGCCTCACCGGTAAAGAGCAGCGGGCGACGGTGAACGTCGAATTCCGGATGCTCGTCGCGCACCTGCTGCGCGGCCCAGCCGATGGGCTCGTCAAGCTCGCCGTCCGCGTAAATGAACTCCTGTAGCGGCCAATAAAGCGGCGTGGACGACGTGGCTTCCATCACCGAGAAGAGGAACTGGTCGGAAAGCGGCGCCTTCCTGTTTTCGGAACCGTCCCCCTTGGCGAACGCGATGTCCATCAGCCAATGCAGGCGCTCCGGGCTGGGCTGCATACCAAAGTCACTGCCCAAGGTCTGCAGACGCTCGACGGTCAGCGGGTCGCCATTGGGCAAGGTAACCACGGTTTTCCTTTTATTCGCGCTGATATTGTCGGCCACGGCAGCGACGCGTTCAATATCCTGCGGATAACGCTTGTAATATAGCCGCGTTTTCTGCGCCATCCTCGGAAATGTATGCTCATACACCTCGCGGGCGTTGGCAGGAACGTGCGGAATGCCGCCCATGGTGAAGCTCGCGATGGCACCTTCCGAATAAGAAGAGAGGTAGGCCAGCGTCAGGAATCCGCCATAGCTTTGCCCCAACGTCACCCATTTTCTGCCACCGAACTCTGTGCGACGCAGGTGCTCGAAATCACGGACGATCGAGCCGGCGAGGAAACACTTGAGGTATTCCGCCTGATTGCGCGCGCCGTCGATACGCCCCATCACGTTCGAATCGACGCACGAGGAACGCCCAGTGCCGCGCTGGTCGGGCAGAATGACGCGGAAATGCTTGATGGCTTCGGCGATCCAGCCGTCACTCGACGGGTTCAACGGACGCGGGCCGGCACCGCCAGGACCACCCTGCAGAAAAATCAGCAGTGGCAGGTCGTCGTGGACATGTTCAGGCGCAGTGACGACGCGATAAAACAGGCTCAGCGATTCCCCCGAAAATCCCTTGCCAGGCTGGTTAAAACGCCAATCGAGCGGCACTTTGATGGAATGGTCTTCCACGGCCAATCCAGGTACATAATATTTTGCCAGTAAAGTCATACTTCCCCCTTGATAACTTCGGCAATCCAATGGTTTACTGTATAACAACCGCTGTGCATACTCCGGTCAAACATCCATTATTCGACTAAAAAATGCCACACAGTGAAATACATATTTCTGTTATTATACATAATCGGCATTCAGCAAAATAGAATATCTCCATCGAGGCCGAACGAAAAGTTCAATTCGTTGATTCTCCACGGTTTTCAGCGTTTCAAATTACGCAAAATGTGTCAATCTCAAATTTTCCCTTACCGAAACCAAACGTCATTCCTGAGCACGATACCGGAGGCGGCCATCCTGCGATAGTCTTGCATTATGAGCAAGATACGGCGATTCGGCAGATGGCTGACGCGCGACCCGGTGGTCGGGAGCTTCCTGCCGGTGCTGGTGGCGTTGCTCTTTGCCTGCGTCAGCACGTCCAGCAACGAAGGCGGGCTATGGATTGGCTACAGTGCTGGCTGGCAGATTGCGTGGTCATGCGTGCTCATCATTCCCAGCATCTTTCGACGCAGCCACCCGCAGGGCGCGACACTGGCTTTCGCGATCCTGACCGTCCTGCAGCTGGTTGTCGGGCCAAGTTACGTTTTCGGCGACCTGCTGGCAGTAGTGATGCTCTATTCGGTCATCGCCTACGGAAACCCTGCACGCAGCAAGGTCTTTATTACGTTGGCGTTCGTCATCGGCATCGCCGCGGCGCCGATGATCACCTGGGGCTCGGAGGTCGGGCCGCTGCATAATCCCGGCTATGCCGGAGACACGGCAAGTTCAGTCTATGATTCCTGCCGCACCGTTTACACTTCCGGAATGAGCGGAACCTGCGGAAGAAACCTCGCCGCGACCGCACTTTTCCTGCTCGTCTGCATCGTCACCGCGCTCGCCGCCGCGTGTTTCTTAGGGTATCGCTCTCGAATGAGACTGGCCACCGCATCCCTGCTGCGGGAACGTAATGAGGCACTGGCAGCTCGCGAACAGGAAGATCTCGACATCGCCCGCACCGCCGAACGCGCACGCATCGCCCGCGATATGCACGACGTGGTGGCCCACACGCTTTCCACCATCATCGTCCAGTCCGACGGCGGGCGCTACGCAGGTGCAAAAGACCCTGCCAAAGCGCGAGAAATCATGGAGACCATCAGGCACGAATCAAAACGGGCGCAGCATGACATGGATGGTCTCTTAAGCACGTTCGGAGGAAGTTCCCACGCCGGTTATGGCGATATCGCAGGGCTTATAACGCAGGCCGATGCAACTGTTCGGGCGACAAACGGAAATGTACTACGAACTGTCGGCGGCGATATTCGCCCGCAACCGGAACGCCTAAGCAATAAGGCACAATCCGCCCTCTACCACGCGGTGCAGGAGGCACTGACCAACGCACGCAAATACGCGGGCGACGGCGTTACCGTTAAGGTTGAGGAGACCTGGAACGAGAACGGGCTGCATTTGGTCGTGCGTGATAACGGCAACGGCGCTGCTGCTACGTTAGACGGACATCGCCCCGGCTATGGGCTCACCGGCATGCGTGAACGTATCGAGACCGTCGGCGGTAAGGTTATCGCCGGGTCTCGGGCCGGTGGCGGCTTCGAAGTCGACGTAACGCTGCCGTTTGACGAAACAGCAGAAGCGACAGCAAAGACAGAAATATCGGCCAGTTCCCAACCCGGCAAGGTGAAACCCACAGAACACGATACCGATGACAATGAATCCTTCAATGTCAAACCGGTCGATTATCGAACCAATGATAGCAAATCCGCCAATGATCACGTCAGACCTCTCGGTAGTTCATCTTCTGGCAAGGACAGTAAAACAAGTGACATCAAGACCTCTCGCCATTCCTGGTTCGCAAACCTCTCGGCAAAGACAAACAGCCCCACAACGAAACCAGTAACCAGCCAACCCACCATCAATCTCAACTGGGCAGAACGCGTATCCGGCTTCTTTGCACAGCATTACTTATTGGCCGACGCCATCATCGCCTTGGTTTTGATGACTATCATCTTCCCGTGGAGCACAGTGACCTTCCGTTACAACGACAGCACACGCACCATGTCGTTCAGCACCGTCGTGCACGCATCCACATTTGCCACGAAAGTCACAACCACCGTCATCAGCCTTGTGGTGTTTGCTGCCCTGGTGTTTCGCCGCCGTTTCCCGCGATCGAGCGCGGCGGCCATGGCGGTTACGGCGGCTTTCGCGCTGTGCTTCGTGCCGGAGATACCGTTGGCCGTGTTCTCCGCGCCGATATCGTTGTATTCGGTGTGCCTCTATGGAAAAGGCCACTCACGCCGTTGGGCGACGGTTGCCACACTGATTGGTTGCGTGCTGTTCAGTTTGCGGTTCAACGGGTCATTCATGGGTTATCCGACGCTGGTGGATTGGGTGATGAACCGACAGAGGCACTCCGGAATACAAGCAACACAGGGCGTCTATCCTCGCGATATTGCCGGCTTGCTTTTCCTCTCACTGGCAATATGTGCCGTGGCAATCGGGGCGGCGTTATGGGTCCGGGCGAGCGGCACGAACGCGATGGTGCTTGAAGCCCGGCACGAGGCGTTGGAAGCGGAAAGTGCCAAAAAACAAGTCTTGGCGGCCAACAGCGAACGCGAAAGGATCGGCGCGCAGATTCGCGGCGAGGTGAGCGAGACCCTGGCCGGTGTTATCGCGAAAGCCGACGCGGGACTTGCCATGCTCGACACTGATGCCTCTGCCGGCGTAACCACTTCCCCGGAAGCCATTACTTCGGCCTTCCGCACCATCGGCGAGCAGGGACGTGAGGCGCTTGCCCACATGCGGGAACTGTTGCGCGTACTTCGTGAAACCGGCGGCAGCGACGACAATCCGGACACGTCCCAGCCGCTGCTGCATCCCGTGGCGGGAACGGAAAATGAGGGGAACGGCGCAGCCACAGACTGAACGTGTCAATCACTGCGACCATGGAGTTAACGTAATACGCTAACGGGTTCATGCTCCGCTCTTCTGCCAGAAAAGTGCACTTTAGGCCTGCTAACATGCACTTTTCCGACACTAACACTCAAAACCTGCATTCAGGACACCACAACTTGCACTTCCCCGACAGCAGCGTCGAAAAACTGCACTCATGCCGGCTTAACTTGCACTGATTGGACAGCAGCATCAGGAGATGTGGCGAGAATGCATATCCTGCCTCCCCTGACGACAACGTGGCAAAAGTGCACTTTAGGCTTGCTAACATGCACTTTCCCGACGCTTCCGCTAAAAACATGCATCTAGGACACTGCAACTTGTAGGTTTATGGCAGTAGCGTTCAAAAAGTGCAGGTTCGGCAGCTGAATTCCAAAACAGTCTTCACCAACTTTTGCCGCCGCGTCTTGCTAACCTTGAACTATGAGTGAAACGCAGCCTATCCGAGTTCTTATCGCCGACGATCAGGAGCTGGTGAGAGCAGGTTTCGCCATGGTCATCGACTCGCAGGACGACATGGAAGTGGTCGGACAGGCCTCCAATGGTGCCGAAGCAGTGTCACTGAGCCTTGATCTGAAGCCGGATGTGGTGCTGATGGATGTGCGTATGCCCGGCACCGACGGCATCGAGGCGACCAAGCTCATCATTGACGCGGAACGCGAGGCGGGGAATGATGCTCCGAAAACCCACGTCATCATTCTAACGACATTCGATTTGGACGAATACGTAATGAGTGCCATCGACGCCGGTGCCTCCGGGTTCCTTTTGAAAGACACCGAGCCGGAGACGCTGCTCTCCTCGATTCGCACGGTCTATCAGGGCAACGCCATCATCGCGCCGAGTGCCACCAAGAGGCTCATCGAGAAGATGGTCGGAGGCGAGCTGGGTGCGACGCGGGCCGCGGCGAAGAGTTCTGGCGACTTTGGCAATGTCCGCAACAATAGCTCACTGAGCCATATAAGTAACGATAAAAGCACGAGTAACGCCAACGTTGGTAGCCGGTTCCTCAATGCAGATAACCATGGCACCGCCAACAGCCTGAACCGTGACTTTGGTACCCAGGCGACGCGACAAGGCGCCGGCGACGCACCACTTACCTATCACGATCCGGCCGTTGATACGCTGACCGACCGCGAGCGCGAGGTGCTGGTCGAAATCGCGCACGGCCTGTCCAATCAGGAGATCGCGGACAAGCTCTCGATCAGCCTGCCGACGGTGAAAACCCACGTCGCCCATATCCTGCAGAAAACCTACTCGCGCGACCGTGTGCAGGCCGTCGTTTTCGCCTACGACAACAAGCTAGTGTGACTTTCACTCAATATAAAAAATCCGTTCACTTTCGTACTGACAAGCGAACGGATTTTTTATTGACTGCTGATACCTTGACCTTTTACGCCTCGGCGAGGGCGGCGACCGGCGGGGTCTTCACCGCACGACGGGCCGGGAAGATGCTCGAGACCAGGGCGGCGAGCGCGGCGATCAGGAGCACCGCACCGTTGAACTTCCAGTCGAACAGATAGGCCGTCTTGCCGTAGAGGCTGAAGACCATGTAGGAGCCGAGCCAGCCGAATGCTGTACCGAGCACCACACCGGCCACGCCGGAGACCAGCGAGATCAGGAGCGCCTCACAAGCCAGGGAGCGCTTGAGCTGGCCGCGCGTCATGCCGATGGCACGCAGGGTGGCCGATTCGCGGGTGCGTTCGATCACCGACAGACTCAGCGTGTTGGCCACGCCGATCAGCGCGATCAACACGGCAACGGCAAGCAGAGCGACAAGCAGAGTCATGATCTGGTCGATGCTCTTGTCCCACTGCTGGCGCTCGGCGATCGGACCGGAAAGCGCGACGGCACCGGAACCTTCGGTGACGCTCTGTGCCCTTTCGAAAACATCAGCGAGCGAATCGCCTTGCTGCCCCGATCCGGCGGCACCTCCGATTTTCATCAGTTCGATGTGACCGGTGGACGGCAAGGAACCGTTGTCGAAATGTGCGATATCGACGAAGGCGACTGCAGCGTAATTCTTGCTGATGGACCGGTAATCGACCTGGCGAACGGTGAAGGAACGCGTGGCAGAAGAACCAGCATGGTTGGCGTCAGTCGAGCCGTTGGCATTCGTGCTCTTCGCGGCATTCTCACCCTGATCCTCGGATTGCGGGGTGAGCTTCACAGTGCCGCCTGCGACATCTAGCTTCTTGCCTGTCGAAGCGGAGGTCTTGGGCATGATTACGGTATCGCCACCCAGTTCGGTACCACCAAGGTCGGTGTGCATCACCCGTTGCAGCTGTGCTGTCGAACGGACGCCGACAACCAGCATCGGCGTGTTCAGATGGTCGGAATCCTTGGCCTGTACCACCACCGTGGGTGCGTAAAGCACTTCGGAAACGCCCTTTACTTTCGCAAGTTTGTCGGCAGTTTTCTGGTTGAGTCCGGATCCTTCGGCCACCATATCGACGCTGTAACGCGAATCGAGCGCGGTGTCCAAAGTCGCTTTGCCGCAAGCCGCGCCGGTGGCGATGGTGGAAACGAGAGTGACGCCGATCAAGAGGGCCACGCCGGTGGCGGACACACGCCGCGGGTTCTTCTGGATATTCGCGTCGGCGATCTTGGCGGAAGGTCCGAGGTGCGAGACGAGAGCGCCGACTCCGCGCATCAATACCGGCATCCAGAATGTCGCGGTGACCGCAAGCCCGACGAAGAGCAACGCGCAACCGCCTACCGCGCTAAGCAGTGCCAGCTCATAGGTCTTGTCGTTGCCATTCGACACATTGTCGTTCATGACTTTCGGCATCCTGCTGGCACCGACGGCAATCAACACGGCTCCGAGAACGAGCATCAGCACGCCGATTACGGCACGGACACGTCCGGCACGTCGTCTGTCATCGGCAAGCTCCATCGGGCGCAGCGCCTCCAGCGGGGTTACGGAAGTAGCGGAACGGGCCGAGGTGAGAGAAGCAAGAATGGTCATCACTACGCCGAATATCAGCGGAATCACAAACGCCTGCCACGAAAGGACCAAACGCATCTGCGCCCCATCGCCGCCAATGAACTTGGTGGAGCACATCAACTGCATAAGCCCGATGCCGGCGGCGATACCCAGCAAGGAAGCGATGAGGCCCAAAAGCGCGGCTTCAATCAGTACCGAACGGTACAGCTGACCCTTTGTGGCCCCGATAGTACGCAGCAACGCCAGCGTGCGCCGACGCTGAGCGACCATGACCTGGAAGGTGTTAGCAATGACCAACGCCGCCACGAGCATGGCGAGGATGCCAAAAGCCGTGAGGAACATCGTCACCGGCGTGGTGCTGGTGGCTGACATGGCCTTCATGGCGTCGTCGCCAATCTTGGCACGCGAATCGATGGTGTAATAATGCGGCAGATCGGCTTTGATGGCTTTTACGGCCACGTCGGATTTGGAAGGATCAATGGAAAGCAGGATGGCGAAAGCCGGAATCTTGCCAAAACTACGGACACCATTGAGACCGGCCATAATGTTGTCAGAGACCACGGCCCCGCCGCCGTAGAAGCCGAAGGCGCCACGCGGATCGTCGGTCAGGCCCACGACCTTGACCGAGCGGTTCTGCCCGCCCGACGCCTGCGCTCCCTGCTGTGAAGAGGTTTTGCTATTGACAGTGACCTGGTCGCCGATGCCAACACCAAGTTTCTGCGCGATGCCTCGCGGCAGCGCGATCTCATCGTCGGCACTGGGCTGTCGTCCTTGCGCAATGCCGACCAGCATCAGTTTCGGATCGTTCGACGTGGTGGTCGTCATGCCGGAGACATGTTTGCTGCCATGTAAAAACTCGGCCTCGGAACTGATGGAAGCCGTTGCGCCGGTGACGCCATCAATCGAGCGGATCTGGTCAAGTTTCAGATCATCCACGGTTTTCATGTCGCTGTCACTGTCGGTGGTCTGCGCCTTGAGCTCGTCGGCGGGCGCGATGATGTAGTTGGCCTGGCCGAATTGCGCGGTGAGCTGGGTGCGCAGCGAATCGTTCATCGACGAGCCGAACAGGAAGGTCGCGGCGATGAAGGCGGTGCCGATGAGGATGGCGATGCCGGCGGGAATGAGCATTTTCCCGCTCTTTTTCATAAGTTTGAGTGTTACTGAGAACATTTTGGTTCCTTTTGCTTTTCGTCTACAAGTTCGTTTGCCAAGTGATTGATGGAGATTGTTCGCTAAGTTTCGCTTCGGCTTTTTATTATCGGCTGGATTGTTTGCAGCTACGATTGCCACTATTTGACGATTTTCATCATTGCGTCAACATGAATCCAGCTGCCAAGCCCAAACGAAACCGCTATGATCCCATCGATTCACTGCACGACTTGCGCGTGCCTAGGTTTGCCGTTTATGAGCTGAGCCATCGTGGGTGCCGCGCTCTGCCGAGCGGCTCGTTCGCTTTCCTCCATCAACAAATTGCTCATGTGCTCAGCGGTGGGATGTTGCTCATCGGCGACGATGCGGCCGTCGGCGAAGACGATGGCTCGGTCGGCGTAGGAGGCGGCCACCGCGTCGTGGGTGACCATCACCACGGTCTGGCCGAACTCTCGCACGGAACGTTTGAGGAAGCTCAGGACCTCGGCGCTGGAAACAGAATCGAGGTTGCCGGTCGGTTCGTCGGCGAAGACCACCTGGGGCTTGGAAATCAGGGCGCGGGCGATGGCGACGCGCTGCTGCTGGCCGCCGGAAAGTTCGTTGGGGCGGTGCTTCAAGCGCTGGGTAAGCCCGAGGGTTTCGACCAACGTGTTGAACCACTTCCTGTCGACTTTCGCACCGGCGAGCGTCAAGGGCATCAGAATGTTCTGCTCGGCGGTGAACATCGGCAGGAGGTTGAAGCTTTGGAAAATGAAGCCGATTTCATTGCGGCGCAGCATGGTCAGCTGGTTGTCGTTCATCTTGGTGATGTCCTGCCCGCCGAGAACGACCTTGCCGCTGGTCACCGAATCAAGGCCGGCGAGCGTGTGCATCATCGTGGATTTGCCGGATCCGGAAGGACCCATGATGGCGGTGAACTTGCCTTTTTCGAAACCGACGTTGACATTGCGCAGCGCGTGCACCGCGTTTTCGCCCATGCCGTAGTCCTTGACCAGATCGATGGCCTCGACCGCGAACTCCTTGTGTTGTTGCGGTTGGGCTTGGGTCTGGACGGGAGTCTGCTGCATCGGCTGCTGGGCCTGAGGCTGAACCGGCGGGAACAGCGGCGACTGCGCCGGGACCTGTTGGAATTGCTGCGGCTGTGCCGACTGCGTGGCCTGCTGATACATCGGAGGATAGGATTCCGCCAGCTGCTGCGAGTATTGCTGGGGTTGAGATGCTGCCGCCTGCTGTGAATGCTGCTGGGGTTGAGATGCCGATGGCATCCCCTGCGAATGCTGCTGCGTCTGCGGCGGGATGAAGGAAGGTGCCGGAACATCGGCATTCGGCGTGGCTGCAACGTTCGGATTGTTGTTTGCGTACACGTTACCGCTTGCATTCGCGCCGTCGCCACCGCCCAAGTTCGGGTTGATGATGCTGTGGAAATCGCTGCCGGCGTTGTTGCCGTAGATGTTGTTGGGGTTCATGTGGACTCCTTTGTTGAGGTCGCTGCTTGTCTGTTACCTCAGATTCTAAAGGAATCCGCCCGTCTCCCCCATCGTGCGTAGGAATGAATTATTACTTCTGCTGCACAATGCCAAGAAATCCATACCTCATCCTTGAGGATGATTTCCAACCGACTTACCCAAAACCCACATTAGTGCTAGAAAACCGTACATAACCAACTTTTAAAGTCCGTTTACCAGCACAAAACATGGAAACACATCGACGGTACACACTGGTGCCGGGAAACCGCACATGACGAAACCACAGATGTCGTTTACCAGCAGCAAGATAGCGATAAACCGATAAAACAGGCCCGCCTGCCAGCCCAACATCAAAAATGCAGGCGGCAGACGGGTTTCGTTGATATTTACTGAGATTACTTGGCGAGGCCGGAGGCACGCAGGGCCTCGAAGCCGCCCTTGAGATCGTCGATGATGTCGTCAATATATTCGGTGCCGATCGACAGGCGGATGGTGCCCTGGTGAATGCCCTGGCTCTCCAGCTCCTCGCGCGTCTCCTGGGCGTGGGTGGTGGAGGCCGGGTGCACGACGAGACTCTTCACGTCTGCGACGTTGGCAAGCAGGCTGAAGAGGTGCAGGTTGTTGATGAAGACACGCGCCGCGTCCTTGCCGCCCTTGATGTCGAAGGTGAAAATCGAGCCGGCTCCGTTCGGGAAGTACTTCTCGTAACGCTCGTGGTCAGGGCGGCCGGGAATCGAGGGGTGCGAGACGGACTCGACTTCGGGCACGGTCTGAAGGTATTCGACCACCTTCAGCGCGTTCTGGACATGACGCTCGACGCGCAGCGACAGCGTCTCGGTGCCCTGCAGCAGGAGCCACGCGGCGAACGGGCTGATGCACGCGCCGGTGTCGCGCAGGAAGATGGCGCGGGCACGGGTGACGAAGGCCGTCTCACCGAGCGCCTCGTAGAAGTTCATACCGTGATAAGAGGGATCCGGCTCGGTCAGCGTCGGGAACTTGCCCGGCACCGCGGCCCAGTTGAAGTGTCCACCCTCGACGATGAGCCCTCCGAGCGTTGTGCCGTGGCCGCCGATGAACTTGGTGGCCGATTCCACGACGATGTCCGCGCCGTTCTCGAGCGGACGGAAGAGATACGGGGTGGCGAAGGTGTTGTCGACGAACACCGGCAGGTTGTGCTTGTGCGCAATCTTGGAGATGGCCTCGAAATCGGGCAGGTCGGCGTTCGGGTTGCCGAAGGTCTCGAAGTAGACAAGCTTGGTGTTCTCCTGAATCGCGTCCTC
Source organism: Bifidobacterium sp. ESL0769 (assembly GCF_029395495.1). Taxonomy (NCBI): domain Bacteria; kingdom Bacillati; phylum Actinomycetota; class Actinomycetes; order Bifidobacteriales; family Bifidobacteriaceae; genus Bifidobacterium; species Bifidobacterium sp. ESL0769. The sequence continues at coordinate 852,366 of NZ_CP113918.1, read as the reverse complement.
GAAGTTCTGCGGGTCGGCCGGGTCGACGAAGGTGGTGGTGATGCCGTCGCGCGGCAGGGTGTGGCGCATCAGGTTGAAGGTACCACCGTAGATGTGCGACGAGGAGACGATGTGGTCGCCGGTCTGGGTGATGTTGCGCAGCGCGGCCTCCACCGCCGCCGCTCCGCTGGCCAAGGCGAGCGCCGCGGTGCCGCCTTCGAGTGCGGCCATGCGCCGTTCGAACACGTCTTCGGTGGAGTTGGTGAGACGGCCGTAGATATTGCCCGGGTCCTGCAGGGCGAAACGCGCCTCGGCGTGGTCGAAGTCATGGAAGACGTAGCTGGTGGTGGCGTAAATCGGTACGGCGCGAGCGTCGGTGGCGGGGTCGGCTTCCTCCTGCCCCACGTGCAGCTGCAGGGTCTCGAAATGGTACTTCTTCGGTGTGGTCTCGTCGGTCATGTCCGGCTCCTTTATATACATGAATGCCCAATGTGGTATTTCCCGTTTTGAGCGTAAACCGAGGAAACCCACGCGGCAAGCGCGACGCTATCCCGGTAATCTATAACGGCTTGAAAACCGTTGAAATTCCAGTATTTTGCGGCAATGAGATAACCATAAAAATATAAATATTCCCGGATACAATTTTCAATATTATTTTTGACCTATTTCGAAACTGGCGATAATCCCAATCAGGACAAGGGATTATAACGATACCCACTCCCCAATCCAAACAACCCCTTCACCATCAAGTACCAGACCCCAGCGTCACTTTGCGGACGAAACGGGGCGTGTCTGTCGGTAACAAGGCTACAGTCGTTACCAGCGACGCACCGGGCATTCCCGCCCGGCGACGGACGCCGATATTATTCATAGACTTTCTGAAAGGTCATGAAATGCAAGAAGATACGACGCTCTATGAGCGCGACCCCAAATATATCCCCCGCGTTGCGGCAGTGCACGACATGTGCGGCTACGGCAAATGCTCGCTGACCGCTGCGATTCCGATTCTTTCGGCTTGCGGCTGCGACGTGTGCCCAGTGCCGACGGCCCTGTTTTCCGCACACACCAAGTTCCCGGTCTATACCTTCCACGACACCACGGATATGCTTTCGGGCTATCTTGACGCGTGGCAGAAAGTGAATGTCCAGCTTGACGGCATCTATTCTGGCTTCCTCGGTTCGGCCGAGCAGGTGGACATCATCAAGCGCATGTACCGCGAATACCCCAAGGCGCTGCGGCTGGTCGACCCCGTGATGGGCGACGGCGGGCAAATGTATCCCACTTATTCGCAGGAAATGTGCGACGCGGTCAAAACGCTTGTGGGCGGCGCTGACGTGTTGATGCCGAACCTCACGGAGGCCAGTATCCTCACCGGACGCGACTACCCCGGGCAGAACCTGAGCGATGACGAAGCAACCGATTGGGTTGGCGCGTTGCTTGACATGGGCGCGAAGAACGTCGTATTGAAGGGCATCGACCGCGGCGATGGCAAGCTGCGCAACTTTGTGGGCAGTGCGAGCGCCGGGGCTTCGGCACGCGTCGAGCTGGCACACGACAAGCTTCCCTACATGATTCACGGCACCGGCGATGCCTTCGCTTCGGCGCTGTGCGGCGCGGTGATGGCCGGCAAGACGCTCGGCGAATCGGCTCAGGTAGCCGGCGAATTTGTGCGTCACGCCATGGAATCCACGCGCAACCAGCCCGATTTCGAAGAGCGCGGCGTGAGCTTCGAGCTCAATCTCGGTGAGCTGACCGGATTGGTTGGCTGAGCGTTCGCTTTCGCATTTCAGTGACGGTTTTCGCGCTGTGATTTCGGTTTGATACCAGGATTTACCGTACGATACCCGCATAAAATCCACATAGTATCCCTGTAAGTTGGCTGCTTTTGACCTTGGCTAAATTACGGGGATATTTTTTATACCAATTCTCGGCAATTATTAGATTCATAACGGAACATATTAAATCTTGCATTACATAAATCAGTATCAACGTCCTGATTACAGACAACCAATAATTTCTGGATGTGGATGAATTTGTGGATGCTTTCGATTTCGCCCACAGGGTTCTCCGCCACTAACGTCATTACCGACGAAATTCTCCACCGCCCATACCACCATTTACGCACATACCCCAGAAACCATCCACAGCGTTAACCACAATTGCATTACAGTAAAACAGAGTTATCCCGAGAAACGCCGTAAAAAACGAAAAGGGCAATCATCCGACCACAGCACCGGTTTTTAACACGGTAAAAGCGCGAACCATGCAACACTGAAATACATGAACACACAAATTTCAGCAGTACAACAACGCCGGACGACCACCTGTTTCGGCGGCGGAACCGACATCGACGATGACATCGTCTTGAACGACACCGACCTCAACGACACCACTTCAGTTGGTCTGCTGGCAGAGCTTGAGGAAGAACTGGCCATGCCCGATCTTTCAGCCAAGCAACTCGGCAAAATCGGCGAACAATACGCCGCGGCGTGGCTCGCCCAGCTCGGTTGGCACGTTTTGGCCAGAAACTGGAGCACCCGTTTCGGCGAGCTCGATATCATCATGATGACCCCGGAGCACATCGTGGTGTTCGTCGAGGTGAAAACACGACGAACACAGCGCTATGGCAGCCCACAGGAAGCCATTACCCCACATAAACAGGCCAATCTTCATCACGCCGGCGCACTTTGGCTTGCCGGCCCCGGTAAATCCATACGACGAACCGGAATTCGTTTCGATGCCATGTCGATTCTGATGGAAGGCAACCGGCCACGGGTCCAGCACATACCGGGGGCGTTCTGATGGCCATCGGGACAGCGATGTCAGTTGGATTGGTAGGGCTCAAGGCCAATGCCATCCAGATGCAGGCCTTCATCTCGCCGGGACTGCCATATTTCTCCATCATCGGCCTGCCGGACACCTCGCTGAGCGAGGCACGCGAACGGGTGAAATCCGCCTGCCAAGCCAGTGGCTTCAGCTGGCCCGAGACACGGGTAACGGTCAACCTCTCCCCTGCTTCCCTGCCCAAACGTGGCTCGTCGCACGACTTGGCCATCGCCGTTTCCGTGCTCAGCGCGGCCGGTGTCATTCCCCACGATTGCTTGGCCGACACGGTTGTGCTCGGCGAGCTCAATCTCGACGGCTCGGTACTGCCGGTCACCGGCGTGCTTCCGATTGCACTTTACGCCCGCGAACACGGCATAGACCAGATCATCGTACCTGAGCGCAACGTCGAGGAAGCCGAACTCGTCGAAGGGCTTAACGTCATCGGCATCCGTCATCTGGGCGAGCTCATCGAGCTGATGGGCGGCGAGGCGAAATACCATATCAACGAAACTCGAATTCCCACCGACCAGACATCCAACGACGACGAGGCGAACCTTGCCCCGCCGGTCGGCGACATGGCCGAAGTCATCGGACAGGAACGCACAAAATGGGCGCTTCAAGTAGCAGCAGCCGGCGGTCATCACCTGCTGATGACAGGGCCTCCGGGCTCAGGAAAGACTATGCTCGCTTCGCGCGTGCCCGGCATTATGTGTCCGTTGAACGAGCAGGAACAACTTGAGGTCGCCTCAATCCGTTCATTGTGCGGAACCTTGCCAAATTACGGCATCAGCGATGTGCCGCCGTTCGAAGCGCCACATCACACGGCCTCCACAGCATCGCTGGTCGGCGGCGGATCGGGTATCGCCACTCCGGGAGCCATCACGCGCGCTCATCGCGGGGTGCTATTCATGGATGAAGCACCGGAATTCTCACCACGTTCGCTGCAAACCTTGCGCGAACCGTTGGAATCAGGCTATGTGGCACTTTCACGTTCCAAAGGAACGACCTACTACCCCGCCAATTTCCAGCTCATCATGGCCGCCAACCCTTGCCCTTGCGGCTACGGATATGGAGACGGTTCCCGTTGCACTTGCAAGGAAAAGGATCGTATTCGCTATTTCTCAAGGCTTTCCGGCCCTATTCTGGATCGCATCGATATTCAGGTGGAAGTGCCGCCGGTGGAGCATCTCATGACGCAAGACTCCCAGCCGCAGACCACCAGTGAGCAGATGCGGCACAAAGTCACCGAGGCTCGGCACACCGCACAGGAGCGTTTCACAGCCTATCACTGGACCTGCAACGCACAGGCATCGGGCACATGGCTTCGTGCAAACACTCCGAAAGCCGCGCTCACCCTCATCGACGAAGCGCTGGAAAACGAACGACTGAGCTTGCGCGGAGCGGATCGGGCGTTGCGCCTGGCATGGACACTTGCCGACCTAGGCGGCAAGACGACGCCGGGACATGAAGAAATGATGCAAGGCATCGCCTTGCGAACAAAGGAGTCATGATGAGCGACAGCACTGCCATTCCCTCCACAACCCCACCGCCATCCATCGATGAGGACACATTGGCCCGGGCCATTCTCACTTTCTGTATCGACAGCGCCGATGCCCTGCTGTTCGCCACCATCAAAGGGGCCGGCGATGCCATCACCGCCCTAAGCCTGATCGCCGACGAGAAGGACGGCACCCGCAACCGCAACAGACTTGACGAGGTTTTCGCCACGGGAACGGCAAAATGGGGCCGAAAAGTCAACGCACGAGGCATGGGCTCGTTCCACCACGGTCTGGAACGCTGGCGGGAACGGCTGCATCAGCTACCTTCGAGCGATAAAACCGCACTCAAAGACTTTTTCACGGTAAACGGGTCACAGTGGATCATCGGACCAACGAGCCCATATTGGCCCGCCCAACTCGACGACCTTTCCATCAGAAAAGATTGGGCCTCGCCACTGTGTCTTTGGGGCATCGGCAATCCTGCGGCTTTGGTGAGTTGCCCACAACCGTTGGCCGTCGTAGGCTCACGCGGAGCGGACGATTACGGTCGATACGTCGCTAGAACCGTCGCGAAAAAGGCTGCGGAACAAGGGCATTTAGTGGTTTCAGGAGGCGCGTTCGGCATCGATGCCGCAGCCCATTGGGGCGCCTTGGACGCCATGAGCGGCCTCGGAGAAAACGAAAGCGGACGAACCGTGGCTGTCTTCGCCGGAGGACTCAATCATATCGGCCCGGAACGCAACACGCCCCTATTCGACCGTATCAAAACCTATGGCGGGGCGCTCATCAGCGAGCTATGCCCGAACACCATCCCCGAAGCTCGGCGGTTCCTTCTTCGCAACCGCATCATCGCTGCTTTGGCTTCCACCGTGGTCGTGGCCCAGGCAAGAAGCCGCTCGGGAGCACTGAATACGGCCAATTGGGCGGCGGAACTGGGTCGCGAGGTCTACGCCGCTCCCGGCAATATCAACGTTCCGGGCAACACCGGCTGCAATTGGCTCATTCGCGATCATCGAGCGATCATCCTCACTTCGGTCAATTCCGTTAACGAAATCTGTCATCAAGGACATGCGCCAAAAGTGCTGCACATTGACGAACCTACGATAACTCCCACCAACAACGAAACGGACGAAAACCAAGCGGCAAAGCCAATATCTCGCCTATCTACCAGCACCAGAAAGGAAAACCATGGATTCATTGATCAACCGCAACGGCAACCTGATGATTCAAACACCAACCGGACAGGTGCCGCTTTGCAAGTCCCTTTGCCAAGCAGCACCGAGACTTCGCGGTCTGGTCAGGGAAACGCGGCAATGGGACAAAGCTCATCCGGCCAGCACATTTCGCAGTCGCCAGCGTCCAAGACCAAACCCACCGTTGTGCAGCAGGAGGTGCTGACTGCCATACGCCGTTGCAGGCGGCAAGGCAATGCAGCCACCCATGAAGCCATTCTGACGATGCTCAATACGCCTCGGCCCACAGGCAAACGCCAATCATCTATGCAAAACCCTGCAAATACGACCACGCAAGAAGCCACTTCATGGAGCATCAGCAAGCTGGAGAGCGAGCTCGGAGAAATGGAACTGCGTGGTCTGATTGCGCTGAAATCTGGCACAGTTCAAATTGTCATCAACAATCGCAGAAAAGCAGATAACCCATAACTTATCTGCAACCCAAGTTCAAACATATGAAAAATTCCTTCATCATCTTATTCGATGAAACACATCGAAAGAATCCACCATCACACTAAACCGTAACAACGGGTACAAATTCAATCGTCAATGACATCAATCCCGTGAATTCGAGGAAGATAGATGAAATCGAACCATACCATCATCAAAGCGGTCTCAGCACTGCCACTGGCAACGCTTCATATCGACGATCCATCCCTCTTCACCAGCGTTCTCATGCCTGGGTGCAGGAGGCAGAAATGACACACCCTCATCCTCAAGCAACGCCCGCTGACGGTCAGGTCCGCCGAACGCGAAGCCCGGTGCCAGCGATCCGTCGCGGAAAACAACGCGATGGCACGGAATCACACCCGGTTCGGGATTGGAATGCAACGCATAACCCACAAACCTCGCGTTGCGCGGGTTGCCCGCGAGCGCCGCCACCTGGCCGTACGTGGCCACCTTGCCCTCAGGAATCTTCTTGACGACATCGTAGACACGCGCATTGAATGTTCCGCTCATACTCCCATGGTACGAGTGCCCCACCCATAAGGGAAGAGCCAACCAATCCCGTTTCTGCACATGCTCTTGCTGGCCTTGTGCCATAATCGGGGGTATGAGTCCAGAGCAAGTTGAAGACATGTACGATGCGGTGATTATCGGCGCGGGGGCGGCCGGATTGTCGGCGGCACTGGGGATTTTACGAACCGATGCGATCAAGGAAATGAAGGCGGAAGGCCGCAGCCCGAAGCTTTTGATCATCTCTAAACTGCAGGCTTTGCGTTCGCATACCGGTTCCGCTGAGGGCGGCATCGCGGCAAGCCTCGGCAACATCGAACACGACGACTGGCACTGGCATTATTACGACACCGTCAAGGGCGGCGATTGGCTGGCCGACCAAGACGCGGTCAAGATACTGGCACAATACGCCCCGCAGACCGTGGTCAACCTCGAACGCAGCGGTGTGGCGTTTTCACGCACCGATGACGGGCATATCGCCCAGCGCAAATTTGGCGGGCACACCAAGGATTACGGCAAGGCGCCAATAAAACGGGCGGCGTATGCTGCCGACCGTATCGGTCATCAGATTCTTTACGCGCTGTGGCAGCAGTGCATTGGCAAAGGTGTGCAGTTCGCCGAGGAATGGTACGTCACCGATCTTGTATTGGACGAGGGCAAAGACAAGGCCTGCGGCGTGGTCGCGTTTGATACCCACACCGGCAAAACGCATGCCATCGCCTCCCATAACGTTCTGATGGCGACGGGCGGCGCCGGACGCTTATTCCACACGACTTCGAACTCCTGGGATCTGACCGGCGACGGCATGGCTTTGGCCCTGAAGGCCGGTCTGCAGCTTGAGGATTCGGAATTCGTGCAGTTCCACCCCACCGGGCTGGCACACACCGGTATCCTGCTTTCCGAGGCTTCGCGAGGCGAAGGCGGTATCCTTCGCAACGCCGACGGCGAGGCGTTTATGGCACGATATGCCCCGGAACACAAGGACTTGGCGGCACGCGACGTGGTCAGCCGTTCCATCATGGCCGAAGTCGACGCCGGCCGCGGCGTGGCCGATCCCAAGGACCCGAACGGCCCCAAGGATTGCGTCTGGCTGGATATGACCGGAATCGACAAGGCACACATGCAGGAAGTGCTGCCCCAAGTGGTCGAGACGATCCATGATTATGCAGGGCTCGACCCGAGCAAGGATTGGGTGGCGGTGAAACCCACGGCGCATTACACCATGGGCGGCATCCCCATCACCACCGACGGCGAAGTCTATCGTTGGGAAGACGGCAAACGCCATATCGTGCGAGGGCTTTATGCGGCTGGCGAGTGCTCCTGTGTCAGCGTCCATGGCGCGAACCGTTTGGGCGGCAACAGTCTGCTCGACGCCTGCCTCTTCGGCACGCGTGCGGGCGAATCCATGGCACAAAGCATCGTCAAGGAGATTCCCGAGATCGACGAACAATCTTCAGATGCCGAAAGTCAGAATGCCACACAATTGGCTGCGGATAAGCGCCGACAGTCGGTCAAAACCTTATTGGCCTCACCCACGGATGACAACGCCGCCGAAACCGATAACAATATCAGCAGCGTTGAAACATCGACCAAGCCTGGTGCCGATCAAAGCGATTCATCGTCCGCAAGCGACGCAACCAGCAACAAGCCGGATGCCACCAACGACAACCCCTACCAGCTGCTGGCCGACCTTGGCACGACCATGGAACGCGCAGTCGCAGTGAGATGTGATGCCAACAGTATCTCAAAAGCCCAGCAGACCATTACCGACGAACTGCTGCCCCGCGCCAAGGCCCTGCATACCCATTCGGACACCACGGCTTTCAACCAGGAACTCACGGCGATATGGGAGGTCAACAACCTCATCGAGCTGGCACAGGCGATGCTCGACGCTTCGGTCGTACGGCATGAATCCCGCGGGGCATTCGCCCGCACCGATTTCCCGGAACGCGATGACGAACATTTCCTCAACCATTCCATGGCCGACGCCAGCGGCAAAGTGTCTTGGCAGCCGGTTCATATCGTTGACATGCCGCCGAAATCACGCGCATATTAAAGTCGATTTAGGAAAACAACATTTCAAAAAGACTGTCAGCACAACAGAATTGTGTTCGTAACAAATAGGCTACGATTCATAGTAAATGGGTGACACATCAGGCCACGGTTTGTGGCAGACTGACAGACGAAAGCAGACAACGAAGGCAGTGGCAATGAGTGAAGATGCAATGCGCGGCATGAATGTGACCATACGAATCCAGCGGTTCACACCGGCACCGGAACGCGAACATGCCCGCCGTCACTCTTCCAGCCCATTCGGAAGCAAGGCGCGAGGCGGCAGTCCGTTCGGTTCCTCACCATCACGTCGCCGCATCCGCGGCAAACATTTCATCCAGGATTACAGCATCGAAGCGTTGCCCAGCCAGACCGTCCTCGACTGCCTGCTCAACATCAAACGCAACATCGACCCGACATTGGCGTTCCGCTATTCCTGCGGCCACGGCATCTGTGGCTCCGACGCCGTATCCATCAATGGCACACCGACACTGCTATGCACCGCCAAAATCGAGGACTATGTCAAAGTAGAATCGAATCCGGCTGGCGATACAAAGGCACCAGCAAACGAAGGATTCCGCTCGACCGGAACTACGGAAAATACAGTCGACAATACTCACACCAAAACCGATGCCAAAACGATTTCCGAGAACAATAATGCCTCGCATGTGGGCTCCAATCCCGCTGATTCCAACGATTCCAGCTATGCCAACAACCTCAGTAATTCCAGCAATTCCAATAACCTCGGCAATTCCAACAGACTCAACGACTCTTCTGAAAGTCAGCACACCACACCCACTCCTACCGTCATCGAAATCGCGCCTCTTCCCGGTTTCCCGGTTCTGCGGGACCTCATCGTCGACATCGACCAGATGATGAACCAGATCAAAAAGCTTGAGCCCTATCTGAAGGCGGACGGCAAGCTGGCCACCACCAAAGACGGCAAAATCGACATGTTCGAATACTTGCAAAAGCCCGAAGAACTCAAGCATTACGAATTGCTGAGCAACTGCATCTCGTGCGGCGTATGCGAAGGCAGCTGCCCGGTCTACGCCGGCGGCGAGGCGTTCATCGGCCCGGCAACACTCATCGCCTCTTCACGGTTCATCAACGATTCGCGTGATAACGCCACCAACAAACGTCTTGATGCCATCGCCACCGCAGACGGCATCACCGCCTGTCAGTCAGTTCGTGCCTGCAGCCGTGAGTGCCCCCGCGGCATCGATGTCGGCGAAGAAATGTGGAAACTAACCGAACGTGTTAAGAATCATCAGAAGTGATACCATTTTCCAATCAATCCTTCAATAACCGTGTCAAAAAGCCATTTTGGTGATTGCTCGCCGTATTATGAAAACCAGTAATCGGCAGCCGCAATACGCGGGTAGATAGCACAAATGCAGGGTGGAAGATGAACAAAACGACATACACGAATATGGCCAAGGTTTGGGAAATGGCGGAGACCCATGCGCTGAGCCTCGAAAGCGACGTGCTACGCAAGGCCCGCGCCGACGCCGAAAAAGCCAAACTTCCGCAAAGCTCTGCGGCACAGGCCAATCTGCTGCGTTTCATCACCCGCACACTCAACGCGACCTCCATCATCAGCGTCGGCACGGGCTCGATCGTTGAAGCAATGCAATTGGTTGAAGGCCTGGGCGGCGCCGGGCAGCTGACGGCCGTGGATTCCTCAGCTCGTGGCATCACGATGATCCGCAGCCTTTTCGCCGATATTTCCGATTCTGTCGACAACCGCACCACGCTTCGCGCCGTCAACACCTCCCCGACCGTTTTCCTGCCGCGACTGAACGCTGGCACCTACGACCTCATCGTCGTCTCCGGCGTCGCCTCGAACTACGTACCTTCCTTCGTCGAAGCGGCGAACCTTCTGAAAGTCGGGGGCCGCATCATCTTCACCGATATGTCGGGCCTCGCCTACCCCAGAGACGGCAAGGCGGAAGCCATGCGCGCATTGCTCACCAACGTCGAGGACGACGAACGTTTCGAACAGGCACTGACACCGACGGGCACCGGCATGCTGATTGCCGTGAAACGCTGATATTGCGACTTATTTCGTCATTCCGCCGATTGCCAGCCGAACGGCTTCCTCGGGATCATCGGTGAACTGAACCTTTTTCAAATCTTCCTTCGAGATGAGTCCGCGGTCGAGCATCGGCCCCTGCACCCAGTCGAACAGACCCTTCCAATACTGCGTGTCGAACAGCACCACCGGCTTGGGTGAGGTCTTGCCGGTCTGCACCAGCGTCAGAATCTCGAACATCTCGTCAAGCGTGCCAAACCCGCCCGGGCAGACGATCAGCGCCGAGGAATACTTGACGAACATCATCTTGCGCACGAAGAAGTAGCGGAAATTCATCCCGAGGTTGACCCACTGATTGAGCCCTTCCTCGTGAGGCAGTTCGATGCCAAGCCCCACCGAAACTCCACCGGCCTCGGCAGCCCCGCGGTTCGCGGCCTCCATAATGCCGGGCCCGCCGCCGGTGATGACGGTAATCCCGTTTTGCGCGGCCATTTCGCCCATACGCATGGCCTGATGGTATTCCGGCTCCTCTTCTTTCACCCGTGCCGAGCCGAACACACACAGTGCCCGCCCCAAGTCCGCGAGCGCGTCGAAGCCCTCCACAAATTCAGATTGGATACGCAGCACGCGCCAAGGATCACCATGCCGCCAATCCTTGCCGCCATGGGCTTTTGACACACGTCCGGCGGTTCCAGAAGCTCTCCCGTTAACGATTTGACCAGTCCCAGCGTTCTCAGATGCGACATCGTTCTCGCTCGAGCCGTTGCTTCCATCTGTATCGATGTTGTCGTCGCCTTCGTTGTCGTCGCCCTGGAACGAAAGCAACGCCTGGTCCGGGGTCTGCTCGGGAATCATCGACCCGCGCATCAGCACCGATCCGCTGCGGTGAGTCTCCCACGAACGAATGTCTCCTGCAGAATCGACCTGATTACTGGTATTCCCGACATTGCTGACCGCACTACCAATCACGCCTTTGTCGTCATTTTCTCCGTCACCATTTCCGGCCACCTGTCCGCTGTTCGCACCTACGGTATTATCTGTTTCGCCCATCGTCATTATTTCTCCCGACTCATATGCCGAATCCCGCTTCCGACCCACTGGACGCAACACAAATACGATTCCGTCCAAGATGCTATTGTCTAAGCAGGAGAAGGCTTTAATACTGCCATTGAAGCAGGAAGGGACGCCAAATGAGCGGCAAGGGGCTGAATATCACTGCCCGAAGTCGGGTTTAGCCAGCCAGTAGTTTGTCGAGATCTCTCACAAGTTGCGCATTGCCACCAGCCTCGTGCATGTCACGACTCATCGCCTTGATACGTTCGGCGGTATCCTTGCTGGACATGACTTTCGTTGCGGCGTCATAAAGCGATTGTGCGGAAATCGAACGCTTATCGAGGCTCAAGCCCAGGCCAAGTTCCGCAAGCCTCGCGGCGACCGCAGGCTGGTCGTCCGCCATCGGTACCGCCACCAGCGGCACTCCGTAGTATAGAGCTTCGTTGACGCTGTTCATACCACCATGGGTCAGAAACACCGAGGCCTTGCACAACACGGAAAGCTGTTCCACCGATTTGTAGATATGAATATTGTCCGGGATCTCGCCGAGTTTGTCGCGCTGGAAATTATGGCCGGCAGAAAGGATAACCGTGACATCCTTACCGCCGAACGCACCGACAACAGCACGATAGAACGGCAGGAACGTATTGAAGATAGTGCCTAGCGAAGCATAGATAATCGGCTTGCCTCCGGCTCGCTCCAGTACCGATGCCAAATCAGCGCTTGGCTTCTGGTCTTCTCTCCCGTCCAACGAGGGGCCAATGAACCGGTACCGTTCGGCTGGGAAGGAATCTCCATCGATCTGGAACGAACGCGAAGTATACGTGTAAGTCAGCGTCGGCGGGTTATCAACCATCTCACTGACGAAATCCTTGGTCTCCATCAATCCCCTGCGCCGCGTGCTTGACGACATCAGGCGTAGGAACTTCTCGCTGCGCAGCACCGAAGTCAAGTGGAAGCCTCTGCTCGCTCCGGCGAGTCGGTTGAGGATGTCGCGGTTGTAGCAGAACGTCGAATAGAGACGAATCGACGGAAGCCCCAACTTGTCCGCCAAGGCCTTGCCGGAAACCAACAGACCTTCGTATAAAAACGCATCGAAATGAGACTCGCGGCCAATCCGCAACACCGTATTATCGGCCTTTTCAGGTGCCTGGATCGTGTGTTCGAACTTGCCGGGGTTGGCGGAATAGTAATCGTACGGCACGAACGTCGCCCCGGATTGCCGAACCTGTTGTTCCCATCGCGGGTCACAGATATAGGTGACATCCCACCCATCGGCGACCAGCGCACGCACGGTAGCCAGCGTCGGATTGATATGCCCCTGATACGGCATGCACGCCATCAGCAGTTTGTCGCGGGCATTCTGCTTCGCTTCCAACTTTTCGTCACCTACGACAGGGTTTTCCGATTCACACATGTGTAATCTTTCTTGTTTCATTGCCCCAACATTGTCAGCTACAACTTCTTCATCGTAGCATTACCAGACTGGCCAACCATCATAATCCCAAATTAAAACATTATGAATCTTTGTTTTCCGCGATACTTTCCATCACTTGACTTGGCCTCCTCATTACTGTCACATTCACGAATTTCGAACTATTCCGAAACCTGTATCAAGATTATTGAATTATCGATGTCAAAGCATATGGAACTTCGTTGATTATCAAGTATCAAAGACTATTCATGCCGGCCTTGTACCAGAGGACGGCTATGTTGACGCGTTCTCGAGCGTCGAGCTTGGCGAGAATGCGGCTTACCGTCTTTTTGACAGAATCAGGCTGGATGCTGAGACGTTCGGCGATTTCGGCATTGGTCAAGCCCTCGCTTACCAACGAAGCGACTTCAAGTTCACGTCTGCCGAGCGTCGCAAATCGTTCGCGCAGCTCGCCTTGTTCAGCTGTGGCGTTTACCTTCGGAATCCCGCGTTTGATTACTTCGCCGGTAATGCGCGGTGTGAGAATCGCGTCGCCTTCATAGACCGAATGAATGGCACGACACAAATCGGCCGTATGCACATCTTTTAGAAGGAAACCGGAAGCACCTGCGCCCAACGCTCCGAAGGCGTAATCATCCTGGTCATAGGTGGTCAGCATCAGAATCTTGATATTCGGATACTGCTGCTTGATGGCGGCGGTCGCGTCTATGCCATCCATGACCGGCATCCGCACATCCATCAGCATTACATCAGGCAATGGCTTATTGACCAAGCTCAACGAAGCAAGCATATCAATCGCCGCCTGTCCGTTTTCCGCTTGGCCGATCACCCGAAGCTCGCGGTCTTTCGCGACCATCAGCGCGAATCCCATTCTGGCCGGTCGCTGGTCGTCGACAATCATGACGCTAATCATCTCTGTTCACCACCTTGCGATTGCTTGTTGGCGGAACCCATCAACGAAGGGATGTACGCCTTCACCGTCCAACCATCAGTATCCGGTCCAGCGGCAAACGTGCCGCCCACCTGTTCGATGCCTTTCTTAAGCCTCGTCAATCCTGTGCCGTCGCCATACTCGCCTGACTTTGCCTCAATTTTGCCGTTTTCTCTGCCAGATTCGGATAGACCTCTTCCATTTTGGCCGGATTTATCAATTGGTTTTCCATTATCCCGCACGGTAATGGCAATGCCGCCTTGCCCGTCATGATCCCAGGAGACAACGATTCTATCGACACCCTGCCCATGCCGAATGGCGTTGGTAATGGATTCACGAGTGATTGTAAAACTCAAATCCGCCTGCTGCGGGTCCTGCGGCCGACGTCCGGTTTCCGTCAAGACCGTAGTGATGCCGATTTGTCGGGAATGGTCGAGAACGGGATTGATATCATCCCAGTCATGAAGTCGACCGAGGGGAAACGCTTTATAAGTGCCGCTTTCTTGGCTAAGATCGCCGTTCTGCCTATTGCCGTTATCCTGACCAATATTTTCGTTTCGTTTAATATCAAACTTTTCAGCGGCTTTATCGGCCTCGGAACCTTGAAACCGAGCATTTTCAGCAATTCCAACATTCCGTTCGGCACCCTGAGGATTCTCCTCACCCGCATCTTCGTCACTATTAGCATGACTATCAGGCTGCAGCGCCTTTACAGCGGTTCTCGTATCCGTAAGCCCTTGCCTAGCCAAATCGTTAATCATATTGATAGCATCGTTCATTTCGGGCTTGTCGCTCACGCCTTCCAAGCCTTCGGAAAGGGCGATGATGGCGGTCAAATCGTGACCGACACTGTCGTGGAGTTCCGCTGCTATACGCGACTGCTTCATGGCCTTATCGCGTTGGACTGTCAATTTTTCGCCACGTTCCTGCTCGTTAAGCAATGCGCGCTCAGATTGGCGACGCTCCCTATAGCTCCGCACCATCACCCCAGAAACGACAAACACGACATAAAGCAGAACGAATGGGTACAAAAAGTTGGTCAATCCGGCATCCTGGCGCCAGACAGTCGCCAAAGCCACGCTGACCGATCCCAGCAATCCAGCAGCAACCAGCGCGCATATCCGCAACGGCAGGCTCTCGATTCCCGTCACAGCAAAATACAAGGCAATCGCCCATGGCAACGACAGATAGCTGAATGCCGAACCGTAAAGTACCGAAACCAGCAGGAACAAAGCCGTTTCCAGCAACAACATACTCAGCGGCCGACGACGGCAGAACCATATCCCGATCACCGCCACGATGACGATAAGGACGAATACCGGCAATGCCCATGCGCTAGCTGTCATCGCCGACCGCAACGTCGGATTCGCAATGTTGGGAACCAATAGCAGACGAGTCACAATCACGGTCTCGTACAAGGCGCAGAGCACGGCCAAGACGTGGGCACCATTCATCCGGCCCCAAGCCTGTCTCATTTGATCTGTCAATTTCGCCACACTCATATCGTTCCCTTCCATCGACTGCCGTTTCATTCCGCCCGTTTTGTTCGTTGCTCCTGTTCTATCCGTGCCATCCATTCCATTATGGCGAATTTGGCGTATAACTTTGGATTTCATCAGACGGCCTTACGCGTGAGCCTGCGGAAAATTATCCCGCCGACAACGACCCAGAACGCGGCCATCAGCGTTGCCGTCATGATGGAGCCGACCAACGCGATATTGCCAAGATCACGGGCGGCCGAAGCGCCGGTGACCAGCGAGAAGGGATAAGCCAGCGTCAACGACGGAACAATAAGCGAAAGCACGCATCCGAACAAGGTGAGCACCAAAACCACACTCATGGTGCCGGCAAAAGATTCGAATTTCGCCGAGATCGCCTGGGTCAAGGTCATGATCGCCCAGACCGCGAGGGTCATCGGAACGCCACGAAGCAGGAATGGGCCGACCTCACGCAAGCTGAAACCAAGTATCACCTTGCCGACTACAAGGAATTCGGTCTCGAAAACCGCGACGGTCAGCAGCGAGGCCAACAAGCCATGCAGCATCTTGCCAGCAATCGCCGTCGACGCCGTGCCGCTGGCGTTGAGACGCTGCCAGTTGCGGCCGACGTGTTCGTTGGATTCAATCTGAGAGGCGAACGCCGCGACCAAAATCGGCATGAACACCATACTCGGCAACAGGATGGCCTGGCCCCAGACCGCCGCCCATGTCACGCTTTGGGCTTCAAAATCCTTGCGATAGTCGACATACTGGCTCCACCCATTGAACATACCGATAAGGTCAAAGAGCACCGTCGCAATCCAGTACCATAAGTTTCCCGCCTTACGAATCTCCCAATGAAGCGCCGCGGTTACGGATGGTCTGGATAGATGCTTTGTTACTTGGTTGTCGTTGGTAAATCTCGTAGGAGCCACATTGAGAGTATTTTGAACGTTATTCCTCGGCCCGTTCACGGTCATTGGCTTGTTCATTATCGCATTCCCGTTCATCGCCTTGACTCCTTCGCTTTGATCATTAACACCGAAACGACCATCCAAACCGCACAAGCGACAAGGCTGGCCACCACGCAAATCCATGGATTGCCGACCATCGTCACGTTGGCATATCCGTTTGCCATTGGCTTGCTCACGAAAGGATCGGCGGCCGAACTGATGCCGGCGGGAAACAGCCAGCCAAACTGCGGCTTGCCCATTGGGATTAGTCCTGAACCAATCAAACCTGCAATGATGCCAACACCAAGACCCACGGCCTGCTTGCCGATGACCATGGAAATCAGCAATTGGACAGCCGTAACCGCCAATGAAGCGAATAATGCAACCAGTGACGGCACCGCCAGAAGCGTCGTAAAACTTCCGGCAAAGCTGAAACCTTTCGCCTTTGCAGCCAATGGAATCCACACCAAAGGAACAATGAAGCACGTCGCGAGCGCCAGCCCCGCAATCACGAACTTGGCAAGGAACCTCATCACTTCTGATTGGCCCAATGACAGCCATTTGAGGTTCATCCGCTCTCCCGTTTCCATCACTGCCAGGCGACTGGTCAGCAGCGCGGCCAGAATCGGAGCCATCAAGCTGATGAAGGTGTATGGTTCGTTGTCGGCGAGCAAAACGGTACGAAGCGCAGGGTTGCCGCCAGCTCGTTTCATGAACGCCGTTCCCGACCATGCGGAGGTCAGCAATGCCATGCCCGCCGCCATCCACCAGAACGATGACCCTTTAAGCTTGCGTAATTCCATGCGGATTGCGATGAATAAGAGTATGCCGCTTTTCTTGCTGGTTGTGTTTACAGGAGGCCTCGGAACCGATTGATTGCAATACGGATTGTCGTATGGGCTAAATCCCATCACGCTGGCACTCATCGCGCACCTCCCGAAACCGGCATCGAACCAATGCTGGAATATGGCCGGAATCCAGAAACATTCCGATTCGCCATAGTTGACATATTGCCGATATTCGCTGCCATCTGGGTTGTTTTGCTTCCGTATTCCATCGTCATCGATGCTTGATTGGCACGAATGTTCTGTTCACCTTGCGATTCCTGATTTTGCGGACCTTCCACCAACTCAAGAAACGCTTCTTCGAGACTTTTACGTTCGGAGGCAACGCGATAGACCGCAATATTTCTATTGACCATTTGCGAGACCAAACCGGCAATCCGGCCATCCGCACATTCCGGAATCTGCAACTCGCCTGTCTGCGGTATAAATCGATAGGCCATACCGTTTTGGCTGAGCAAATCCGCAGCGCTTTTCGGATCGGAAACACGGATATCGATATGTCCCTGTTCACGCAGATTGTCCAAAGAGCCCTGATACAGCAGACGACCGGAAGCGATGATGCCGACCACCGGCGCCATCTTCTCAATTTCGGAAAGGATGTGACTGCTGATGATGACGGTGACTCCTTCAGAAGCCGCCAGATTCATAATCATCTCGCGGACCTCAACCACAGCCTCGGCATCCAAGCCGTTCGTCGGTTCGTCGAGCAGCAACAGCTCCGGCCTTGAAATCAGGGCCATCGCAATGCCCAAGCGTTGCTTCATACCCAACGAATAGTCCTTCGCCTTCTTGTCCTCGTGGCCTTTCAGACCGACCTGAACCAAGACTTGCGTCGCTGCACAAGACGGCAAACCAAGATAATCCGCGACCATCCGGCAGTTATCCAAACCGGACAGACCGGGATAGAAGCTCGGACCTTCGATCATCGAGCCGATGCGCCCCGGCTGGATACGGTTGTTTCCGCCGCGTTTGCCGCCAACCTGCTGCCCCAACATCCACATCTGACCGGAGGTCGGCGAGGTGAGTCCCAACAACAGTTTCATTGTGGTGGACTTCCCAGCACCGTTGGGACCAAGCAGGCCATAGACACCACCCATCGGCACTTTGAGATTCAGTCCATCCACCGCTCTGAAATCACCGTATGTCTTCACAAGGTTCTGGGTAGCCACAGCCAGTTTCGGCTGCGTTCCAGATTGCCTATGATTCCCATAACCATCGACGTTCATCATTCCGCCTTTCTAGGTAAGTACTTCGTGTACTTCCTATACAAGACGCGACGACTTGCAGCCGCAACGAAAAACGGAAAACTGTACCCCTAGGTAGACATAGCAGTATGAAAATTGGGCTATAGATCACACGGGATACGAAACAACCTCAAAGACGATTACAGACACACATTCTGACCTATAACCCCAATTTGGCCTATATCCCCACTTCCTCTTCCACTTCTTGATATTGGAGTCTTGGGTTACAGATTTAGCGTGGTCGACAACTTTCTTGAGTTGGTCACGGATGGATTTTGCCAGGAAATCGAAAAAATCTACGGAACCTTGCGATTCCGCGGATTAATCTGTGCGCACGGCAGGATTCGAACCTGTAACCTGCTGATCCGTAGTCAGCTGCTCTAATCCATTGGGCTACGTGCGCAGTGTCAAGAACCTTGTTTTTGACAACTCATCTAATATAACGTAAGTGCCCGATTCACGCAACCATAGGCGTGTCGCGTGGACGCATCCATTGGTTGCACAAAGTAATACATATACTTAGTCGAACGCACGTATCTTGCCACGTCTCGGCGAGCGGCCGGCCGAAGCCGACGAAACCACCATCTTCGGCACGCCTTCGCCGCTGACGGCGGAAGCGTCGACGATGACCTGCTCAACATCATTCATCTCCGGCAGCTGGAACATGGTCTCCTCCAGCGTCTTCTCGATGATGGAGCGTAGCCCACGGGCTCCGGTGCCTTCCCGAATGGCCTTGGCTGCAATCGCGGCAATGGCTTCATCGGTGAACGAAAGCTTGACCCCATCGACGGCGAAAAGTTTACGGTATTGCTTGACCAGCGCGTTCGCCGGGCGAACGAGAATATCGCGCAAATCCTGCTCAGTGAGTTCGTCGAGCACACTCACGACCGGCAACCTGCCAATAAACTCCGGCAACAAGCCAAAATCGCCCAAATCATCGGCATCAACCTGGCGCAGCAAATCGGCTTTGCTTTCATCATGTTCGTGCAAAGTCGCGGTGAAGCCGCTTTCCTGCGCTCCGAGCCGCTTGCGCACGATGCTGTCGAGACCGACGAACGCACCACCACAAATGAAGAGAATATCGCGCGTGTCCATCTTGACCGTGTTCTGGTCACGATGCTTGCGCGTGCCCTCGCCTTCCAATGGCACCGAAGCGATGGTGCCTTCGAGTATCTTCAGCAGCGCCTGTTGCACGCCTTCCCCACTCACATCGCGGGTCAGCGAGGTACTTTCACCACTTTTACGCGCAATCTTGTCGATCTCGTCTATATAGACGATGCCATGCTGGGCGCGATCCACATCACCGTCGGCGGCCTGCAGAAGCCGTTGCAGCACACTCTCCACATCGTCGCCAATGTAGCCGGCCTCGGTCAGCGTAGTGGCGTCGACGATGACGAACGGCACGTTCATCACACGCGCCAGCGTCTGGGCCAAGTAGGTCTTGCCAACGCCGGTGGGCCCAAGCAGCAGAATGTTGGATTTGGCCACCTGTACATCAGCCAGAGGGTCCCTGCAGCTTTTACCGGAACGCTTGGCAGAACCCGACTTGCCGTTCCCAGCAGCACCGGACTTGCGTGCCGCGCCCGACGTGGCAGCTGCCTTGCCCATACCCGCTCCGGCTGCACGACCGCCCTCGCCCATCTCCATGTTGACACGCTTGTAATGGTTGTAGACAGCCACCGAAAGGGTACGCTTGGCCTGCGGCTGTCCGACGACGTACTGGTCGAGGTAGGCGTAGATTTCGGAAGGTTTGGGCAGGTTCAGCGCGTTAATCTTGACGTCTTTGTCGTTGTCGTCCCTGATGAGCTCGACGCATTGGGCGATGCATTCGTCACAGATCGCCGCGCCCTGGCCGGTGACCAGTTTGCGCACCTGACGTTCGCTTTTGCCGCAAAAACCGCAGTGTGGGACGGAGTCGTTATAATCCACCACGTCGCCCATGCCTTCTCCTTACCGCGTCATGCGCTTTCAACCTGGCCTTTATTCAGACCGTTCACTCGCCGTTCTCTTCTACGACGACATCCGATTACGACGATACCCCTCGCGTGCGAGCGCAAGGGGTATCGAATCGTTTTTGTTATAAATCTACACGGCAAATCGCGGCATAACCGCTACCGCTACCGTTAGGGCTACGGTTACTTGCGGTTGGCGAGCACTTCGTCGACCATGCCGTAATCCTTGGCCTCCTGGGCAGTCAGGAAGGTATCGACCTCGATGTCCTTACGGACACGTTCGACCGACTGACCGGTGTGCTTGGAAAGCGTCTCTTCGAGCCATTCGCGCATGCGCAGCATTTCCTTGGCCTGAATCTCGATCTCGGTGGCCTTGCCAAAGCCCTGGTCGATGGCCGGCTGATGGATGAGCACGCGGGCGTTCGGCAGCATCAGGCGCTTGCCCTTGGTACCAGCCGCGAGGATGACCGCAGCGGCCGAAGCGGCCTGGCCGAGGCAGACGGTCTGTACATCAGGCTTGATGTATTGCATCGTGTCGTAGATGGCCGTCATCGCGGTCATGGAGCCGCCGGGCGAGTTGATGTACATCATCACGTCACGATTCGGGTCCTGGCTTTCGAGCACGAGCAGCTGGGCCATGATGTCGTCGGCGGAAGTATCGTCCACCTGCACGCCCATGAAGATGATGCGGTCCTCGAACAGACGACTATACGCATCCTGCGTCTTCATGCCGTACGGCGTCTTCTCGCTGAACTGCGGCATCACATAACGGTTCTGGGGTGCAAAACCGGCCACGCCACGCGGACCCGCGAGACGCTCGGCACGAGCTACAAACTTCGCTTCTTCACTTGCCATGTTCACTCCCCGTCCTTCTTGGTGCTCATAGTGCCCGGCGTGGTCACGATCTTATCGAAGAACCCGTATTCCAACGCCTGCTGCGCGGTGAACCAATGGTCGTACTCGTTGTCTCGGTAGATCTCCTCGATCGTGTGCCCGGTCTGTTCGGCCGTGAGCTGCGAGAGGGTCTGCTTCATGTCCATGATGAGCTCGGCATTGATGCGCACGTCGGTGGCGGTACCGCCGATGCCGCCGGAAGGCTGGTGCATCAGGATGCGGGCGTGGGAAGTGGCGAAACGCTTGCCCTTGGTGCCGCTGGAGAGCAGGAACTGGCCCATGGAGGCCGCCATGCCGACGGCGACGGTGGCGACGTCAGGCTCGATAAGCTGCATGGTGTCGTAGATGGCCATGCCAGCGGTGATGGAGCCACCGGGAGAGTTGATGTAAAGCCAGATGTCCTTCTTCGGGTCTTCGGCCGCGAGCATCAGCATCTGGGCGCAGATGACGTTGGCGTTCTGATCCTTGACCTCGTCGCCAAGCCAGATGATGCGTTCCTTCAGCAACCTATTGAAAATCGGATCCGTGATGGTGGGGGCGGAATCCTCCCCTTCGTCCATCGACGGCGTAGATGTCAGCAATCCTGCCACCATATCTCCTTGATATTCACGTTTTATTACCGTTATGAATAGTACCGCGACTTATACGACAGCCTTCAGTTTTTTGCGCTGAGAACGAGAAAGAAAGCCGTTGAAACCGCGCGAAACCAACGCCGACACAGCCACGCCGGCGCCGACCGGCACGAAGAAGGCCATCGGGGCTCCCGTCAGTTCCATCACCAGGCACATCGCCATCAACGGCGCCTGCTGCGAGGCGGCGAGTAACGCCGAAGCGCCGACCAGCGCACATGCGGTGACAGTATCGCCGGGGCTGACAATGACCCATGCAAAGCCGAGCAACGCACCCAACGATGCACCAATCGAAATACCGGGCTGGAGCACACCGCCGGAAGCACCGGAACGGATGGTACCAAGAGTCAGCACGACCTTGGCTACCAGCAGCGCCAGCAGAATCGGTACGAGTGCCTTGGCCTCTCGGGCAGTGGCAGAAAAGGCGTATTCTGCCACAGAACGGCCGTTGCCCATGATCTGCGGAAGCCATATGGCCACAATGCCGGTCGCCAGAGCCGCCAGCGGCATCATCCAGAGGATGCCCGCACCTTTGGGCTTGTTGCCTTCGGCCCATTGCGAGCCTTTGCGGAACAGTGCGCCTCCGATACCACAGATGATGCCGGCAACTACGGCGAACAGGGTCAGACTCAATGTCGGAATCGTGGATTTGCCCATAGCGGCCATGCCGTAGAAGGTTCCACGCCCGCGAATCATCGAAGCAATGTAGGCTGAGACCGCCGAAGTCCCGAGTGCCATAGTCACGGTTTCCATGCTGATATCGGAAAGCAGAATCTCAATGGCAAAAAATGTACCTGCAAGCGGGGCGTTGTAAACACCCGCGAGACCTGCTGCTGCAGCCACGGCGACCACAGTCCTACGGTCTTTTTCGTCATTCAATCGGAAAAGTTGTGAGAAGCGTTGGCCCAGCATCGCGCCGAACTCACGCGGTGCCACCTCGCGACCAATGGACGAGCCGGAACCCACGATGAAAATCTGAAGCAAAACGTGAACGGTCGTCTGCCAAGCAGGCATCCGCTCCCCCGCCACGGCTTTCTTCACCGACGGCACTTTGGTGGTTTTGGTACGCAGCAGCCACCAGACAACCGCCGCAAAAATCGACCCGCCGACAATAGACGCGATACGTCGCCATGCCGCCACCTGATAGGGGCTCGGGTCCTGCGGATTTTCGACATAGCCCAGCATCAGGCGTTCGACACCGCTGAGCATCAGACCAAGCAATCCGGAGCTCACGCCGACAACGCCGCCAAGCAGAAATATCGCGGCGGCGATCCAGACCAACCGCTTCAATCCGCCATTGTTACCGTTCTCTTGTTCCACCAGTACTTCCGACTTTCCGCAATCTTTATTTGCATAGAGGTTTCCGCTACCTCCGGCTTTATTGTCTGGAACCAATATAACCATGCCCGCGAAAAATAGAGATATACGATGACCAATTCGGCTTGTTCATCATTGACATTCGACAAAGCGGAAAGCCACCGAAAAAACAAAAATGCTCATAGCCGCGAAATTTCTATGGCATCACATGATTCCGAATTCGAATACTCACTGCGAAACACAAACATTGAACATATAGAAAGGGAGCCGGGGCGAACCCCGAACTCCCTTTCAGAAATTTTAATCAGAGATTAATCGCTACCGCGATTTTCACTCGGCCTTGTCTTTGTCGGAAAGCTCGTCGGCGACGGCGGCAGCGGCGGACGCGGCCTCGACGCTTTCGTTCTCTTCGGCATCTTCGACGGCCTCATCCTCACCGAGGAACGGGGTCAGGTCGAGATCCTTGCCGTCGCAGGTGAACTTGACGGCACGCATGCCGGCAAGCAAACCCTTGGAACGGCCGACTTCCTGAACAGCGGAGCCGAGCTGGCCGTTCTGGACGATAGCATTGATGAAAGCGCTCGGGTCCATGCCGTACTGCTGGGCGATGGAGGCGAGGAAGTTGGTGACGTCCATCTGGGAGACCTTGACGTCGAGCTGTTCGGCCAAAGTGTCGAGCACAATCTGGTCCTTGAGCTCCTTGTCGGTGGCCTCTTCGGCTTCCTTCTTCTGCTCGTCGGTGGCCTTCTCGGGATCGGCGGTGACCTGCTTCAGGCGATCCTCGACCATATCCTTACGAACACCTGCGGGCAGCGGAATCTCCACGTCCTTCTTCAGCGCATCGAGGAACGCATCGCGCGCCTCATTGGCCTGACGGCCTTCGCTGTCACGCTCGCACTGCTTGCGAATGTCGGCCTTGAGCTCGTCAAGGGTGTCGAACTCGGAGGCTTCCTGAGCGAAATCATCGTCGAGCTTCGGCAACTCTTCAGCCTTGACGGAGTTAACCTTGACCTTGATCTGAGCCTTCTCGCCTTCGTGGTCGCCGCTTTCCAGCGTACCTTCGAAAGTGGTCTCTTCGCCAGCGGACAGGCCATCGAGCGCTTCGTCGATGCCGTCGAGCAGCTTGCCGCTGCCGAGTTCGTAGCTCACGCCTTCCTGGGAATCGACGGACTCGCCGTCAATCTGGGCGTCGAGGTCGATGTTGGCGAAATCGCCCTTCTTGGCAGGACGATCGACGCCCACGAGGGTGCCAAAACGCTGGCGAAGGTTGTCGAGACGTTTGTCGACGTCCTCATCGGTGACTTCGGTCTTGGCGACATCAAGGGTCATGCCGTCGAGCTTCGGCAGCTCGATTTCAGGGCGTCGTTCGACGGTGGCGATGAACTTCACCTTGGTGTCGTCCTTTTCGCTGGTCGGCAGTTCCTTGACGTCAAGCTCGGGCTGAGCCATCGGGCGAATCTTCTTCTCCTCGAGAGCCTTGGAATAGAGCTCCGGGACGGCACTGTTGACGGCCTCACCGGCGACGGCACCGAAGCCGACACGCTGGTCGATGATCTTGCCGGGCACATGGCCCTTGCGGAAGCCCGGGACGCTAATCTGCTTGGCGATTTCCTTGCGGGCCTGATCAAGATACGGGTCGAACTCTTCCGGGTCGACGGTGACGGTGAGCTTCACCTTGGTGGGCTCGAGATTCCTCACGCTGATTTTCACGCTAGTGCTCCTGACGATAATTCCAACTACTTCTGCCTTTAGGCAACCCTCATATGATAACGCGACTTACGGACTCGGAGACAAGGGCAATCTGCCATTGCCGCGCCCCTTGCTCGCGCAGAAATTCGGGGATATCGAGCTCTGCTGCATTATCCTGCCAGCAAAGGTTGCGGATGATCTGCGGCTTGATGACCACGTCTGGCGGTGTCCTCGTATCCTCTGCGATCTGGGCGATGACGGCACGTACTTTCTTGAGCCGGGAAAAGCGGTCCGGGTGATGGACAGACCAGTATTTCATCGACCGCGGCGCGTTGGCCTGGGCCTCTTGCGGAGGCGCCGGGGGTTCCGGCCAGTCTTTCGGCTTCAATTTCAAGGCTTGTTGGATGGTATCTTTCCATACACTTGGCTTGATGGAACGCTGGATGGGAGCGTAACGCTCAAACATCTTGTCCTGTTCATTGCCCATGTGGATGCGCACCCGCTCGTTGAGGCTGCGGATGGCACGGAACTGGCGAGCGTTGTGTGGCTTCTTCTGGGCGGCCTCGATGATCGCAGCGTCGCTTAGAAGCAATGTCGGAGCGATGTCGTGTTCGCAGGCGAGTTCGTCTCGTTTCTCCCAGAGGGCTTTGGCGACGGCCTGACCTCGCCTATCGTGGCCGAGTGCGGTGAAATGGGAAATGCGCATCCATGGCACCGGATGCCCGGGTTGCGGGCCCGTACCCTCTGCCAACGCATGGCTGAATTCCTCGTTGGCCCATTCCATTTTGCCGGCTTTTTTGAGGTCAGCGCGCATTTTCGCTTCGAGTTCGATTAATAGCTCGACGTCGAGAGCCGCGTAATTGCGCCAATCCCGCGGTAACGGACGATACGACCAATCGGCTGCGGAATGTTCCTTGGCTAATGTAATACCTAGATAATGTTCGGTGACTGCTGCCAAGCCGAAACGCTTGAGCCCAAGCAGCCTGGCGGCAATTTCAGTATCGAAAAGATTGCGAACCTTCATACAAAGATCGGTGAAGCCGGGCAAATCCTGCAGGGAATCGTGGATAATCCACGTGGCATCGCCGACCGCACGATTAAATTCGTTCCAGTTTGCGCCAGCTTTGTTGAGGGCTATCGGATCAAGAAGAACAATACCGGAACCGGTGCGTTTGAATTGCACCAGCCAGTCCTCATGGCCGTAACGATAGCCTGAGGCTCGTTCGGCATCGGCGGCAAGTGAACCACTACCTGCTGCTAACCTGTCGCAGGCCTCGCGGAATCCATCGAGCGTATCGGTCACCTCAGGGACGCCTTCACGCGGCTCTTCCTGCAATCGTGGCTCACTACTCAACCGAACTCCTACTCCGTCCGCTGCAGTTTCGCTCGCTGCTCTTCTCATAAAAGACGCTACGAGTCTCTATCCAGCGGATACTGCTATACACTAAATCCGGCGTCCACCATAGCGCGAGCCTTGGGCAGCGCTTCCCTATTTAATTGGAACTCGGTTCTGTCGGCCTCATGACCGGCCATTATCCCATTCAAAGTCGCTTGACCACGCTGAAGCGCTCACAGACGACCTCAGTATCGTCATTGATCTTGAAGTTGGGGTCACCCATTTCTTCCCGGAATTCGTCACTTTCCCAAAACTGCTCATGCGCCTTGCGCCAGCCTGCCACATCGTCGTAGTCTTCGCCTTCGCCGCGGGCATGTTCATCGGTGATGTCGCTGATTTTACAGACCTCGACTTCCATCAGCCGGGTCACACATACCGGCTTGTCTTCGGAATCAACCACCACAGCCAGCTTTCCAACCTGCGGCAATGGTTCATGGTCGTGCTGGTATTCGGCAAGCAATGAGGTCGTTCTCGTTTTGCGTCCCTCAAGAATCGACTCGACCAAGCTATCCCGCATGGGGCCAGGAAAGCCGTACTCGTCACGTTCGAGGCTTGCCAAATCGATGGCATCGTCTTGCGTGCCCGCGATATCCTCTGTTTCAGAATGGTTGCCCATTGCTACTCATTTCCCTTGGCTTGATAGCCCTTGCTGACTCTTAATGGATGGGTTCGTTTACTGTTTCGGTCATTTGCTTCCGCTTGCTACTGAGCACGCACCACGTCCATGAAACGAGGGCCGTAGAGATGCAGCTTGTTTTCACCTACACCGTTGACGGCGAGGAATTGGGCATCAGTCACCGGCTTGATACGAGCCATGTCTCGCAGGGTCTTGTCGGAGAAGACGATGTAGGGCGGCTTACCGATTTCCTGGGCGATGGTACGCCGCAACTCGCGGAACTTCTGGAACAATGCTTCATCCTCTTCGGTAGGTTCGTAATCACCGTAAGCGCCATTATTCGTTCTCGCAGCATCGCCACCTGAAGCGTCAGCATCATATGAGCCGAAAGCGGCACCGGACGAAACAACCGGTTTCTTGCGCTGGATACGTTTGATTTCATAATGGAAATCAGGGTTTACCGTCTCCCCTGCGCGCACACCGAAACGAACAATCGGCAGTCTGCCTTCGGAAACGAAGAGATAGCCGTCGGTCGCCATTTGGTTGATGACATCACGAATACGCGCATCTGGCACATCGTGAAGCGCACCGTAACTCGGCACACGGTCGAGATGCCGATTGATCAAGTCCTGTGCTTTTGAGCCGCGCAGTACAGAGACGATTTTGCCCATGCCGAAGCTTTGATTGATGTCGTGAACACAACGGCTCACGGCACGAGCCACGTCGGAAACATCGATGGTCTCGAAGGTACTTTCGCAATTGGCGCAGTTGCCGCATTTATGGACTTCACCATCTGTCGGCTCATCTTGTTCTTGGCCATTTTCTGCCGAACCAACGCCATTAGGATCGGCGAAATACCGCATGATATAGCGATGCAGACACTCGGTAGTGCGGCAGTAGCCAATCATCGCGTTCAGCAGACGCCGATGACTTTGACGAACGACTTCCTGCTCTTCCGGGCTCATTCGGTCGTTGTCGGAGTCCATATCCAAAAGCCTGCGACGGGTGACGATGTCCGATTCGTTCCAGAGCAATGTGCAACGTCCCGGTTCACCGTCTCGTCCTGCTCGACCGGCCTCTTGATAGTATGCTTCGATACTTTCCGGCATGTTGTGATGAATGACGTAACGGACATTAGACTTATCGATGCCCATGCCGAAGGCGTTGGTGGCCACGACCACCGGCACCTGGTCAGTGACGAAATCACGTTGCGCCTTGTCGCGAGCCTCGGCGGACATCCCGCCGTGGTAGGCTGCGGCACCGATACCATGCCGGTTCAACTCGTCCGCGAGCGCCTCGGTCTCCTTTCGGGTGGCACAGTAGACGATGCCGGATTCGTCGGAATGTTTGGCCGCGTAATCCGTAATCCACACGTTCTTGCGTTTCGTCGGCATATTGATGATGTCGAAATACAGATTCGGCCGGTCGAAGCCCGTAACCGTAACTTTAGGGTTTTTGAGACGCAACAACCGGACGATATCACGACGTACTTTTTCGGTCGCGGTCGCCGTGAACGCTGCGACGGTCGGTCGAACCGGCAAGCTGTCGATGAACTCGCCGATTCCCAGATACGACGAGCGGAAATCCTGCCCCCATTGAGAAACACAGTGTGCCTCATCCACCGTAATCAGCGAAATCTCGACCTGTGCAGCGAAGTTGCGGAACCGCTCGGTTTCCAAGCGTTCGGGAGCGACGTACAGCATTTTCACGTCGCCTTGCCGAGCTTGGGCAAACACCATGGATTGCTCGTCGCTTTCCTGCGTGGTGTTGATGAACGCAGCCTTGATACCCGCATCATTCAAGGCATCTACCTGATCACGCATCAGCGAAATCAACGGAGAGATGACAATGGTCAGCCCCGGCAGCATGGTGGCCGGCACCTGATAGCAGATGGATTTGCCGGCACCGGTCGGCATTACTCCCAACACGTCATGGCCTGCGAGAATGGCATTGACCAGATCCTCCTGTCCCTCGCGGAACGAATCGTAGCCGAAGTACTGTTTCAGGGCTGCCAGCGCACCGCTGGACGACCCAGACGATACAGGCTCAGTCTGGGCCAATGACGAGGAAGAGGTCAATGCAGGCATCAGTCACCCAACCCGTTCTTCAATTCGACGCCAGCTTCGCTCATCTGCTTGCGAGCGCTCACACCCTGATCCTCACTGACCGGTTCGGTCATATCTTCAAAAACGGTGACGGAATATCCAAGCTTCTTGGCATCAAGCGCGGTCTCCTTGACGCAGTGCGATTCGGCCAGACCAACCACATCGACATGGTCGACGCTGGCATCTTTCAGCCCTTGAGCCAAGGTCTTGCCGTCCTTCTGCATCTGGGCAAATTCCTCGCGGGTCTGCACACAGTCGGTATTGTCTTCGATACCTTCGAAGCCGGAATACGCCGAAGCATACTGGCCCTTCTTGAAATGATGTTTGAGGTTCAACGTTGCAATCCGCGGCATCAACTCGGCGTTCGGGGTGCCCGCAACACCGTGCTTCGGCCATGAATCCACGAAATCAGGATGGTCCGAGAAATGTGAACCCGGCTCGATATGCCAGTCCTGCGTGGTGACGATGTAGGCGTACTCATCGCCATGCGCCTTCACATACTCGGCGATGCGATCGGCCACAGCCGTGCCGCCTTCGACCCCGAGCTCCCCGCCTTCGCAGAACGTGGGCTGCACGTCCACGATAATCAATGCCTTGCCTGCCATATCGACTCCCGTCACTGTAGGAATCCGAACGATTTATCGAATCCTAAAACCAACTCTACAAAGATTGCGCCGCACAATCGCCAAACGCGAATTCACTCAGCTCGAACTTCAGACGATCAGTCTTCTTCAATCTGTTTCAGCGCGTCCTCGACGCTAACGCATAGATCCGGAAAATGCTTGATCAAATCCTGGTCGCCCGTCACCACCATGTCGGCGTTGGCCTGGCGTGACGCGGCGATAATGAGGTCGTCCTCATAATCAGGATGAACCTCCCATAGCTTGAGAGCATTCTTGCAAGTCACTTGGTCGACTGCAACCACCATCGCAATTATTTTCAATAAATCATCAACACAATGCCAACCGAACTTAGGAGCCATATTGGAGACCGTAGCCTGCACAACTACAGATTCACTGTTTGCAAATTGTTTTTTAAACGATGACCTCGAAATGTAGTCAACATCTTTTAAAGACAAGGATATGCAAAGGAGTTTAATCACGTCCGAATCCAAACAGACACGTAGAAGTTGTATAGCGTTCGCGTTACCAGAACGCCAGCCAAGAAGGTAATCCAGCAACACATTCGTGTCGAAAACCACTCGTTTTTCTTCAATCATTGTCTTCACCTCTCATTTATGTGCATATTCATCGACTACATCTTCATAGGCAGCGTCACGCATTTCCTTATACGACATATTCGCCCAAGGATGCTGGCCGTCATCAGACAAACCAGCTTCTTTCAACGTTCGAGACCATAAAGTCGCACCATCCTCTATCGCCTTAAGCCTGCGTTGCTTTTCGGCTTCTTTATTAGCCTTTTCAGCTTTAGTCCGCAAATCCGGAGTATCGCCAGAATCCCTGATGAAGTCCCACAGTTCACGCACCACGGAACTTGGGTTCTTCCCCTTGCGCTTGAGTATCTCGTCGACATCATCCTTCACGTCAGAATCGATACGAACATTCATCTGCACCATCGACATAACAATCTCCTTCACCGCACCCATCAGCTCACTATTGCTATACGATATAGCATACAAAATAATGTAATATCTGTCAACCTAAAACAACTCTTGAAAATCCATAATCCATTTAATAAATGTGATATATTTGCAACATAGTGATAAATACATCACCTACTTTGTACTTATTGTCAAGAAATAGCCGTTGAAAGGAATCAAAGATGCCAGTCTTCTCACATCGTTTCAACCCTCGCAACTGGTCGTTGAACCAGATAAGAGAGGTGCAGTTCTCCTGTATGCTTATCGCCACGCTCGTCTCGCTTCCCGGCGCGTTTCTTCCAGTCACTTGGCTATGGCTGCATCTTCTGAGTCTAGTTGCTTTCACTATTTCGGCAGGAATCGATACCGCCCTCAATAAATTCATCTCACACGGACCGAACGGAATTTTTTCGATGGGCTCGAATGGCAATTTGGACAATGCTTCGGAAACAGGATTACGCGACGAAAGCGCTCTGACTCATGAGAATCAAGCCAATACCACAGCCATTTTTATCCTGTTTTGCGTGCTTATCTGCGTTGCCTTGATCAACCAATATTGTCTAGATAATCAGCTGCGCTTCACCGTCTATCTTCTGTTGTTCATCGCCTCGTTAATGCCGACATTGCAACTGGGCTGCTACCTTTACTTTGAACATCGTGATATGACTCGTTCGGAAACAGACGTCAATGACGAAGCTTAACACCACACTCAAACAGGTCCGGCAAAAAGCCGGCATAACCCAATCCGAGCTTGCCGCGCTCGTCGGAGTGCGACGCGAGACCATCATCCGGCTGGAGGCAGGGGCTTATAACCCTTCGCTCAAACTGGCTCTCGACATTGCCCACGTCTTCGACACCACCGTCGAAAAGCTGTTTTCCTTTGATGGATAAAACGCGCCATTGAACAGCGACACAACGCGCGACGATACCAAACCTTCAGTATTCTTCAAATACCGGTAATTCCCATTTCGATAGGCCAGAGGCGGAATTATCCTTGGGGGTATGGAGTATATCGAAACGCAATCCGAACACACTGAGCTGCCGCTGGTGGTCATCCCCTCAATGTTCGAGGCCATGTACCAGCCAATCGCCACCAGCATGCGCATGCTGCATAACGTCGCGCGCATAAGGATGTACAAGGATTTCAACATCGAGCCCGACACCATCCTCGAGCGCTGCAAAGACGCCGATATCGTCGTGGTCATCGGCTTCCATGTCACCGGCAGACTGCTTGACGAACTCGGCACCCATGTGCGCTGCTTCGTCTTCGGCGGCACCGGCGTCGCCAATTTCATCGATCTCAACCGCACCCGCGAGCTGGGTATCCGCGTTTGCAACACTGTCCATTACGGCGATGAAACCGTTGCGGAATATACGTTCGCGCTGATTTTCGAACTTGCACGTTCGGTCGGCGCGATGGACCGCAGCATCCGGGAAGGCAACTGGAGCGGGCTTGAGGGCACGTCGCTTAAGGAAAAGACGATAGGGCTTATCGGTTTCGGAGGCATCGGCCAGACCGTCGCTCGCATCGCTGACGGCTTCGGCATGCATACACTGGTCTGGAATTCCCACGTCAACGCCGCCACAGCGCGCTCCCTGCGAGCAACGCCCGTTGACGGCATCGGCGAACTTATAGCCCATTCGGATATCATAAGCCTTCATTTGCCGCTGAACGACGAGACGCAAAGAGTCGTCACCGCCGCCGACCTCGACCGACTCAAGCCGGGTAGCTATTTCATCAACACAGCACGCGCCGAGCTCATCGAGGAAGGCGCTCTGGTCAACAGGCTCAAGCGCGGTGACGTCAAGGCCGCCATCGACGTCTACGACAAGGAACCGCTGCCAGCAGATGACCCGCTGCGTTCGGTTCCGAGCACCATCCTCACCCCGCATGTCGCCTGGCGCGCGGACGACGCCTACCGCGATCTTTCGCGCCAACTTGCCCGCTCGATTCACGCCTTCTGCAACGGCGAGCGCTTTAACGTGGTCGAATAGTCGCTGGCTTATAGGGATGCAGCCGTAACCAGTTCGCGGGTATAGACAGTTTGCGGACGGTTCAGCACGTCATCGGTGCTGCCGCTTTCCACTACCTTGCCATCGTGAAGGACGACGATACGGTCGGCGATATGCTGCACCACGCCCAAATCGTGCGAAATCATGATGATGGCCGTCTCCGGTCGTGACTTGCGGATGGAGGCGAACGCCTCAAGTATCTGCAAGCGCGCAGCCACGTCGATGGCACTCATGGGCTCGTCGGCGACGATGAGCTTGGGATCGGTGACCAATGCGCGGGCGATGGCGACGCGCTGCGCCTGCCCACCGGAAAGGTCGACGGGATAACGATTCAAGAACTCTTCGGGATCAAGGCCAACAAGGGTCAAAGATTCACGCACTTTCGCAGCTATATCCAGATTGTCCATTTTCGAACGTTTCCGTTGAATGTTCAGAGGTTCCGCCACGGACTTTGCCACCGTCCAACGTGGGTCAAGCGAGGTGAACGGGCTCTGGAACACGAGGCTTGATTTACGTCGCAAAGCCTCATATCCAGAGGATTTGCGACCGTCAACAGGCTGTTCTTCAAACGTCACCGTTCCCGAAGTCGGCTGGTCAAGTCCCAACAAAATCCGCGTCAACGTCGATTTGCCCGAACCGGAACCGCCAATCAACGCAAGGCACTCCCCCGACCGCACTTCGACGCTGACATCGTCCAGCGCGGTCTGCCGGTTCTTGCCTTTTCCGAAAACTCGGCTGATTCCTTTGCCAGTCAGCAGCATCTGTTGATCAATCATCGCCATCCTGCTTTCGTTGCAATGTCAGCTCTCTGGCCGCACCGACCAGTTTTTTCGTCTGTTCGTTTTGCGGATTACCCAACAAATCAGCAGTAGTTCCCGATTCGATAATCCGACCGTTATCAAGCACATAGCACCGCGTCGTAGCACGGGCGAGCACGGAGAAATCATGGGTAATGAAAAGCATAGAAGCGCCGGCTTTGTCGACAAGCGTTACCAGCAAATCAACGATCTGACGCTGAGTGATGGAGTCGAGCGCGGTTGTAGGTTCGTCGGCGATAATCAGGCGAGGTGAGGTAATCAAGGCCGTGGCGATTCCGACGCGCTGCTGTTGGCCGCCGGAAAGCTCGCTGGGATATTTTTTCGCTGTGGCCTCGTCAAGCCCCACTTTTTCGAACATCGCAGAAACACGCTTCTGACGGTCAGCCTTGTCCAAGTTATAATGGAGTTTCAACGGCAGTTCAACTTGTTTGCCAACAGTCAAAACCGGATTCAGCGATGATGCTGGATTCTGGAACACCACACCGACGTAACGCCCGCGCAGGCTTGCCAGAACGGTTTCGTTCGCCCCAATAACCTGCGTATCGCCAAGGATAACGGAACCTTCCGTTGTTGCATTCGTCGGCAATAGTCCAAGCATCGCCTTGGAAATCATAGACTTACCGGAACCGGACGAGCCGATGAGACCGACCCGCTCGCCGTCACCGATATGCAAATCGACACCACGAACAATCGGCTTTTCGGCAATGGAAACGCCAAGCTGTTTCACGTCAACGCTCATCATCACACCTCCCGCAATTCTGGATTCGTCACGGGGTCGATGGCATCGCGCAGCACGTCGCCAAAGACGTTCAGCGCCACCACCACGAGCGTGACGATAAGACCTGGCCAAAGCACGGTCAACGGGTAGACGTTGATGAACTTGACCGACGTGGCCAGCGAATGGCCCCAGCTCGGCACGCCGCTCGGCACGCCGACGCCGAGATAGGTCAGGCCCGATTCGGCGAGCACCGCGGTGCCGGCGGAGAGTGAGAGCTGTACCATGATGGTCGGCATCGCGTTGGGCAGTATATGGTGCAGCATCACCGAGAAACCGGAAGCACCATAAGAAAGCGCAGAGCCGACATAGTCGGAATTGGCTGCCAGTAGCGCCTGCGGGCGTGCTATACGTGCCAGATTGAGGCCATAGCCAATGCCGCAAGCAATGATAATGACAGCAACGGAAGCACCCATCGGAACCGCCAGAATCAAGGCAATCAGAACAGTCGGAATGGAAATCAGCGCGTCGACCGCAACCACCGAAACGTTCGACAGCGCCGAATTGCGGGAAACCATCGCGCTCATCAGCAATATGCCCAGCGCCCCCGCGAAAACCACCGCCAACACGGCGATGAACAGATTCGTTCGCGCTCCGGCCATCAGCCAGCTGAACACGTCCGCACCGGTTCCATCGGTGCCAAGCCAATGCTCAGCTGACGGCTTGGCCCAGACGTGGTAGCCGTCAGTTTTCCACAGCGATTGCGGCGTCCAAACCAGCGAAATCAGCGAGACCGCAACCCACAGCGCCAACACGGCCAACGCGAACTTGCCTTCGCCACGACGCCATATCGAACGTAATACAATAATGAGTTTGCTTGAAGGCCTATCTTTCGCATTCCCCGATCCTTGTTTCGACGATCGAGCCATAGTATTTTCAACAGAAGCGGCAACAGCTTGCTGCGCATTCGCTGATTCCTCACCGATTCGGTTCGTATCGGGCGCACGGTATGTATCATTTCCCGTCATTGTGCACCTCCTTGTACAGCGTGCTTCAGACGAGGGTCAAGGAAACGGTGCAGCAGATCGACGAGGAAACCAACGAAGAGGAAGAAAGCAGCCAGCATGAAAAGTTCGCTTTGTACCGCAATCAAGTCACGGTTGCCAAGGTCGGTGACCAAGCCCGCTCCAATGCCGGGCAGCGCGAAGAGGTTTTCGATGACCATGACGCCAGTGATCATGCCCGCGAACATCAGCCCGACCACGCTCACCAACTGCGGGGTGGCCAGCCTCAGCCCGACCTTGAGCGCGGCCTGACGACGCGTATAGCCACAGGCCATCGCCTGATCCATATACCCGCTATTCATCACATCGCCCAGCGCCGAGCGCGTATAGCGCATCAGGCTCGCACCATCGATGATGCCGACTGTCAATGCCGGCAATACCAGCGAAGCCAACGCCGAACCGAAGCTGCCCCAACCGGCCTCGGGGAACCCTTGCGAGGGCAGAATGCCTAGCAATCCGGTACCGCGTCCGAACAGCAGAATCAGCAACAGGCCTCCCCACAGCGCCGGGATGGCGCCACCTACGATGGCGACGAAGTGGAAAGCGGAACGCACCGCCGGACGCGTGGCCAAAGTGGCCACCACCCCAAGTGTCAAGCCGATGGCGAGCGCCACGACAAGTCCCAGCACAATCAGCGGAAACGTGACCGAGGCACGCATGGCAACGGTCGAGCTGATGGAACGGCCGGTCAGAAGCGAGGTGCCGAAGTTGCCGCGCAACAAACCGCCCATCCAGGTGAAATACTGCACAATCAGCGGCCTGTCGAGCCCCATCTGCGAGCGCAACTGCTCCACACGTTCCGGAGGCGCATTGAGCCCGGCCATCACGCTGGCCACGTCGCCGGGCAGAATGCGCAGCGCCGCGAAAATCACCACCGAAATGGCAAGCAGCGCCGCCACAAACAGCAGGAACCGTCGAATGACGAATCGCATATGCCACCTTCCCTATCAAAACTTATTGCCGAAGATGCGAGCAAAATCAGGAATCCGCGCGCTTTTTCTTGATTTTCATCGCATCCTCATCTTCAATCCTGAGTCGCACGCCTCTAACGCAGCCGTTACTTAACCGGCGTCATATATCTCACGTTATAGAGCGGCAGCAGCGTCTGATTAAGATTGAGCGGGAAGCCTGTCACGCCGTTCTTCATCGCCGTGGTGATGCGATAGTTGAACAGCCAATCGGCAGGCGCGTCCTCGCTGACGACCCGTGCGGCCTTGGCCAGCAACGCGTCACGCTGGGAGTCGCTGGAAGCGGCCATCGCCTGGTTGTAGTAGTCCTTGACCTTCTGGTTGCTGTAGTTGTAGTAGTACGTGTCTTGGGTCCACTGTGAAAAGTCGTGGCTTTCGTTGTGGTCGACCATCGATAAATCATAATCCTTGTTTTTGAGCACATCCTGCAGCCACGTGGAAAACTCGACCACGTTGACTTTCAAATCGATGTCAATGGGCTTGAGCTGACTGCGCAGTTGGTCACCGAGCTCTGTGCCGTAGGTGTTGGCGTAGGTCAGCCGCAGCTCGAGCGGATGATCGGGCGTATAGCCGGCCTCCTTCATCAGTGCCTTGGCCTTGTCAACGTTGTGCGGGTAAAGCCCGGTCAGATCCTGATAACCCGGGTCAAGTGAAGGAATCGGACCACCCAACGGCTTGTCCGCCCCACCGCGCGAGGCGATGAGCTGTTTGTGATCGATAGCATAGCGGATGGCTTGGCGCACGCGCACGTCCGAGGTCTTGGCACCCTTGGAATTCATGGCAAGCACATACTTGTCGGTGTCGTCACCGGCCGCGACGCGATAATGCTCGCTGTCTTTTACAAAGGGTTCGGCAAGATTTTCCGTCACGGGCGCCAGCACTTGGACATCCCCGGATTTCAGGGCATTGACGGCCGCGTTGTCATCGCCGAAATAGCGCAGCACGATGGTCGGGGTCACGGCCTTGTGCTCGCCCCAATATTTCGGATTGGCCTTCAAAGTGATGGAATCGTTCGGCACGAACTTGGCGACGGTGTACGGCCCGGAGCCCACCGCCTGCGTCTTCATGTCGTAGTTGGCGTTCTTGTCGAACACCAGTCCCGGCCTGCAGGCAAGCTCCCACAAGAGGTTGGCATAAGGCGCGGTCAAATCGAGCTTGACGGTATCGGCATCCGTCGCCATCACCGATTTGAAGTTCATAAGCGATTCGGAATCATGATAATGTTTGACCATCAATTCGTTGATGGACCATGCCACGTCGCTGGCGTCGAGTTTGTCGCCATTGGAGAAGTTCATACCACGGTTCAGATGGAACGTATAGCTCGTACCATCGGCGTTCTTCTCCCAGCTTTTGGCGAGTCCCGGCACAACTTTGTTATTGGAATCGCGGGCGACAAGCCCTTCATAGACATTCCCAACAAGCACCTGGTCGAGTGACGAGCCGGATTGGTTACGGATGTCGAGATTAGTCGGCGCGAGCTTGAGCCCAATGGTCACGGAATCGGCTGTATGCACCTGGGCAGGCGCGATACTGGCTTTTTGATTGTTGCGAATGACCACAAAAGCAGCAATAAGCGCCACAACGACAACCGCCGCGATAATCGCCCAGATCCAGCCTTTTTTCTTGCCGTTCCCAGCCTTGCCACCGGATGCTCCTTTGACATGTGCATTGAGCGTTTCATCGGTGCTGCCCGCACTGTCTTCGGCCTTGACGCTTGAGTTGTTGTGAGCGTCCGCGTTCGCACTGGAGTCACCTGCATCTGCAGAACCGCCCGCAGCATTCGCGTTGTGATCGGAAGCATTCATCGAGCCACCAGCAGCGTTTGCCGCATCGCCGGAAGCGTTCGTCGCAGTCTCGTTTTCGTTGGTGCCTGTTGTCTTGTTGTCGGTTGCGTCGTTTTCGCCGTACGCACCTGAATTGGTAGACATACTTTCCTCTTTGATAGATATTATTAAATTCGCTAGCCGCCCTCACGGGTCGTCTGCACTTGACAATCATACGAATACCGATAGATTTACACCACCGGCAGCGTATGATGGGACGCAAGACGAAAGGCGTTACGGCACCCCTATAAAGCGCCGGAAAATATGCCGATACATCTTTGGAAGGCGGACAACATGCTACTCGCGATTGACATCGGCAACACGAACATCGAAATCGGCGTGGTGGACGACAACTCCCCCGACACCTCCATCACCGACACCTGGCGCATCACCACCAAAACCTTCCGCACCAGCGACGAATACGGCCTGCTGCTGCTCCAATTCCTCGAATCCGGCGGATACACCCCCGACGATGTCGATGACGTCATCGTGGCCTCCGTGGTGCCACAGATCATGCATTCCTTCCGTTCCAGCATCGTAAAATTCCTCGATATCGACCCGATCATCGTCGGCCCCGGCGTGAAATCCGGCCTTTCCATCCGCATGGATGACCCCAAATCACTCGGTGCGGATTGCCTGGCGGATTGCGTAGGCGCCTACGGCACATACGGCGGCCCCGTTTTGGTGGCGGATTTCGGGACGGCGACTACCTTCAACTACGTTGACGGCAACAAATCCATCACTGCGGGCCTCATCAGCCCCGGTCTGCAAACCTCAATCAGTTCCTTGGTTTCCGGCACCGCCCAGCTGCCTGAAGTCGAAATCACACGCCCCGATTCCATCCTTGCCAAAGGCACAAAAACGGCCATGCAAGCCGGCCTCTATTACAACTTCCTCGGCGGCATCGAACGCACCATCAAACAATTCCATCGCGAAATAGACGAGGATTTCAAGGTGGTCGCCACCGGCGGTCTCGGCGCAGTTTTCAAAGACGACACCGAAGCCATCGACGTCTACGACCCGGACCTCATCTTCAAAGGCATGTCCATCATCTACCGCCTCAACGCTTGAGTTCTATTGCAGCGTGAAGCCCTGGTTGGTGCCATATTCCTTGATATCCTTCTGCCATAGCGCAATCCCCTGCATCAGACTGATTTTGGGACCGGGGTCCTGGGGCAACGTCAGCGGACTTCCGTCCGGGTTGGTCTGCCCAGCATTGATTCGTTCCTGCACCTTTTGCACCGCTCGCTCAGCGTTCGCCCATTTATACGATTGCCCCACCGTCGCCCTGAAATCGCCACGGGCATAGACCTCGAAGGGCAGATATTGGTAACCGAGCGACACATTCTCGGCAGCACGCGAAAGCACGCGGTTGAATTGCTGA
This sequence comes from Bifidobacterium sp. ESL0769, assembly GCF_029395495.1. Classification (NCBI taxonomy): domain Bacteria; kingdom Bacillati; phylum Actinomycetota; class Actinomycetes; order Bifidobacteriales; family Bifidobacteriaceae; genus Bifidobacterium; species Bifidobacterium sp. ESL0769. The sequence goes on along the minus strand of NZ_CP113918.1, from coordinate 812,864 downwards.
CCACCGAAATACGGCACGTCGATGCCCCGCGAATCACGAATCGTGGTCTTGGTCAGGAAGGCATGGCTGTTGAGCGTCGCCGTGTCCGCAGGAAACGCACCGCCGTCCACGCGCTTGGCGATGCCCGAGGGATCGAGACAGACGTAACGGATGAAACGCATCGCGGCTTCCGGTTTGCGAGTCAGATGCAATACAGCGAGCGCCGACCCGCCGTTCTCCGAATTGGTGCGCGAGCCGTCCGCCGTCGGCATCGGTGCGACGCGCCACAGCCCTGCGCTACCCGGCACGTCGGAAAGCAAAAGCGAAGGCATCCAGGCCCCGGTAAAAACAGAGGCGACGTTGCCCACCGCCAGCGCGTTTTTCCACCCGTCCGACCATGTGTTGAGCTGGGTGTTGATCAGTCCTTCGTCAATCATTTTCTGCCAGAATTCGCTGAAATTCTGCGTTCCCGAGTCATCGGCGAGATTGACGGTAACGGTTTTGCCGTCACCACTGGTATGGAACGGACGTCCACCGTTGAGCCAGATCATCGCATTGTAAAAGCTGGCGTCCCCCGCGTCGGCAGCGATATACACGCCTATGGTCTTGAGCTTTTTGGCCGCTTCGTAATAGTCATTCCACGTGTGTATCTGCGAGGCGTCGACGCCGGCCTGACGGAAAACGTCGTCGTTGTAGAAGAACGCCATCGGCCCCGAATCCATCGGCACTCCATAGACCCGGCCGTTGGTGTGTACGCTCGACCAGGTGCCGGGCGTGTAGTTGTCGCCGTAGCCCTGCGTCTGGTCGGTGATGTCGCGCAGCTGGCCGCTTACCGCATACTGCGGCAAGGCGAAGTATTCGAGCTGCACCACGTCGGGCATGTTATAGCCGTCCTGAATGGCGGAATTGAGGTTATCGTAACCGCTGGTGGATTTGATGTCGACGCGGATATCTGGATTGGCTTTTTCAAAGTCGCGGGCCTCCGCCTCCATGCTGGGCTCCCACGACCAGACGGTAATGACGGTGCGGTTGTCCTGCGCCCCGCAAGCGGCCGTTGCCGCAAGCAGCAGCCCGGCACATACCGCCGCAAACAGCCGTCGGACCTTGTTCATTCTACCCCTGTCGTCAATCCACCGTTCATTCAACGACAAGTCTATCCTCACCTTGCGAAGCCAAATAAAAAATGTTCCGTGAATCCGAACGAACAATCATTCGGATTCACGGAACATCATTTATCGATATTGCTGGGTTACCGGCAAATCATCGACGCTATCAGTCGATAATCAACCAGCGCCAGCCAGCAGCGAGCCCAACATCAATCACTGCTTGACGGTGTAGCCCTGCTGCTTGGCATAGTCGGTCATGTTCTTCTGCCAGGCCGCGATGCCCTTGTCGAGGGTGATCTTCTTGTCGGTGAAAGCGCCACCAGCATCATCGGAGAAGACGCCACGGGCATAGACTTCGAACGGCAGGAACTTGTAGCCGGGGATCACGTTCTTGGCGGCCTTGGCAAGCTCCTCGTTGAACTTCTGTCCGCCGAAGTACTCGTTGGGCTGGCCCTTGGCGTCGGTCATCGAGGTCATGTTGAGGAAGTCGCTGGAGGAAAGCGTGTTGTTGTCGGCCGGGAAGGCGCCGCCATCAACGCGGGTCTTGATGCCTTCCTTGTTGTGGCAGGCATATTCCATGAACTTGTACGCGGCCTTGGCCTTGGCGCTGTCCTTGGTCTTCATCAGAGCGAGCGAGGAACCGCCGTTTTCAGAGTTCTCAGTGCCACCCTTTTCCCAAGTCGGCATCTGCGCCACGCGCCACTTGCCGGACGCCTGCGGAGCGCCGGAAAGCAGGTTGTAAGGCATCCATGCACCGGTGAGCAGCGAGGCAATGGAGCCGTCGCCCAGGCCCTTGTTCCAGTCGTCGGACCAGCCCGGCGTCTTGGTGTCGATCAGGTCCTCATTGATGAGCTTCTGCTCGAAATCGGTCCACTTCTTGACCTTGTCGTTGCCGGTCAGGTTGATGGTCACGGTCTTGCCATCCTTGCTGGTCTCGAACGGCTTGGCGCCCGCCTGCCAGGTCATGGAGTCGAAGAAGCCGGCATCGCCGGAATCGGAGGTGATGTAGCTTCCGGTGGCGCGAACCTTCTTTGCGGCGTCATAGAACTCGTCCCAGGTGGTCGGCACTTGCGTGACGCCGGCCTTGTCGAAGACTTCCTTGTTGTAGAAGAAGGCCATGGGGCCGGAATCCATCGGCAGCGCGTAAACGCCGCCGTTGACGTTGACTGAGTTCCAGGTGCCCGGAGTGTAGAAACTCTTGTAGCCAGAAGCGCCCATATCCGCAAGATTGGTCACATTGTTGCGAATGACGTATTCAGGCAGCGCGTAATATTCGATCTGGGCCGCGTCAGGCGCACCCTTGCCTGCGGACATCGCGTTGTTGAGTGCGGTGTATTCCTTCTTGTTGGTTCCGGCGTTGGTCACCTTCACGGTGATATCCGGATTGGCTTTCTCGAAGCCTTTCACGGTACGAGGCAGCGTAGAATCCCAGGACCATACGAGAATCGAGGTCTTGCCACCCTTCGACGAGTCTGCAGAGGAACCGTTCGAACCGCCGCATGCCGCCAGCGGTACCAACATGGCAGCCGCGCCGACCATTGCGATCACTTGCTTAGTGAACTTCATCGTTCTTTCTCCTTCCCCAAATGCCTTTAAGACAAATGGAAACTTGTTCAACGTAACCAATCCTTTGAATCTTGATATCCCTTCAAACTCCTAGAAGCAAGAAGCAGATAGTCGATAATCGGTTCGTAAAATGATTGCGATAACATTTTTAAGTATACTTCACTTCACGTCAGTTTGCAAAATCGGAAGTGAGGCTTTTTATATTTTCTTTCTATTGGGCTACGGTAGGGAACGCCCGGAATTATTGGTCGTTATCTGCTAAAGCCTGCAAAACACCTACTTTTTATCTGAAGTTTTCATTGTCCTTTCACTATGAGCACACCGTTCGGCGAAACCGAAGCAGCGTTGCCGGCCTCGCGAACCTGTGCCAACGAAGACACCACGGCTTCCCCGTCGAACTCGACGTTCACGTCGTTGTCGCCACGGTTGAAGTAGAACACGAAATTACGACCTTCTTCGTCTTCTCGCTCGATACGAAGCACCTGGCCGGCGTCCGACACCGATGAATATTCGACGTCCATCTCGTCAAGCACCTGCGGCAAGGAAATCCGCAATCCTTCGCGCCCCAGCTTGCAGCCGACATAGGCGCTTTTGCCCGAACCGAAGGGGTTGACCACGATGGCGGGCACGCCGTTCATGCCGGTTCGAGGGTTCGCCTTATAAGTTGCCAGCACTTTGGCATCCGACGACGTCGAGGTGATCCAATCGGCCAAATCGTGGGCCACGGCACCGTTGCTCAAATCCAAGTGATCGAGAGCGCCGGGATGGTCGTCGCCCATCGGCGTGAATTCCTCGCTGCGCACGCCAACGACATCCTGAATTGAGCCGGGGTAACCACCCAGCCAGACGTGGTCACGTTCGTCGGAAATTCCAGTGTAATACGTCACGAAAAGCTTTCCGCCGTTCTCGACGTAGCGACGAACACGTTGCGAATCAGCCTTGCCAAGCAGATAAACACACGGCAACACAGCAGCCTCATAGGTGTCCCAATCGCCTCTCATCGGCACGATGTCGGCGGTGACTCCCAAATCGGCGAAGGCTCTGAACCAGTCCAAAGGCTCCGTATAATGGCGAACCTTCTGCGTCGGACTCGCGCTATGCTCCGTGGCCCATTCACTCTGATAATCGAACACGACGGCGACCGAGGATTTCTTCAGTTCCGTGCCTTCGAGACCTGCGTCGGAAAGCTTTTGCAAGTCCTCGCCGAGCTCGCAGACATCGCGGAAAATCTGGCTGTTTTCACCGGCGTGAGGCAGCATGGCACTGTGGAATTTCTCGGCACCGGCACGAGACTGACGCCATTGGAAATAGCAGATCGCGTCGGCACCCATGGCCACGTGGGCCAGCGCATCACGCACCGTCTGCCCCGGTTCCTTGCGGTAGTTGATCGGACGCCAATTGACGGCGGCCGTCGAATTCTCCATGAGGAACCACGGCTTTTTACGGGCCAGGCCGTCGACCAACGAAGCCGAAAAAGCCAGCTCATCCAAGTGCTGTTCGCCAGGAACGAAATAGTGGTCGTTCGAGACGAAGTCGACCTCGTCGCTCCACGCGTCATAGTCAAGCGTCGTACCGCCAGCGCTGACCATGAAATTGGTCGTCAACGGCTTGTCAGGCGTGATCTGGGCCAAAGTGTCGCGTTCGGCGGCGAAGAAATCCTTCAAGGCATCGGAGCTGAACCGCTTGAAATCAAGCAGTTTGCCGGGGTTCATGAAGTTGCCTTCGCCGATATAGCGCGGCGGGATGATCTCGCTGAAATCGTTCATCCGTTGGGCCCAGAACGCGGTGCCCCAGGCGTCGTTGACGGCGTCGATGGTGCCATAGCGCGCCTTGCACCACTCCTGGAAGGCACGCATGGCGTCATCGGAATAGTCGAAGCGGTTGTGGCATCCATATTCGTTGCTAACATGCCACGAGACCACGTAGGGATTGTCCTTGAAATGCTCGGCCATCTTGCAGCAAAGCCTCAGGGCGTACTCGCGGAACACCGGCGAGGTAGGGCGCCAATGCTGGCGCGCACCCGGCCAGCAGATGTCCCCGCGATCGTTGCGCCAGAGCACTTCCGGGTGCTTTTGCGTCAGCCACATCGGTGGAGAGGCAGTGGCGGAGGCCATATCCACGGCAATCCCCGCGCGACCCAGCTTGTCGACGATGCGGTCGAGCCAGCTGAAGTCGAAGACACCGTCGCTGGTCTCGATTTTGGCCCAGGAGAAGATGCCAAGTGAGACGATGTTGACCTTGGCTTTGCACATCAGGCGGATGTCGTCGTCCCAAATCTCCTCCGGCCATTGGTCGGGATTGTAATCACCTCCGTACCAGAGCCTTTGCCTTTGGCCGTCAAGAGGCTGCGGCCAACGATATGTTCTGCGTGTACTCATTGCTTCATATTCCTTGTATTGTCTCGTTTGTCGTCGTTTTTATTCTTTGACAGCGCCTGCGGCGAGGCCGGACTGCCAGTACTTCTGCAGGAGCAGGAACGCGATCACGAGCGGGACGATGGTGACCAGGCTCCCGGTGATCACCAGGTTCTGGATGGCCTGCCCGCCGGCCGTCGAGGCCTGGTCCTTCCACTGGTTCAGGCCGATGGTGAGCGGGTACCAGTCCGCGTCCTTGAGCATGATCAGCGGCAGGAAGTAGTTGTTCCATGTCGCCACGATCGTGAACAGGGCCGTGGTGACGATGCCCGGGGCCAGCAGTGGCAGGGCGATGGTGAAGAAGGTGCGGAACTCGCCCGCCCCGTCCACATGCGCCGCCTCCAAAAGCTCGGTCGGGACGGCCTGCTCGCTGAAGATCCACATCAGATACAGCCCGAACGGGCTGATCAGGCTCGGCAGGATCATCGCCCAGGGCGTGTTGGTCAGCCCGAGCTTGGCGAACAGGAGGAACTGCGGGACGGCCAGGGCGATGCCCGGCACGCTGATCGCGCCGATGACCACCGCGAACACGGCCTTCCGGCCGGGGAAGCGGAACTTGGCCAGCGCGTAGCCGCCCATGATCGCCAGCAGGGTGGCGCCGCCGGCGCCCACCACCACGTAGAGCAGCGTGTTCAGCAGCCAGCGGCCGAAGATGCCGTCCTGGTAGGTGAACACCTCCCTGAGGTTGTCCCACAGGGCGAAGGTATGGCCGAAGCCGAGGCCGAACGTCGAGGTGAAGTCGGCCTGCGTCTTGGTGGCGTTGACCAGCAGGTAGACGAACGGGAACAGGCAGTACGCGGCGAACACCGCCACCACGATCGTCAGCGGCCAGCTGCGGCGCGGGTTCTCCGGGTTGCTGAACCCGCTGTGCGCGCTCCGTTTGCGCTCGGCAGCCTCGTCCTTCGCCACCCGGCGCTGGCGCACCTTCTCGGCCTTTCTGGCCGCTTTCTCCTGCTCTTTCAGCTCGGACGCAGAAAGACGGTCGGGTCCGGACGTTGTCTTGGTTTGCATGGTCGTCCCGCTCATTTCATCTGCTCCTTCATGCTGTTCAATTGCACCGCGTAGGCCACCGCCATGGTGATCACGGCCATCACGATCGCCAGAGCGGCCGCATAGTTCGACTGGCCGCCCGTGAAGCTCAGGTTGTACGCGTACATGTTGGGCGTGTAGTACGTGGTGATCGCGTTGCCCGGCACCATGTTCTGCATGATGCTCGGCTCGTTGAACAGCTGGAAGCTGCCGATGATGCTGAAGATCACCGTGATCGCCAGCGAGCCCTTCAATTCGGGCATCTTGATTTTCTTGACGATCTGCCACTCGCTCGCGCCGTCGATCGCCGCCGCCTCGTAAAGCGAATGCGGGATCGTGGAAAGCGACGAATAGAAGATCAGCATGTTGTAGCCCGTGAACTCCCAGGTGACGATGTTGCCGATCGATGCGAGCAGAACGCTCGGCTGCAGGACGTCCAGATGCGTGCCCATCCACGTGTTGAACGAGCCGACCAGGCCGTACTTCGCGCCATACATGAATCCCCAGATCAAAGTGGAGACCACCGCGGGCACCGCGTACGGCAGGAACGTCGAGATGCGGAAGAACCGCGTGCCGTGCAGGCGCATCGAATCCAGCGCCAGGGCCAGCAATGCCGACAGGGCCAGCATGATCGGCACCTGCACCAGTGTGAACAGCGTCACCCGCCACACCGAACCCCAGAACTGCCCGTCATGGAACAGCCTCATGTAGTTCTGGAACCCCACGAACACCGTGCCGCCGATCATCCTCGTCTGGAAGAACGACAGGTAGATCGCATAAACGATCGGCACGATGAACACGAACAGGAACACCACCACAAACGGCCACAAAAACTTCCAACCACGCCAATCCACACGATGCTTGTTAACCGACACCGAGTCCACCTTGGGGCTTGGCCCGGCAGAAACCTCTGCTGCACTCATTTTGCATCTTCTCCTTCGAAGAAATCTCAGCGACGAGCCAACCTCACCCGCCAATGGAAAATGTTTACGTTACCATTATAGCATTTATTCTCAAAAGTAAAACACCAGTCGTGTCGATATACCCATTTATCAATCATTCCGTCTCTTGATAGGATTCACGGCTTTTGAGAGACGCAGTTACGCAATATGCCCTAATCATGGTATCGTCACCAATATAAGTGCAATATGACCAACGAACAACGATATAAGAGGCTAAGCCATGCCAACCAACCGGGTAGTGTCAATGCAGGATGTCGCCCGTGAAGCAGGGGTTTCCCCGCAAACCGTCTCACGTGTGGCCAACCACAGCAGCGCGGTGAAACCGGCTACATACCGACGTGTCGAAGACGCGATGCAGAAGCTCGGCTACCGGCCGAATTACGCGGCACGTGCGCTGAAGCACGGGCATTTCAACAATATCGGTGTCGTGCTTTTCAATATGACCTCGTACGGCAACGCCCGCATCCTCAACGGCATCAGCAGCGCAGCGCTCGACAACGATTATGCCGTCACCCTCCATCAGATCGGCTACGACAGCACGCACACCCTGCAGGCAGCGATTAACCGCATGAAGCAACTGCCCGTCGACGGGGTGATCGTCGTGCTGGAAAAGAATCTTCCCGACGTCAACTCGTACGTGCCCCTGCCGGATCTGCCGGTGGTCCTCATCAGCGAGGAACCTTCGGACCACTGCCCCACCGTGGACGCGGACCAATACGGCTGCTCCATCGCCATCGTCGACTATCTGTTGAGCCACGGGCATTCCACGGTCTACCATCTCGCCGGACCGACTTCCTCACGCGCGGCGCGGAGCCGCGAACTGGGGTGGCACGACGCGCTCGAGCAAGTAGGTGCGCCGATACCGCAGACCTACATCGGCGACTGGGATGCCGACAGCGGCTATCAAGCAGGCCTGTCATTGGCGACCAATCCGCGCTGCACCGCCATTTATGCGGCGAACGACCAGATGGCCTATGGGGTCATCCAAGCCTACGAAAGCCTTGGCAAAAAAGTGCCGCAGGACGTCAGCATCGTCGGCGTGGACGATTCGCTGGTCGGCCTCGTGCCCCGGCTCAACCTGACCACGATGAAGATGCCGTTCGACCAGATCGGGCGTACCGCCTTCGACATGATCAAGTGGCAATGCAACGGGCAGCACGTTCCCGCGGGGGTTAAGACCGTCATTCCCACGCAGCTCATCGAGCGTGGTTCCGTTCGTTCGATTAGGTAGGACATCGTAAGGAACGACTCAGCCGAGAGTGACCTGAGAAGTAAAAGTACGCGGCTCGCCGGTGACGGGGTCAATGAAACTCATGGAACGGGCCACGAGTTGAAGCGGCTCGGAGAAGTCGGCATAGTCCGGTTCGAGGATTTCCGGATATAAATCATCACCTTTAATCGGCAGCCCCAGTGAATTCATATGGACACGCAGCTGGTGCGTCTTACCGGTTTTCGGGTGAAGAACGTAACGGCGATCCCCTTGAGATGCAATATTCCCGTCCATCGCCACTAGCTCGATGACAGTTTCAGCGTTGACATTTCCAGGTATCTCGTACGCCTGCAAACGCCCGCGGTCCTTGACGATATGCGAACGGCGCTTGAGCGGGAAAACCGCAGGCGGGTTCAGACGCTCGATGGTGCCGGTTTTCGGCCGGATTATCGGTTTTGCCGGCGCAAGGCATTCATATACTTTTGTAACTCGATGCTCCTGAAACAGCATCTGATAAGCACCTCGCAGCTCGGGATTCCGAACGAAAAGCACCACCCCGGCGGTCAGTCGGTCGAGCCGGTGAGCCGGGGTAATCTGCGGTTCTTTAAAATGTTTGCGCAACCGAACAAGTGCGGTCTGCCGATACCACATCCCCCGCGGCGTGGTCGCGAGGAAATGCGGCTTGTCCACGACGATGATGTTCGCGTCCTGATAAAGAATCGTCAGCTCGAACGGCACTTCCGGCTCGTCGAGCACAAACCGATGCTTGGGTTGCAAATCTTCTACTCGACCGTCACGGACTTAGCGAGGTTGCGAGGCTTGTCAACGTCGTAACCCTTGAGTGTGGCCACGTCGAGCGCGAAAAGCTGAAGCGGGACCACATCGACCAACGGACTCAGGAGGGTCGGGCATTCGGGACGCCAGAAGACGATGTCCGCGTATTTCTCGGCGTCCGGGTCGCCGAGCTCGGCCACCGCGATGGTGAACGCACCACGCGCCTTGACCTCTTCGATGGCGGAGATGACCTTGTTGTGAAGCACGTTGCGCCCGCGCGAAGACGGGACGATGACCACCACCGGCTCCCCGGGCTCCACCAGCGCAATCGGCCCATGCTTAAGCTCACCGGCGGCGAAACCTTCAGTGAAGGTATAGGCGATTTCCTTCAATTTGAGCGCGCCTTCCAGCGCCACCGGATAGCCGACGTAACGGCCGAGGAAGAGGAACGACTTGGCGTTTAAGAGCCTCTTCGCGGCATCGCTGACGGTTTTGGCGTCGTTGTCGAGCACCCACTGGATCTTCTCGGGCATGGCCTTGAGCTGGTCCAGAATCTGATGAATTTCATCACGATAGAGCGTATTTTTGATCTGTGCGAAATATAGGCCAAGTAGGTAAGCGGCGATAATCTGGGCCACGAACGCCTTGGTGGAGGCGACGGCGATTTCCGGGCCGGCGTGCGTATAGAGAACGGCGTCGGATTCGCGCGGAATCGTGGAACCTTGCGTGTTGCAGATGGCGAGCACGCGGGAACCCTGCTCGCGGGCGTGGCGCAGGGCCATCAGCGTGTCCATGGTCTCGCCGGACTGCGAGATGGCGACAACCAATGTACGCGGAGTCAGAATAGGGTCGCGATAGCGGAATTCGTGCGCTAGCTCGACCTCTACGGGAATACGCACCCAATGCTCGATGGCGTATTTGGCGACCATGCCGGCGTAACTTGCGGTGCCGCAGGCCACAACGATGATCTTGTCAATCTGCTTGAAGACTTCCGGATCGATATGCAGCTCGTCAAGCTTGATTTCGCCGTCTTCGTTGAAACGGCCGAGCAGCGTATTGCGTACCGCTGCTGGTTCCTCGTGGATTTCCTTGTCCATGAAGGAGTCCCAGCCGCCCTTTTCGGAGGCGCTGGCGTCCCAGTCGATGGTAAAACATTTAGAATCGGTGACCGGGTTACCGTCGAAGTCAGTGACGGTGACGGAATCGCCGGAAATGCAGACCGCCTGGTCCTGGTCGAGTTCCATCGCCTCTTTGGTATAGGCGACGAACGCCGCCACATCCGAGCCTAGGAAATTCTCGCCATCGCCGAGACCAACAACCAGCGGAGAATCATGACGGGCGCCGACCACGATTTCGGGCTGGCGGACATCCACAGCCAGAATGGTGAACGCACCAGAAAGCATACGGGCCATGCGACGTATCGCTTCGAACAGGTCGGGCTTGCCGGTTTCCTCGATGATGGTATTGGCAATCTTGCCGAGCAGTTTCGCGGCCACTTCGGTATCCGTAGCGGAAAGGAAGGTGTAACCTTCGGTTTGCAGGTCCATCCTCAGCTTTTCGGCGTTTTCGATGATGCCGTTGTGGATGATGGCAATCTTACCGTCCTGACTGGTATGCGGATGCGCATTGACGTCGCTCGGCTCGCCGTTCGTGGCCCAGCGGGTATGGCCGATACCCACAGTCGCATCCGGCATAGGGCTGCGTTCGATATCCGCGGCGAGATTGGCCAGACGACCGGATTTCTTACGTACGGCGACAGTATTCATTCCCGGGGCGGCCAACGCCACGCCAGCCGAATCATATCCGCGGTATTCGAGGCGCTTGAGCCCCTGCATGCACACTTCCAGTGGTTTTCCACAAGCTGTCTTGTTTCCTGCAAATCCTACGATTCCACACATAGCATCCCAGTCTACGTGATGCGCCTGAAACGCAACACCACCCCCGCGAAAGTTTCACCATCTGCCGATATAACTACAGCACGTGGCTCAAGAAATCCTTGAAGCGGGGCTCCTGAGGGTGGTCGATGATTTCGGGACCGCCGTGTTCGACGACTACGCCATCATCCATGAAGACGATCTGGTCCCCCACTTCGCGTGCGAACCCGATTTCATGGGTCACCACAATCATAGTCATGCCAGCGTCGGCCAGCGAGCGCATCACCCCGAGCACTTCGCCTACCAACTCCGGGTCAAGTGCCGAAGTTGGCTCGTCGAAAAGCATGATTTTGGGGTTCATGGCCAGAGCGCGGGCGATGGCTACACGCTGCTGCTGCCCGCCGGAAAGCTGCATCGGATAATAGTCGGCACGGTCAGCCATGCCCACGCGTTCGAGCTCGCGCATAGCTTCTTCGCGGGCCTTGGCCTTGGGAACCTTGGCGACATGAACCGGCGCCTCCATCACGTTTTCGAGCACAGTGCGGTGCGGGAAGAGGTTGAAACGCTGAAACACCATCCCCAGCTTCTCGCGCTGCCTAGCGATTTCCTTGTCGTTCAGGGTCTGCAGTTCGTCCTTACCGGCGTGGTTGACGTGCTTATAGCCGATCAGCTCACCATCGACCTCAATGCTGCCACCAGTCAGCGTCTCGAGCTGGTTGATTAGCCGTAGGAACGTGGATTTTCCAGAGCCGGAAGGCCCAAGAATCACCGTCACCGTACCCGGCATCACCGTCATATCGATGCCTTTGAGCACATGCAGGCTGCCGAACGCCTTGTGGACCTGCGTGGCTTTGACGGCCGGTACTGCAGCAGCGTTGTCCAAAGGAGTCTGCGCTGCGCTGTCGGTGCCGTTGGAACCCTTGAAGCTATCGGATTTCTGCTCGCTTGGCGTGGTTTGCGCAGTCGAATCATTCGTTGTCATATCGTTCATCTCCGTCTCGTCTTCCTTCACGCGTTCAATCCGAGGAATGCCGTTTCGCCGGTGGTACTGGCCGCTTTGACGGCAGGCTTTTCGGCATCACCGCCGCCGTCTTCGACATCCGGACCATCCGAACCTTCATTGAATCCCTTGCCAAAGTATCGTTCGAGCCAAGCCTGCACGACCATAAGAATGGAAGTGATTACCAAATACCAGAAGCAGGCCACCATGAGCAACGGAATCGGCTTGAGGATACGATTGGCGATGGCGTTGGTGGCAAACTGAATCTCAAGACTGAACGGCACGGCAGAGACCAGCGAAGTGGTTTTGAGCATGCTGATGACCTCGTTGCCAGTGGGAGGGACAATGATACGCATGGCCTGCGGGAGGACCACGCGGCGCATGATCATCGTACGAGGCATGCCCAGCGCTTCTGCGGCCTCGCTTTGGCCGGGATCGACGGCTTCAAGTCCGGCACGCACGATTTCGGCAAGATAAGCCGATTCGTTCAATGCCAGACCGAGCATGGCGGCAAGGAAGCCTGGAGCAATGAGTTTGTTGAGCTGTTGGGTGTCCATCGACCAAAAATTGATTTTAGTAAACGGAATTCCCAGCGAAATCGTCGGAATCAGCACCGAGAAAAGGCCCCAGAATACCAGCTGCGTATAGACAGGCGTCCCACGGAAGAACCAGATCCAGAACCAGCTGACCCCGCGCAGTACCGGGTTGACGGACTTGCGCATCACCGCCAGCAGCACGGCCAGCACGATGGCGATGAGCATGGAGGTCACTGTCAGAATGAGCGTCCAGCCGATGCCGTTTAGCACATGCTCGTTGAACAGATATTTCCACACTATGGGCCAGCCGAACTGCGGGTTGGTCACCATGCCGTATACAAGCAACGCCGCGAGCAGAGTTACAATGACTCCGGCGATCAGCGAACCGGGACGATGCACCGGCCTTGCATGAATCCGATTGGGAATATCCAGTCCATCCGATTGGCTCTTGTGTGCCATAACGCACCTTTCCTCTTTCATCGCTGTTAAAAACCACAACCTGACGTCGCGTTCCAAGAAGCAGAACACGCATAAAACCTATTTGTATATTATACGAAGCTACGCATAATTGTTACGTTGTCTCGTATACAGGGACACCAAGGCTGATTTACTTCACACAAGACACTTCGCCACCGACAACCATTCCGCTTGTGACAACGGCAAAGCCGACAATGCCATCACCCGCGCAGTACCGGCAATGACAAGGAAGTCCGACCGACACCCACCGGCATCGATCGGACTGACCACTTCGCCATATACTTATTTGACGTCGGTATAATCGTTGATCTTGGATTGCTGAATGGCTCCGGACTCGTCGCCCCAAGACTTGAGAATCTTCATATAGGTGCCGTCGTCCATGAGCTTCTGCATAGCGGCCTGCACCGCCTTCGCGGTCTGCATGTCGCCCTTCTTAACCACCACGGCTTCAGGCGTCATATTGAAGGCCTTGCCTAGAAGTTCAAGACCGCCTTCGCTCTTCTTGACCGCATAGCCAGAAACGGGCGAATCGGCGCAGAACGCGTCAGCCTTGCCGTTGGCCACGTTGGTCGCCACCACGGTCTGCTCCTTCATGGACTGGATGTCGATGGCCTTCTTGCCCGCGGCAACGCACTGCTGGCTCAGGCTTTTCACCGTCTTTTCGTGAACGGTGCCGGTCTGCACGGACACGCTGTGCCCGCACAGGTTGTCGACCGTAAGCTTCTTAGGGTTGCCTTTCTGCACGGCGAAGGAGGCACCAACATTGAGGAATGAGACGAATTCACCGGCGTCCTTACGGGCGGGATCCATGGTGAAGCCGGAGATGCCGACATCGTATTTCGAACCGATACCGGGCATGATGGAGTCGAATTCTGCGGCGGTCGGGTCGAACTTCAAGCCGAAAATGGCGGCAAGCGACTTGGCGATATCCATGTCGTAGCCGATCGGGGTCTTGCCGTCCTTGTCGAGGAACTCGGCAGGAGCGTAATCAGGCGAGACACCGACGGTGAACTTGCCGTCTTTTTTGATTGAATCCGGAAGCATTGAGGCAATCTTCTCGTCTTTCTTCACGGAGCCGGTGATGGAGTCGCTGCTCTTGGGCGTCGCGCTCTGATCGCTTTCATCAGTGGTGCCGCACGCAGCCACGCTGGCCAGCATCGCGGTGGCACAGACACTGGCCAGAACGACCTTGATCGACTTGGAAATTTTCAGCGACATATTGAATCCTCTCTGGGGCGGATTCACTCGCTCCGCCTTCTTCGTATAAATGCATAATATACTCACCTACGTATTTATGCAAAAACTCCATCTCAATAAATGGACATCGAAAATAAGAATGAACTCAGCGCACCAATTTGTTCTTGTAGCGCATCGCACGCAGCGCCTCGCGCTTGTCTTCGGCCTCGCGCAAGGATTGACGCTTGTCGTATTCCTTCTTGCCTCGGGCCAAGGCGATTTCTGCCTTCACTCGGCCATCCTTGAAATAGAGACTCAGCGGCACGATGGTATAACCCTTCGCCTCCGTCTGTCGGCTAAGCTTGGCGATCTGCGAGGCATGCAGGAGCAGTTTACGCTTACGCTTCGGGGCGTGGTTGTTCCACGTACCATTGAGATATTCGGGTATGTTCGCGCCTTCCAGCCACATCTCGCCGTTGCGGTCAATGGAGACGAACGATTCCGCCAGCGACGCACGGCCTTCGCGCAACGACTTGACTTCCGTACCGGTAAGCACCAGGCCAGCTTCGTAATGGTCTTCGATCGTATAGTTGTGCCGAGCCTTGCGGTTCTGCGCGATGAGCTTTGTGCCTTGTTCCTTCGCCATGCCTTTCCCCTTTGCCTGAAACCCTAATCTTTCCCGATTTTTCTTCACGTCTGATATGCCCCGACCATAGCACGAACGCGCCACCCGGTAAGGGCAGCGCGTTCACAACTTGGCGGTTATGGCAATCAATCAAGCCAACAACCGAAACCAGCCGTCAGTATCAGTAAATATATTCGTAAGCGCTCGAAGCACCAATGGTCTCATAAGCCGGGAAGGTGGAGAATCCGGTGCCACCCTCGGAAATCATCATCATGCCGCCATTAATCGACTCGACTACGGCCACATGGCCATACGTGTAGTCGGCAGTCCAATGGCCACCGACGCTCTGGCCGCGGGCGAAGACGACGACCGCACCGACAGCGGGCGTACGTCCAACCGACCAGCCCAAGGCGCGCGCGCTATTGGCCCAGTCTCCGCCGTTGCCCATAGTTCCGGTGACGGGCCTGCCCAAAGCGTTCCTACGCATCCAAGCCCAAAGCGTGCACTGGCGAGGCGGGTACGGCGCGTATCCACCGCTCCAAGCCGGAACCGAAGGAGCTGCAGGCGCAGGCGCGGGTGCGGGAGTATAGCTGCCGCCACCGGAGGATGAGCCACTGCCCCATGTCTGCCCGCTGGAATGTGCGTTGTAGTTGTTGTTATAAGCCGCAGCCTGTGCTTGGGACTGTGCGTCGATCTGCGCCTTCAACGATACCGTCTGCGCCGCGGCCCTTGCAGAATCCGTGGTCAGCTGGCTCTGCTGGCTTTGCAGATAATCACGCTGGCTCATACCCTGGCTGAGCAGGTCCTGCAGGCTGCTCTGCTTGGCCTGCGCAGTCTGGGCTGCCTGCTGGGCCGCTGCTGCGTCGCTGTCGGCCTGAATCTTGAGTTTGGAAATCTGTGCTTCGATGGCGTCAAGACGCTGCTTGCGGTTCATGGAAGAGTTGAGCGTATTGGCATCCTCGTCGGCGGCGTTGGCTTCGCTGCGCTTGACGGCGGCCTGCGACTGCATCTTATCGACGAAATCCTGAGTGGTGGAAGACTTGGTGACCACGTCCATGACCTGCGTGGCCTGCGTAGCGTGGAAGCTGTCGCGCGCCACCTGAGCGACGCCGGCCTTCGCATCATCGTAATCGATACCGGTCTGCTTAATCTTGGCCTGCAGGTCGTTCTTGTCTTTGATGGCGGCGTTGAGGCGGTCTGTGGTCGATTGCGCCGCGGTCTGGGCCTGCGTGGCGCTGCCCTGTGCGGCATCGGCTGCCTGCTGGGCCGCAGGAATCTGGTTATCGGTCAAATCGTTGAGCTGGATGATCTTGTTCGCCAAATCGGAATTGACCCCGGCAAGCTGGTTGCGCAGATCGTTGGTTTCCTGTTGCTTCTGCTGGTAATCCCCCCAAGTGGCGGCCTCGGCCTGCTCCGGATTGATGGTAAATACCGCAGCGGCGGAAGTCAGAAGCGTAGCGACGGCAAGTACCATCCCCACAAACAGACGCAAACGTTGAGTGACTTTCAGCACGACAACACCTTTCTTAAGTAATGCAGTGTCCCCATTGTAACAAACCCATATTATCAGTCCAGATAGTGAGTCTATTACAATATAATAGTAGGTCTTGGTCTCCTAAACCCGCAGATATCGCCGTAGGGATATCGTCGAAACAATGGCGGAAAGCAGCATCGCGCCGACAACCAGCGCCGGGGCCATTAGCCACACCGTCGTCTGGTTGACGAAAGGCATCCACTGCACCGTCTTGGCAAGCCAATCAGTGATGAACAGCTTGACGATGGCGCTCAGAGCCGCACAGGAGAGCAACGAGCCCAACAACGAGGCCAAAACGCCTTCAAGCACGAACGGTAATCGAATTGTCCAGTTCGAGGCACCCACCAGACGCATAATCTCGGTCTCGTTTTTCCTTGAAGCCGCACTCATACGTATGGTGATCGCTGTCAGCAGGACAGCCACGACCACCATCACCGCCGCCAAGACCAACGTGACCACGGTACCTTTGTTAAGCACCGCAAAGACCGGGTCGAAGATCTGTCGCTGGTCAAGCACCTCCTCGACCCCTTGGCTGCCTGAAAGCGTTTCGGAGACCTCTTGATATTTGGTCGGGTCTTTGAGCTTGAGTCTCAGCGAATCCTGCATATCCGCGGCCGTGAGCGTTCGACCCTGATAGATGCCGTTCGGGTATTGCTTGAGGAACGTGTTCTTGTAAAAGTCCTCGCGGCTTTCGTAAGTGATTTTCGAGACCACGTTGCCGAGTTCGCTGTGAATCTTGTGCTGAAGCTGGAGGATTTCCTGCTGGGTGGGCGCCTTGCCGGCCGAGCAGTTGGCGGCCTGGCTGGTGCCGTCAGGGCAAAGCCAGACCACGACTTCGACCTCCTTGTACCAGTCACCCTTCGCCTTGGTGATCTGCGCCTGCATCAGGCCGGAAGCGCCGATAAAGAGGAAAGAGATGAAGGTGACCAACAGCACGGAAAGAATCATCGAGACGTTCTGTCTCAAGCTCGTCCATGTTTCAGAAAGAATGAACCGTGCTCTCATTTCCGCTCCTCCGCATTCTGGCCGTCGCTGTTGCTACGAACTTGTGCGTCCTGGACTTGTTTGTTGTTTTGCGCATTTTTGGCTGCCGCAGGCATTGGTTTCAACTTGGATTGCGATGGCGGAACCGGGGGTGCAGGAAGCGACGGTGCTTTGGTCTTTGCTTTCGCTTTGCTTACCTTCGCTTTATCAGCGTTTACCCTGCTGGCCTTCGCGGCTTGTGCTTTACTGGCATTGGCTGTATCGGCCTGTGCTGAACCGGATAGCGGTTTCTGAGCACTGGTCAATTCCTCGGCCGTCAGGCCTTTGCCCCACGTCATCGTGGTCTCGGCCGATTGGAAGGCTTCGCCGTATCGTCCCGTTCTGCCGGAATGCACGGCATTGGCAAGACGCGCGATACCCTCGTTTTCGCCGGTACCGTTGGCCACAGCATCGGCAACAACATCCATGGCCTGGGTGGCGACGATGGAACGGTCATCAATGGGTTGGGCATTGTCGGCCTGCCCGTCAGCCGGTGATATGACCTTGGCAAATGTCTGCGGGCGCTTGAATTTGCTGGCGTTGGGGTCGATGACCTGCTTGGCCTTAGATTCCACGTCGGCATCCGGAAAGTAGCGGGCCGAATCATAGCTGCCCTTGGCTTCGTCGCGCACGATCTTGCCTGCGTGCAGTTCGACGACGCGTTTGCGCATGGAATTGACGATTTCCTCGTTGTGTGTGGCCATCACGATGGTGGTGCCGGTACGGTTGATAGCGTCCAGGACCTCCATGATACCCAAAGACGTTGTCGGGTCGAGATTACCGGTGGGCTCATCGGCCAGAAGGATCTGCGGGTGGTTGACGTAGGCGCGGGCGATGGCCACACGCTGGGCCTCGCCGCCGGAAAGCTCGTGCGGGTAGTTCTTTTCCTTGCCGGTAAGCCCTACGGTTTCAAGGACTTTGGGAACCAACGACTTAATGGTCGAACGGCGCGTGCCGATCACTTCGAGCGCAAAGGCGACGTTCTGCCAGACGGTTTTGTTGTTCAGCAGCTTGTAGTCCTGGAAAATGAAACCGATCGAACGACGATACTGCGGAATCTGACGGGAATTGAGGCGGCGCAAATCGTTGCCGGCCACACGGATTTCGCCGTCCGTGGCCTCTTCCTCGCGCAGCAGCAAGCTCAGCAATGTCGTTTTGCCGGAGCCTGAAGCGCCCACAAGAAAGACGAAATCGCCACGTTCAATGTTGAGGTTGATATGGTCTAGGGCTGGCCTGGTGCCCTTCGGGTAGATCTTGGAGACCTTGTCCAATGTGATCAACGCCATAATGCCGTTTCCTTACTGTTTGCTGCTCAAGTCCAAGTCTACGGACTCCAGCATCGCAGATTGTCCTGATTCTATCGAAGTCACCGAAAGTCTTTACTTTTTACCATTTGCCTTGGTTTTGTCTTGGGCCTGCTCGGCTTCAAGCGCTGCCTGACGACGCTGTTCATGACGCCAGCGGATGCCGGCATCGATAAACCCGTTGATATCGCCGTCAAAAACCGCCTGTGTCTGGCTGGTTTCGTAGCCGGTACGCAAATCCTTGACCATCTGATAAGGATGCAATACATACGAACGCATCTGATCGCCCCAGCTGGCCTTGATGTCGCCGGCCAACTCCTTCTTCTTCTTGGCTTCCTCTTCATGGCGGAGCACGAGAAGGCGAGACTGGAGCACGGCCATGGCAGCAGCACGGTTCTGAATCTGGCTGCGCTCGTCCTGCATGGTCACCACGATGCCGGTGGGCAAATGGGTGATACGGACCGCGGAATACGTGGTGTTGACGCCCTGGCCACCGGGGCCTGACGAGCAGTAGGTGTCCACACGAATATCGGAATCGGGGATATCGATATGGTCGGTCTCCTCAACCAATGGCACCACTTCGACCGCCGCAAAGCTGGTCTGACGACGGCCTTGGTTATCGAAAGGTGATATACGGACCAAGCGATGCGTGCCACCCTCGACGGAAAGACGGCCGTAAGCATAGGGCGCATCGACCTCGAACGTTGCTGATTTGATGCCGGCCTCTTCGGCGTAGGACGTATCCATGACCTTGGCCTTGTAGCCGTTGCGCTCGGCCCAACGCAGGTACATGCGCAGGAGCATCTGCGCGAAATCGGCCGCATCGACACCGCCCGCGCCGCTTCGGATGGTAACGACCGCGCTGCGCTCATCGTATTCGCCGTCGAGCAGGGTCTGGATCTCCATCTCGTCGAGGTCTTTCTGCAGCGCATCGACGCCGTTCTGAGCCTCTTTCATTGAATCGACGTCGTCCTCTTCCTGTCCCAACTCATAAAGGGTTTCGATGTCGTCAAGCCTGCTCGAAAGCGAATCGAGCTTCTTGACCAGCCCCTGTTTGTTGGAAAGCCGGCTGGTGACCTTCTGCGCGTTCTCGACGTTGTCCCAGAGATTCGGCGCCGATGCCTCTTTCTCGAGTTCGCCGATTTCGGACTTTAGGCGATCGACGTCCAGCGCCTTTTCAATCGTCTCGTATTTGCTACGCGCCTCGCCCAACGCTTGTGAAAAATCAAATTCTGCCATTGCACTCCACCTTATATTTACTCGCTGAAAACTCTCTGATTGCCTCTCGGCGCAAGATTGTCGGATACCGATTCCGTTTCCCGTTCTTACGGTTTCCACAAACCTTCTGATTTATAAGGTACGTATCAATTCATTGCCTTCAACGAATCCTGTGCCACAAAACCGGCTGTTTCAACCGTCACGACCTTACCGCCGTAATATACGCAAGTCGTCAAAGACCCGCATAGATTGCAGGAATCACCAACGCAATCAGCATCGAAGCGGCCACGACGATGCAGATCGCCCGCACGATATTGCGGCGACGGCTCTCGCGGCGTTCGCGATCTTTCCTGTAATCACTCACAATCCTTCATTGTATCGAGCCTACGGGATTTAGCGTCGCTCTTGGGCTTTGCAGGGACAAAAATGCCAACATGCGCTAGATTAGAAACATATTCATTTCAACACTTGAGCGAAAAGGAGCGAGTATGAGTGACGAACGGACAGCTTGGGGCTGGGGTCTGGCCTCGATCGACGAGGCGGGCAACACGCTGGACGTGTGGTATCCAAAGTTGGAAATGGGCGCGGCGCCGGCTGAGGCCGACCGTCCCCACCACGGATTCGACGCCCTCGTACGCACCAAAGTAGACGAGCGTGGCGTACGGCGCGTGCCGGTGTTCACCGTTTCCGCTCTCGACTCCCCTATCGTCGACGCTGCCGATGCCTACCTGCGCCTGCATTTGCTGAGCATGTGCATGGTCGAGCCGAACACCATCAATCTCGACGGTATTTTTGCCAAGTTGTCCAACGTAGTGTGGACCAATTACGGACCGTTCGCCGCCGAAAACTTCGCACTGCGCAAGATGGACGTGATGAACGCGGTCGTCCGCTCCAGCAGGGATGCCAGCGGCATGCCTACCCCTTACATCGATGTCAACGTGCTCAGCGTCGACAAATTCCCGCGCATGATTGACTATGTGGTGCCTGAGGGCGTGCGCATCGGCGACGCCGACCGCGTACGTCTCGGCGCTCATCTGGCCGCCGGCACAACGGTGATGCACGCCGGTTTCGTCAACTTCAACGCCGGAACGCTCGGCACCTGCATGATCGAAGGTCGGGTTTCTCAGGGCGTCACCGTCGGCAACGGCTCGGACGTCGGCGGCGGCTCGTCAATCATGGGCACGCTTTCCGGCGGCGGCAAGTTGCGCAACTCCATCGGCGAGCACAGCCTCTTGGGCGCGAACGCCGGCATCGGTATCTCGCTGGGTGACAACTGCGTTGTGGAGGCGGGGCTTTACGTCACCGCCGGTACGAAGATCACCATCCACGACAAGGCCAAGATCGCGGCGGGCGAACCGCTCGAAGTCGTCAAGGGATCCGAGCTCTCGGGCAAAGACAACATTCTCTTCATCCGCAACTCGGTGACCGGCGCCATCGAGGCCCGCTACCGCAAGGTCGGCATCGCTCTGAACGAGAAGCTGCACAAGAACTAATATCACTCCGCGCAAGTCGGGGAATAGGTTTTTCGGATCGGCCATTTTCCGCCATTCTCAAAAACCTATTCCCCGACTTGCGTTTTGGAACCTAACGCTGATCCATCGGTATGTAGTCACGCTCAGTTTGGCCGGTGTAGACCTGCCGCGGACGGCCAATCTTGGTCTGTGGGTCCGCCAGCATCTCACGGTATTGCGCGATCCAGCCAGGGATGCGACCAAGCGCGAACAGCGGGGTGAACATCGGGGCGTCAAAGCCGATGACCCGATACAGCAGTCCGGTGTAGAAATCGACGTTCGGGTAAAGGTGGCGAGAAATGAAATAGTCGTCGTGCGTGGCGATGTCCTCAAGTTCCGTGGCAATAGCAAACAAAGCCCGTTCATCGGCAGGCAGGCGATTGTCAACATCGCCTCGGGCCATCAGCTGCTCTAGATAATGTTTGGCGACCACCGCACGCGGGTCGTAACATTTGTAGACGCGGTGGCCGAAACCAGAGATGCGCTTCCCTTCCTTCTTCGTGTTTTCGACAAACTGGCGCACGCTTTCACCGGAATCACGGATGACTTCAAGCTGCCTCAACACCGCTTCGTTGGCACCGCCATGCAGCGGTCCGGAAAGCGCGTTGACACCGGCCGCCACCGCCGAATACAGGTTGGCGTGGGCACTGCCGGCAATGCGCACCACAGAGGTCGAGCAGTTCTGCTCGTGGTCGGCATGGATGATGAGCAGACGGCCCAACGAGTGGATGGAAAGTTCGTCGGATTCGTACGGCTCGTAAGGCACGGCGAAGCACATACGCAGGAAATCGTCGACGTAACCACGAGCGACATCCGGGTAAAGCATGGGCTCGTCGCGACGACGGCGATAGATGTAGCTGACGATGGTGCGGGCCTTGGCCATGATGATGCGCGCCGATTCGTCGAGCTGGTCCGGATCGCTGATGTCGGTGGTGTCCGGATAGAAGGCCGCGAGCGCATTAATGGCCGAGGCGAGCACGCTCATCGGTTGTGCCGAACGCGGGAACGAGGCCATGAAAGTGCGGAAGTCCTCGCCCACCATCGTGCGGTGGTTCAGGTCGAGGCAAAACTGGTCGTATTCGGCCTTGCTTGGCAACTCGCCATGCTGCAGCAACCAAGCCACTTCAAGGAAATCGGACTGTTCGCAAAGCTGCTCGATCGGGTAGCCGCGATAACGCAGGATGGAATTCTGACCGTCGATGAACGTGATTTTGGATTCGCACTGGGCGGTGGTCAGGAAACCCGGGTCGAGGGTGACGAAGCCATCATTTTTGAGGCTGGAGACCACAATGCCGTCCGCTCCCTCCGTGGCCTTGACCACGGGCAGATCGAACTTGCTCGCGTCCACATTGAGTTTTGCCTCCACCATGGCTTTCACCTTCCCTTCCAGTCCCGATGGTGAGTGTGCCACCCGTTTTTCTGTATAACCAGACAAAATCAAGAGCGTTGCCACAACCAATCAGGGATTGAACATACCTTATTGCATGAATGTAAACTGGCGCAACCGATGTCCACGTTCCGTACATCCATCCCTCAAAAATAAGGTTATTGAGGTTACTTTGGGTCTTAGGAATTATTGATTATAAGAAAAACACCAAGGTTAAAACAAAAGTGGCATCCGCACTTCAAGTTGCGGATGCCACTTCGATAAATATAAGGGCTTATTATTCAGCCAAACCGACGATTACTCCCGAACGGTCAGAATCTCGGGGCCGTTGTCGGTGATGGCGATGGTGTGCTCGCTATGGGCACCGTTGGAACCATCGGAGCTGCGCAGCGTCCAGCCGTCCTTGGCATCCTGATAGATCTCGTCGGTGGTCTTCATGAACCACGGTTCGATGGCGATCGTCAGGCCCGGGCGCAACTTATAGCCATGATGAGCCTTGCCATCGTTGGGCACGAACGGGTCGCCGTGCATGACGTGGCCGATGCCGTGTCCGCCGAACTCCATGTTGACCGTGTAACCGTGCTCGTGCGCCACGTCGCCGACCGCGGCGGAGACGTCGCCGAGCCGGTTGCCGGACTGCGCGGCTTCAATGCCGGCTGCGAGCGCCTCTTCCGTGCACTTGATGAGCGCGATATCTTCGGGATTCGGGTCTTTACCGACCACGAAACTCACCGCTGAATCGCCGCACCATCCGTCGACGCTGATGGCCAGATCGAGGCTCACCAAATCGCCGTCTTTCAAGGCGTAATCATAAGGAACCCCGTGCAGCACCGCGTCATTGACCGACGTGCAGATGTAATGCTTGAACGGGCCGGTGCCGAAATCAGGCGCATAATCCACATAGCAGGATTCGGCGCCCTTACGGCTTTCGATGCGGCGACGGACGAGGTCGTCGATCTCGAGCAGGTTGGTGCCGACTTTGGTGGTTTCCTGCAGCTCTTTGAGGATGCTGCCGACGAAGCGGCCGGCCACCTTCATCGAAGCGATTTCCTTTGGCGTTTTCAATTCAATCATGCCTTCACCCTACTTCGCTCGGTCAACAATCTTGGAGCGATCTTTTAATTCGATTCATGAGGGAATTCGCAACGAAATATTATCGAAAACAATTTGTTGTTATCAAATATGAAAAATACCCTGACGTTCTAAATGAATTGTTCGGAACATCGGGGTGTTCGTATCGATGAGCTCTATCACTGTTAAATATCGACAGCTACGATAAGCGCCCTGCAACTCTATCGGTTTTGCAGGGCGCTACCGGCTTTCAGATGTTGCTATCAGTTCTTGCCGAAGCGGAAGGCACGGACGATGGCGAGGATACCCATGACCACCATGGCGATACCGGCGAAAACGACTAGGATGATAACCGAGGCGAACGGAGAGAAGAGCACGACGATACCGGCGAGGATGGAAATGATGCCGTAGAAAATCGCCCAGCCGGACTTCGGCAGACGCCAGGTTTCCACGAGCGCCATGATGCCTTCCATGATCCAGCCGATGCCGACGGTGAGCGTGACCAAAATCGTGAGCAAAGCCGTGGAAATCGCCGTGTTCTTCAGCATAATCACACCGCCAATCACCAAAAGCAGACCGACGAGAATATCGAGCACGCGCCAACCGCCCGGCAATCCGTTTTCTACAATGGCCCCGATGACGCGGATAACACCAGAGACCACGAAGTAGGCGCCCAAAACGATAGCCACGGCCACCAGCGTCTTACCTGGCCAAATCAGCAGTGCAAGGCCGAGCAAAAGAGCAACGATTCCGACCACGCCGTAGACGATGCGGATGGTTTTCTTCGCTTGGTTCGGCAACCACTCCTCGGCCAGCTTGAAGGGGTTCATACGCCACCATTCGTTGCTGCCGGGTTCGGCAGAGCGGGAGTTGAAATGGTTGCTGTTACCTGCGGGGCCGCCGTTGTTGGCTTGCTGCTGCCCGCTCTGCGCGTATTGATACTGGCCACTCTGGTTCGCGTTGGCATATTGGTTACCGGCAGCGTAGGCATTGCCGTTCTGATACTGCTGACCATACTGATTGGGGTCGTTGGCATACGGACCGTAACCGTTGGGGCCATAGCCGCTGTACGGAGCCTGATTCGGGTTGGCATTCTGGCTCTGTCCGTTGTACGGAGCCTGATTCGGGTTCTGACCTTGACCGTTATAGACGTACGGATTACCGTTCGGCCCGCCCTGCGGAGCGCCACCTTGCGTGGCACCGCCTTGATTGCCGGCATATTGTCCGTAGTTCTGGTTGCCCCAAGCCGTATTCTGCGCGTACGCATTACCGTTCCCGGACTGGCTTTGACTGCCGTTCATAGCGTTGGCATTGGGCGCATAAGTCCCATACTCCGGCTGTCCTGCGGGCTGGTTGGTTGACTGTTCCCGATTGTTGTCACTGTTCTCATTCACATTCGAATCATTTTCATTGGTGTTGGCGTCTGACATACCGACTCCTTTTTCTTGTTGCCGTCACCATGAAATCATGTGACGGCACTTCAATTCAACTGCCATGTCATTCAACAGATAAAAATAAAAGCTATTCCTTTGCTATCATCTTATTGCTGCCAAAACCGCAGAAAATACCGATAAAAACCACCCGGTCCCGCACGGTTTTCCTTTATTCTTTTCCCGTTTCTTGTCAGCGAACGCCGATACAGTGGAGCCATGTCTACACCTTTGATTTCAGGCCTTGATACGACCTCATTCTCCAGCACTATCAGCCCCGGCGACGACCTGTTCCGCTTCGTCAACGGACCATGGATTGACACCTACGAACTTCCCGACGACCGCTCACGTTACGGCGCTTTCGACAAGCTCGCCGAGGATTCAGAAAGCCAGATCCGCGACATCCTCGAGGACGAAAATTGCACGGCGCACAAGTCGCAGAGCCTTTACCATGCCTTCCTCGACACTGATGCCATCGAAGCGGCCGGCATCAGCCCCATCAAGGATGCGCTCGATCGCATCGACAACGCCGCTGACAAAGCTGAGCTGACGAAGGTTCTGGGCGAGCTGAGTACGCTCGGCGGGCCCGATTTCTTCGATTGCGGTGTCTACGGCGACCCCGGTGACCCCGAGCACAACATCCTGCATATCGAGCAGGGCGGCATCGGGCTGCCCGACGAGGCCTACTATCGCGAAGATCATTACGCCCCGATTCGCGAGCAGTACGTACACATGGTCATGAAGCTTTTGATGCTGGCCAATTACGGCGACAGCACGAAATGTGAAGCGGATGCCAAGCGTTTCCTTGAGATCGAGACCAAAATCGCTTCGAACCATTGGGACAATGTGGCCACCCGTGACTCGCAGAAAACCTACAATCCCACCGACTTCGCAGAGCTGCGCTCGACGCTCTCCCACTTCGACATCACTTCTTGGCTTGAAACCTGGCAGTCCGCCTACAATGCCCTGCCCGCCGCCAAGTCCCAGCCGCTGAATCTTGCGGCTGCGTTCAATCGCACCATCGTGCACGAACCGAGCTTCCTTTCCGGTTTCGACAAGTTCTGGGACCAAAGTGACCTCGAAGACCTCAAGCTTTGGGCACGTGTAAGCATGATCAGCGGTTCCTCCAGCACATTGAGCAGTGATTTCGACAAGACCCAGTTCGATTTCTACGGCAAGGTGCTTTCGGGCGCCAAGCAGCAGCGCGACCGTTGGAAGCGCGGCGTCTCACTGGTCAACGGCATCTGCGGCGAGGAAGTCGGACGAGAATATGTTCGTCTCCACTTCCCCGAAAGCTCGAAGAAACGGATGGAACAGCTGGTCGCCAACATCATCGAGGCCTATCGCGTCTCCATTTCCGGCAGCGCATGGCTGGGCGAGGAAACCAAAGCGAAGGCCCTCGAAAAACTTTCGAAGTTTACCCCGATGATCGGCTACACCAATCACTGGCGCGATTACACCGCTCTTGACATCAAGCCCGAAATGAGCCTGATGGAAGACCTCAATGCGGCCGTCGCCTACGAGACCGGATTCCAGTTCTCCAAGGTCGGCCAGGTCGTCGACCGCGAGGAATGGCTGATGAACCCACAGACGGTCAACGCCTACTACGAGCCTTCCATGAATGTCATCGTTTTTCCCGCCGCCATCCTTCAGCCGCCGTTCTTCAACCCAGACGCGGACGACGCGGCCAACTACGGCGGTATCGGTGCGGTCATCGGCCACGAAATCGGGCACGGTTTCGACGACCAGGGCAGCCAATACGACGGCGACGGCAAACTCAACGACTGGTGGACCGCCGACGACAAGGCGAACTTCCAGAAACTCACCACGGCGCTGATCAACCAATACAACGGATTCATCCCCTCCCAACTCCAAGAGAAATATGGCGATGACCTAAACCAGGCCCCGCACGTCAACGGTGCGTTGACCATCGGCGAGAACATCGGCGACCTGAGCGGTGTCAACATCAGCCTGAAGGCCTATGCCTTCGCGCTCGACAAGGCTGATGGGCGTCCGGTTGACGGTTCGTCGCAAGCTGTGGCGGCTTCGCTGGCGAGCGCACCGGAAATCGACGGATACACCGGCCTTCAGCGCTTCTTCCTGAGCTACGCCTCCATCTGGCGCACCGCCCAGCGCGAAGAGCTAACGGAACAGTACCTGCAGATCGATCCACACTCCCCCGCCGAGTTCCGCACCAACGGCATCGTGCGCAACGTTGACCTCTATTACAAAGCTTTCGACGTCAAGCCGGAAAACAAGCTCTGGCTTGCCCCCGAAGAGCGCGTATCCATCTGGTAGCCGATAATCAAGCGAGTCGATGGCAATATGCAATAACCGATTGCCTGGGGCTTGCTTGAGTACGACGAGACGATATCGTGGTCAGAGCACAGTCATTGTGCCCCGACCACTTTCTTATTCAATTCACGTTTATTATCCGACAGAGGCCACCAAGCGGTCGGCCGTGGCATGCCCTTCAAAGACTTCGCTGGCATCCCACGGATCTTCACCGGCTTCGTCTCCGGGTTCCGCATTCCCGTTTAAGCTACGACCACCACTTCCACTACCCTGACGGTTATTGTTCCCGTCGTCTGAACCCCGATTCTGGCCTCCGTTTGGCTTATCGGCTTGTACCTCACTGCTGCTGGCCGCCACGTTCTGATTCTGGCTCTGCCCTGCATCACCCGAATTATGCGCGTTCCCCTGTTCCTTGCCGCTCAGTTTCACGCGTTGGAATGTCGAGGTACCGAAGCTCAGGTCGTGGCCGACGCTGGTCGCTTCCATCACCATTTTGCTGTGCTTCGCGCCTTCACGAGTCCATTCCTCAGTCGCCAGATTTCCCGTGGCGATGACCGGATCACCCTTGTGCAGGCTCGAAAACACATTCTCGGCCAACTGGCGGAATACCTTAACGGTAATCCACGTCGTCGGACGGTCGCGCCACTCGTTGACCGTAGGGTTGAAATACCTCGTTGTGCAACCGATTCTGAACGAGACGGCGGCCGGGCCTCCTTCCTTGCCAAAACTTTGCGGGTCTGCGCCCATGAACCCTGAAATCGTCACCGTACCTTGCTGTGTCATCGGCTCTGCTCCCTTGCGAAATTGTATTTGTCTGTTGGTGGACTGCGGGATACGTCACCAGCAACGGAACCCAGCCACATATGCAGCAAAATCCCAGCGCTGAAACCGGCTCAAACGTACCCCGCGGTTCTTCCAGTATGCAGGACGGAACCTCAGGTTTTCAAGCCAAACCGAGCACTGTGGTCGAATGCTCGGGGTCCCGGCGTGTTGTGGATGCAATGTGGACGAAACAAGCGGTATCCACAGCGAAATCCGAAATGTGCACGACGAAAAAGACGTACAAGGGAGAACGGGGTCGAGAAACAGAATATCGGCCAAACCACCAAAAACGGTAGCGGCGCCGCGTACCAAATGATACGCAGCGCCACTACCGGATTTGAAGAAAATAATGAATGCATGCACAAGCTTCGAAGCTACTCACTCATAGTCATAGAAGCCGTGACCTGAAATCTTGCCCATCTTGCCCTTGTCAATGAAGTCCTCCTTCAAGCGACGCGCAAACTCCTTCTGGACGGGATCGGTCGAATCCTTGGAAAGATTGTAAGGCGTCATCATACCGACGGTGTCGTAAATCTGGAACGGGCCGGAAGGCGCGCCCGTGGCGATACGCCAAGTCTTGTCGATGTCTTCGAACGAGGCCACACCGCGCACCCACAGATCCGCAGCGGCGTTGAGCAGCGGAACCAGCAGTGAATTGAGCACGTAACCCGGCTGCTCCTTCTTGATGCGAATCGGGACCATACCGATCTCCTCGGCGAACTGAGCAACCTCTTCGAAAACCTTTGGATCGGTCTTCGGCTGCACCATCACTTCGCCGGTGTTGAACTTCCAGACCTCGTTTGCAAAGTGCAGGCACAGGAACTTCTCCGGGCGGTCGGTAAACGGCGCGATCTTGCTTGGAGGCAGGGTCGAAGAATTCGTGCAGAAAATCGTTTTGGCCGGCGCGTTCTCGCTGACCTTCTTCCATGTATCCTGCTTGATGTCAAGCCGTTCCGGAACCGCCTCGATGACGATATCGGCGTCTTTGAGCGCCTCCTTGATGTCGGCCGTCGGGTGGATGCGCGAAACCGCGGCGTCGAGCTTTTCCTCGGTCACGCCTTTGACATCCTGCCGATAGTTGTCTTTGAGCTGCTCCCAGCGCGCCGGCAACTTCGCGAGAATCTCGTCGCTGATATCGTAGGCAGCCACGTTCTTGCCGCTATACGCCGCTTGGAAAATAATCTGGGAACCGAGAGTACCTGTACCCAGTACTGTTAGATTCTGCATCATTGCCTTCTTTCATCAATCGTTTCACAGAACCTCATCATTCCGTGAAACGCCTTGAAAACATCAATCACTCAAACATCGAATAATTACATTTCATTTATAATTGCTCTTTCATAATACATGAATAATTTGTAGAAACATAGTTTTCAAGCCAAAAAATTAGTGATTTATCAGACAAAATGATTAGCCGTAAAAGCCAGAATTATCATACCCGAAATCAGGAAAACCGGCAATGGCAGGTACTGAAGCACAAACATAAACGGACATGAAAAAGCGCCGTACATCGGTTGATGCACGACGCCGGATAGCAATTAAGCCGTTGCTTATCGAATGGCAACCAAGCACTTCCCGACAACAAACGGCAATGAGCAGGTTCCGGAAAGCGAAACCAAGCCGACCCAGCAATCACTCATAGTCATAGAAGCCATGTCCGGTGGACTTGCCCAGCTTGCCCTTGTCGATGTAATCCTTCTTGATGCGTTCCGCGAACTCACGCTGCACCGGATCCGGGCTGTCTTTCGAAAGGTTGTACGGGGTCATCATACCGACGGTATCGTAAATCTGGAACGGGCCTTCAGGCGAGCCGGTGGCGATGCGCCAGGTCTTGTCAATATCCTCGGCTGAGGCCACGCCACGCACCCACAGGTCGGCGGCAGCATTCAGCAGCGGCACCAGCAGCGAGTTGAGAAGGTAGCCGGGCTGTTCCTTCTTCACGCGGATCGGGACCATACCGATTTCCTCGGCGAACTGTGCAACCTCTTCAAACACTTTCGGATCGGTCTTCGGCTGAGCCATGACCTCGCCGGTGTTGAACTTCCAGATCTCGTTGGCGAAGTGCAGGCTCAGGAACTTGTCTGGGCGATCGACGAACGGCGCCATCCTGCTCGGCAGCAGCGTCGAGGAATTGGTGCAGAACACGGTCTTGTCCGGCGCATATTTGCTAACCTTCTCCCACGTGCTCTGCTTGATGTCGAGACGTTCCGGAATGGCTTCAATAATGATGTCGGCGTCCTTGACCGCATCCTTCAGATCGGCAGTGGTGCGAATGCGCGAGACGGCGGCATCGAGCTTCTCGTCGGTAGCATCGGGAATATCGCGCTTGTACTGCTTCTTCAGATATTCCCAGCGCGCCGGAAGCCCGGCCAAAATCTCGTCACTGATATCATAGGCGACAACGTCCTTGCCCTTATAGGCCGACTGGAAAATAATCTGGGAACCGAGGACACCAGTGCCCAAAACCGTAAGATTCTGCATTGATTTCTTCTTTCGTTATCGTCGCCGCGAATACATCCGACGGACTCGCAGCGGCCTGTGTACTTCGGAACGGCATCAGTTCTTCGATGCGACTCCAAGTCTTACATTTTCATTTTACTTAAAGCGCGGCCAATCGCATATTTAAATTACCTTTTTAATATAAATTTAGGTAATTTTTACATATTTTTCGATGATTTATCGGGCTTGTTATCGCATAAAAAATGTGGCCACCTCCACTATGGGAGACGACCACATTCGATTGTTGCACTAATGATTTAGAGCATCGCGGAATAGCGTTGCGCTAGGGTTTCGGCGGCTTCGCCAGCCGGAACCTTCACCGCATTCTCGCCGTTACGATCGCGCACCTCGATGGTGCCGTCGTTGAGATAATCGCGGCCGACCACGGCGACCAGCGGCACGCCCAGCAGCTCGGCGTCCTTGAACTTGACACCAGGCGAGACCTTCTTGCGGTCGTCGTAGATGACCTCAAGGCCCTTGGACTCAAGCTCGGCGACCAGCTTCTCGGCACCGTCGAACGCCTCGTCCTTCTTGCCCGTGGCGACCACGTGCACGGCGGCGGGCGCGATATTGACCGGCCAGGCCAAGCCCTTTTCGTCGTGGTGGGTTTCGGCGATGCAGGCCATGACGCGCGAGACGCCAATGCCATAACTGCCCATCCACACCGGTACAGCCTTGCCATTCTGGTTCAGGACCTTGAGGCCCAGCGCCTCGGAATACTTGAGGCCAAGCTGGAAGACCTGGCCGATTTCCACGCCGCGTTCGAAGCTCAGCGGGCCGGAGCCGTCCGGGCTCATGTCACCGTCGCGTACCTCGGTGGCCTCGACAGTGCCGTCAGCCTTGAAATCACGACCATAAACCATGTCGAAAGCATCCACACCATCCTTGTCGCCGCCGGTGACCCAAGCGGAACCCTCAGCAATATGCGCGTCAACCAAGTAACGTACCGGATCCTTGATAGCGGAATCCTCGACGCGCGCCTGCGGCCCCAGAACCGACGGTCCGATATAACCTTTGACCAGTTCGGGGTGAGCTTTCAGATCGGCCTCGTTGGCTTCCTCGATCTCGGCAGGCGCGAATTGCGCCTCAAGGCGCTTCATATCAATCTGGCGATCGCCGGGCAGCGCCACGACGACAACCTCACGCCACGGCTTGCGATGCTCTTCGTTCTCGTCATCGGGCTCGCCGGGATGTTTGACCGCGATGACCACGTTCTTCAACATATCGGTCTGCGCCCAGCCACGGCCGTCCTCGCGCGGATAGAGCGCGTTGCACTGGTTGACCATGTCGTCGATGGTCTTGGCATCCGGCAGATCACGCAGGCTCATCGCCGGGGTCTTGGAGCAATCAACAGCCGGAACCTCAGGCGTGGTCAACGCTTCGACGTTCCAAGCCTTGCCGCTGGGAGCCTTGGCGAAGGTATCCTCACCAATGGCCATCGGGGAAAGGAACTCCTGCGATTCGAAGCCGCCCATCGGCCCGGAAACCGCGTGCACCATGATGTAGCCAAGATCAAGACGTTTGAAGATACGCTCGTAGGCATCGCGTTCTTCGACGTAGGCCTTCTTCAAGCCGTCCTCGTCGATGGTGAAGGAATAGCCGTCTTCCATGATGAACTCTCGGCCACGCACAAGACCGGCACGCGGACGGAATTCGTCACGGTACTTGGTCTGGATCTGGTAGAGCGTAACCGGCAAATCCTTATAAGAGGAATACATGTCCTTGACCAGCAGGGTGAACATTTCCTCGTGGGTCGGCGCGAGCAGGTAATCGGCCTCGTGACGGTCCTTGAGTCTGAAGATGTTCTCGCCGTACTCTTCCCAACGATGCGTCGCCTCATACGGTTCCTTCGGCAGTAGGGCCGGGAAATGAACCTCCTGGCCGCCAATGCCGTTTATTTCCTCGCGAACTACGGTCTCGATTTTGTTGAGAACGTTCAAGCCGAGCGGCAACCAGGTCCAGATGCCGGGCGCGGCCTTGCGGATATAGCCGGCTCGCTGGAGCAAGCGCGCCGAATCGACGTCGGCGTCAGCGGGGTCCTCGCGCAGCGTGCGCAGGAACAGGGTGGACATACGAAGTGCTTTTGTCATGGTTCCTAAATTATTCGCGCGAGCCGACATTGACGACGTTGCGAATAACGACAAATTATATGTAAACGCTTCAGAAAAGCTCGTCCTGGGCGAATTCGTCGGTGTCGCCAGCGAGCTGACCGGAAGCCTGTTTGGTGAAGGCGTCGCTGCCTTCTTCGGCCAGACGGGCGCAAGCAGCCTTGGAATTGTCACGAAGCTCACCGTCCAGCAAAACGGCGTCAGGTGAGACCATGAACGCGCGTTCACTGATGTCATCAAGATAAAGGCCGTCGAGGTTTTCCACACGGGAAAGCGCCACATAGCCCATACCGGGCGCGAAAGTGCGGCGCAGGTTCATCACCGCGCGGTCGAGGGTCATACCTTGCGACTTGTGGATGGTGATGGCCCAGGCGCAACGCAACGGCACTTGCTTGACGCTGGCCAGTACGCTCTCACCGTCCATCATGTCCCACGAAGCCTGCTTCATGGTCACCGTGTTGCCATTTTCGAAGGCAACAATCGGCCAGCCGCCCTTCGCTTCTGAAACGAAACCCTCCACCTTGCCAATGGATCCGTTGACATACTGGTGATCGGCATCATTACGCAACGCCATCACTGCCGCCCCGGTTTTGAGCTCCAGTTTTTCGGGGGCGAGCATGTTCTTCTTAAGCCTTTTGACCAGGTTGGCCGGACCCGCCGATTCGGCGACATAGTCGTGCGTTTCATCGTGAATCTGCGAAAGTCGCAGATCATTCAACGTGTCGGCCTGCTTATTGACCGGGAACAGATGGACGGCCACTTCCCCATCAGCAGGCGATTTGCCAAGACGGTCGGCAAGCACGTCATGATCTTCCTGCGTAACGCCGCCTTCGCGAATATCAGTGAGCACGGTGAGCAACTGGCCATCATCCTGACGGTGTTGCTCGGTCAAATAGCAGACCACGGGATTGAGCTCATCCCAGACCAACGATTCAGTGACGAATCCGTCAGCGTCCTTGCCTGCATCGGCATAACGCTGACGTGACATCAAAAATTCCGGGCTCGGCGCCATATCGTCACGACGGAATGATTTCTTGACCGGCGGCAACTGGAAGAAATCGCCGGAGAGCACGACCTGCAGCCCGCCGAACGGCTCGGGGCTGTGCCGCAACGCTCGGCAGACGTCGTCGACCATGTCGAAAAGCCACGCGGGCAACATCGAAACCTCATCAATGACGAGAATATCGGCCGCCTCAATCTTGCGCTTACGACGCGAACGAATCCGTTTCAGCAGTTCCGAGGTCATGACCTGTGAGACGCCGACGCCGGACCAGGAATGGATGGTCTGGCCATTGATATGCGTGGCCGCGATACCGGTGGATGCGGTGACAGCGACGGAAGCGCCACGGGCACGTGCTGAGCGGATGAACTCGTTCAGCACGTAGGTTTTGCCGGCACCAGGAGCACCCGTGATGAACGCGTTCGCCCCCGCGTCAAGAATCGTCAGTGCTTCCGCCTGCTTCATGCCGTTTCTCCTTTGTTTTTGCCAGTACTTACTTATCCACTGTCATATGCCGTGGTAAAAGCACCACCATCAACCCCAAAAGGTGCTTTTCACCTCAGTTCATTGCCCCAACTGTGAGAAAAGCACCAAAAACGCCTCAAAAACGTGCTTTTCACCTCAGTCTGGTGCCCTACCTGTAAGAAAAGCACCAAAATCAGCCTGAAATGGTGCTTTTTGCCGCTATTTACCAACTAACTGAGAAGAAAAGCACCTTTTCGCCACGCGTATTACTTATTGAGTAGGCTCGTGGCTTCGATGTCGGCTTCAATCTTCTTGGCCTGGGCTTCGTCCGGGCCGGGCGACGGAGCCATGAAGGCCTCGCGATAGTAACGCAGCTCGTCAAGCGACTCGATGATGTCAGCAAGGGCACGGTGACCGCCGTTCTTCGGCGGACGGTTCATGTACACTGCCGGATACCAGCGACGCGCGAGCTCCTTGATGGTGCTCACGTCGATGCTGCGATAATGCAGATGGCTCATGAAGTTGGGCATGAAGTGGTCGAGGAACTTCTTGTCACTGCCGATGGTGTTGCCGGCCAGCAGCGGTTTGACCCCGTCCGGAGTGAAGCGGGCGACATACTCGGTGACTTTCTTTTCAGCGTCGGCCAGACTCAGGCCGGTCTCCCACTCGTTGATGAGGCCGGAACGGGTGTGCATAGCGCGCACGAAGTCACCCATGTGGTCGACGGCCTTCTGCGACGGCTTGATGACATAATCCACACCTTCGTCGAGCACTTTCAGATTGAAATCGGTCGGCACCACGGAGACCTCCACGAGCTCGTCGCCGCCGAAGATATCGAGGCCGGTCATCTCGCAGTCGATCCAAATCAGGCGGGAATCCTCCGCCGAATACGTTTCGTCATCCTGAGCATTCACCATAATATTGACCCTTTCGCTGCCACTAACAGAACTCTACACACTATCTCACATGGCTGACCGATAGCTACTAGTCTGGTTTATTTTACTTACTGACGTGGTGGGGTGGGGATATACAATGCTGAGGCACCCTCCAGGCCGGTAGGCCAAGCTTTATGCCACAGCATCGCATATCCCCACCCCACCACTCAACCACCTAATTATTTTTATTTCGCTTTATAAGTCCGCACCGAACTTCATTAGCATTTAACGACACCACGTACATTATTCAGTTCTTTATCACTCTAATCGTTGAGTGGAGGGGCTGGGATATGCGATGATCGACCGTAAAGACTTGGCCTGAGCGGCCCGGAGCGTGTCGAGCATTGTATATCCCAGCCCCTCCACGTCAGTTACTTAGCGCTAGAACTGAGAAAATAATAAATATCAGTCGTTGTGGAAACCACTGTAGTTCGGGGCCTCGGTGGTCATCACGATGTCATGCGGATGCGATTCGCGCAGACCTGCCGTAGTGATGCGGATAAAGCGGCCCTTTTCGGCCATTTCCTTGATGTTGTGGGCACCGATGTAGAACATCGACTGGTGCAGGCCACCGATCATCTGATAGAGCACCGCGTTGAGCGAACCGCGATACGGCACTTCGCCTTCGACGCCTTCGGGGATGACTTTGTCGTTGCTGGTGACGTCAGCCTGGAAGTAGCGGTCCTTGGAATAGGACTTCTTGCCGCGCGGGGCCATCGCGCCGAGTGAGCCCATGCCGCGGTAGAGCTTGTACTGCTTGCCATGCAGCAGCACCTTTTCGCCCGGGGTCTCGTCGCAGCCTGCGAGCGCACCGCCGAGCATGACGGTCGAAGCACCGGCCACGAGCGCCTTGGCGATGTCGCCTGAATAGTGGATGCCGCCGTCAGCGATGCAGGGCACACCGGCTGCACGGCAGACCTGGGCCGCGTCATAGACGGCCGTAAGCTGCGGAACGCCGACACCAGCTACCACGCGCGTGGTGCAGATAGAGCCGGGTCCAACGCCGACCTTGACTGCATCGACGCCAGCATCAATCATGGCCTGAGCGCCGGAAGCGGTCGCCACATTGCCGCCGATGATCTGCACACCGTTGAACGCACGGTCGGACTTCAAACGCTTGATCATATCGAGGGCAAGGTGAGCCTCGCCGTTGGCGGTATCGACCACCAGCACGTCGACGCCGGCCTCCATCAGTGCGGAAGCACGCTGCCACGCGTCACCCAAGAAGCCAATGCCCGCGGCCACACGCAGACGGCCTTGATCGTCCTTGGTGGCGTCCGGGTACTGCTCGGTCTTCACAAAGTCCTTGACGGTGATGAGACCGGCCAGCTTGCCTTCGCTATCGACCAATGGCAGCTTTTCGACTTTGTGACGAGCCAGAAGGTCATGCGCGTCTTCACGCGAGATGTTGGCCGGACCGGTGATGAGCCCGTCCTTGGTCATGACGTCCTTGACCTTGAGCTTGTCGTAATCTTCGGAAGCGATGAAGCGCATGTCACGATTGGTGATGATGCCGAGCAGCTTGTTGTCGCTGTCGACCACAGGAAGGCCCGAAATATGGAAACGGCCACACAGCTTGTCGAGATCGGCAAGGGTGGCCTCGGGGTTGACGGTGAGCGGGTCGGTAATCATACCCGATTCGCTGCGCTTGACGATGTCGACCTGCGAGGCCTGATCGTCGATGGAAAGATTGCGGTGCAGCACGCCGATGCCGCCGTTTCGTGCCATGGCGATGGCCATGTCGGATTCGGTGACGGTGTCCATAGCAGCCGAAAGTACGGGCACTTTCATGGTAATTTCACGGGTCAGATGCGTGGTCGTGTCCACGTGAGAAGGAATGACATCGGTCTCGTTGGGCAGAAGTAATACATCATCGTAGGCCAATCCCATCTTTGCAAAAACAGGAGGAAGTGGATTGAATGATGACTGGATATCAGGTTGAGAATTTAAAGCCATAGCACAACTATATGGGCGCGGGGTGACGAGCATCACCATTCGTTGTGGTTACTTGTGCTTTCCGGAATGTCGCGCATTGCGCACGTCCGGATCCTCTTCTTTCTGCAGTTCCAGCCACCTTCGCATCAGGTACGGGGACATCGTACATATCGTCAGAATCACGGCTGCGATGACCATACCGATGGCCACATATTGCCAGCGGAAGAAGAGAATCATGATCGAGCCAAAGGAAATCAGCGCCGCCCAGCCCCATAGGATCAGCACCGCGCCCTGAACGCTGTGGCCAATGCGCAGCATGCGGTGATGCAGATGCATGCGGTCAGGGTGCATCGGCGACTGGCCTTTGCTCAGGCGTCGCACGATGGCCAGACACATGTCGAGAACGGGTAGGAAGAGTACAAGAATCGGCAGCAATATCGGCATAAACGCCGGCAGATAAAGGCTGGTATGCACGGAGGCCGGGTCGAGGTGTCCGGTCATGATGATCGATGCGCAGGTAATCATATAACCTAGAAGCATCGAGCCGGAATCACCCATAAAGAGCTTCGCGGGGTGCCAGTTATGCAGCAAAAAGCCGACGCAAATACCGACAAGGGCAACGTCAAGCAGCGTGGCCATCGAAGCGTAACTCGGAGTGGAACGGGCTATCACATAAGAATAAACAGCGAACGCAATGCCGCCGATGGCGACGATGCCCGAGGCAAGTCCATCGAGGCCGTCAACGAAATTAACGGCGTTAATCGAGGCAACGATCAGGAAAGCCGTAATGGCCATGGAAATGCTCGGCGAGGCCGTCACCAATGAGCCGAACGGCAGGAAGATGATCTGCACGCCGCCCCACGCCACGAACACGGAAATCAGGAGCTGACCTGCAAGTTTGAGCATCCAATCCAGGTCCCATAGGTCATCTGCCACACCAAGCAGGCAAATCAGCACCGCACCGGCGAGCACCACCCACGCCTGATACGAACCGACGAAAAGGCCTGATATGAAAGGCATTTTGCTGGCGAACACAATCGCTACCGTAAGTCCTATGAGCATCGCCAGCCCACCCATACGCGGGGTCGGCACCGTGTGCACATCGCGGGCGCGAACTTCTCCTACTGCACCGATTTCGATGGCAAGATGGCGAATCAGGGGGGTAACTAGCCAAGTGGCGCCTCCCGCAATCGCGGCGATAAACAGGTAGACTCTCACGCGTGCAGACTCCTGTTTTCGGCATTCATCAACGCGGCACGCACCTGAGCGGAGGAAATAACGCCCTCGCGCACAATCGAAATACCGTCCCGCTCGCCGGCATCCGCAGCGACCACAGTGCTCGCGACATGGCTCACGGTAGGTCCTCCGTCAAGATACAGGTCAACGTCATCGCCCAGTGCTGCCACCGCTTCCTCAACCGTTTGTGGGCTTTCTCCCCCACTGCGGTTCGCGCTCGAGCAGGCCAAAGGCCCTGTGGCACGCAACGTCTTGAGGCAAGCCTCGGAATCCGGCACGCGCACGGCCTGAGTTTTGCTGCCGTTCAATTCCTCGCGCAAAGTAACCAGCTTCGAACCGGTTTCGGCCACGGCAATCGGCGAAAACGGGCCAGGCAGAAAAGCCTTGGCAAGCCGATCCAGCGGAACAGGAAGACACAATCCAAGCCCATCCAAATCATCGACGGATGACAGCAGCACCTGCAACGCCTTGCTGCGCGGTCGCCTTTTCGCCTCATAGATACGGCTAACGGCCTCGGCACTGAAGGGACTCGCAGCGACGCCGTAGACCGTATCAGTCGGCAATACGACGAGCCCGCCGTCCTTGACAATCTTGGCCGCCAAAGCCAAGGATTCGTCATCAATCGCACGCACTTCACTCATATTGCCTCCAACACAAAAGTACGTCTTAATTGCACCATTGCGCCCCGACTTCACCAACAAGTCACGAGTGTATTACACTAAGTGATTCAAGTTTCTATTACTTCCACTCCATCTCTCGCATAAGCACAGGAACAAGAAACACTTTCGCTTTTCATTACGACTAATTGGGGACTTATCACTCTTTGACAGCAAAGAGATAACGGGGGCGGCCGGTGAGGTCATCGCCGGTACGCGCTGTGCGGAAACCATGGGTTCTGGCAAAATCCACCAGCAACTGGGCCTGCGAGATGTCGTGTTCCATCACCAACGCCCCGCCGCTGCGCAACAACTTCTCCGCACGCAGGATGATACGTTCCGGAGTATAGGTTCCATCCGCAGAACCGCCGTATAAAGCCATTTTCGGGTCATGGTCACGTACTTCAGGCTGCTCGGGAATCTCCGCAATCGGCACGTAAGGCGGGTTGGTAACCACCGCGTCGATCGTTCCGTTCAACCGCTGTAACGTCATGGCATTTGCAGCGTCGGCGTGGAAAAGATGGTAGTTGTAACCGGCCAGTGAATTGTCCTTGAACACCTTCTGCTCGTTGCGTTTCGTCCATTCAAGGGCCTCTTCGGAAAGTTCCACTGCCCAGACTTCGCTACCGGAGACTTCGGTGACGAGCGAGAGCCCGATGGCTCCGCTTCCGGCGCACAGATCGACCAGACGGCTCGGCTTGATGTTTTCGTGTGTCAGCCAATCGATGGCCGCCTGCACCACGGTTTCGGTTTCGGGGCGCGGAATGAAAACACCCGGACCGACCTCTAAATCCAGATAACGGAACGGGGCATGGCCGACGATATATTGCAGTGGCTCGCGTTGCTTGCGTCTGGCCACCATCACGGCAAAACGGCGAATCGCCGCGTCATCGGCATCGCTAAGCGTATCGGCATCATTATTTTCCGCAGTATTATCGGTGTTTACAGAAGAACCGTTCGCTTCTCTCATTTCCGAGCCCTGTCGCGAAACACCTTTGGAATCGTCACCATCGTTGATGCGATGGATATCGACACTATCGATCGTGTCGTCGTTTACGGTGCTATGCAGCGGCGTACCCAACAATACCGATTTCTCGACATCGCTGGGCGCAACCCCGAACGCCTCGGCAAGTAGCAATTTCGCATCGTTTCGTGGTGTC
Source organism: Bifidobacterium sp. ESL0769 (assembly GCF_029395495.1). Lineage (NCBI taxonomy): Bacteria > Bacillati > Actinomycetota > Actinomycetes > Bifidobacteriales > Bifidobacteriaceae > Bifidobacterium > Bifidobacterium sp. ESL0769. Next base: position 772,547 of record NZ_CP113918.1, on the reverse strand, counting down.
TCGATACCCGCGGATTTGAGCCATTCGGTCGCTTGCCGCAACATCTCGGATGTCGAAGAAACCACGTCTTCCGCCATTAACTACTCCCCTTGTTCGGTCAGTTTAGTTTCCAGCCAGCTCAGTCCGTTTTGGCGAGACGCGCGGCCTCGTCGGCCTGTATGTCGCTGTCGATGACGGCCTGGATGTCGCCGTCGAGCACCTGGTCGAGGTTGTAGGCTTTGTAATTGGTGCGGTGGTCGACAATGCGGTTTTCGGGGAAATTATACGTGCGGATACGTTCGGAACGATCGAGCGAACGTACCTGCGAATGGCGCATATCGGCCGCTTCTTCGGCTTCCTTTTCGTGTTTCATCGCCAGCAGTCGCGATTTCAAAACCCGCAGCGCCGCCGCACGGTTCTGAATCTGCGACTTCTCATCCTGCATGCTCACCACGATGCCGGTCGGGATATGAGTCATTCGCACCGCGGAATATGTGGTGTTGACCGACTGTCCGCCAGGACCCGAGCTCATGAAGATATCAATCTTGAGGTCTTTGGGGTCAATTTCGATTTCGTCGTCGTCCTCGTCAGCTTCCGGGAAGACGATGACGCCGGCCGCAGAGGTCTGGATGCGTCCTTGCGATTCGGTGACGGGAATGCGCTGCACGCGGTGCACGCCGCCCTCGTATTTGAGGCTGGCCCACACCCCGTCTTCGGGTGCCGGGTTACCTTTGGCACGGATGGCGACCTGCACGTCTTTGACACCGCCGAGCTCGGTGCTGTTCTCGCTTTGGATGGTGGTGGTCCAGCCACGTTTCTCGGCGTAGCGCGTGTACATACGCAGCAAATCGCCGGCAAAAAGCGCCGCCTCTTCCCCGCCGGTACCGGCTTTGATTTCCATGATTGTGTCACGCACGTCGTCAGGATCGCGTGGAATCAGTGCGCTGCGTAGCTTCTCTTCGGCAGGCGCCACCAGCGCCTCAAGCCGTTTGGCTTCCTCGGCAAAATCGGCATCCTCACCAGCCATTTCCTTGGCCGCTTCCGCGTCTTCCCTGGCATGCTGCCAGTCGCGATAGGCCTCGACGATGCTGCCGAGTTGGGCATGACGACGTCCCAGCTTGCGAATCGCCTTCGGGTCGGAGGCGACCTCGGGCTGGCTCATCTGCCGCTCGATGTCCTGATACTCCTCCAATGCGCTTTGCGCTGCCGGGAATTGCTCGTCTGCCATGCAAAAGTCCTTTTATAAAATATTTGAAATTATCAACGATACAAAAATACAGAAATTAGATATGAAAAACGCCAGCCCGGATTCGGGTCCGTAGACCCGAACCAGCGTGGCTGGCGAATGAAAAATGCTACTTGGTCTTCTTGCCGTAGCGCTTCTCGAAGCGGGCGACACGGCCGCCGGTATCGAGAATCTTCTGCTTGCCTGTGTAGAACGGATGGCAGTTCGCGCACACATCAACCGTCATGTGATCGCCCTTGGCGGTGCTGCGCGTGACGAAAGTATTGCCGCAAGAGCAGGTGACCTGCACTGGGTGATAATCGGGATGAATACCCTGCTTCATAATGTCTCCTAAGGAATTCAGGTGACCCGGGTCGCCTAACCCCAATGGCCAGACGTGAACCGGAACTTCGATATTCTATCAGCGAGCGTTGACCGGACCCCTCTCAATCCGCCGAAATGACCGGTATCTCAAGGGCAGCTTGAATCAACTGCACGCTCAAGCAATACAACAGGTCGCGATGCAGAATCATCCCGACTTCATCTTTCGGCTGATTAGCCTTACCTTTTCAGCACGACATAAGTTCAACCAAATGGCCGTCGAAATCTTTTGATACTTTGATGCTATCGACGACTAAGCAAAGGAGCCAGCAATGACCGATATGCTGTATTTTGAAACGCACGGCAAAACCCACACGGTGTATCTTCCCAGTCACGAACGTGCCTTGGAAATCGAAGCCGACATTATGGCCAATCCGTCCGATATATTCCCCATAGAAATCGTCTTTGGCAAAAAGACCTATACCATCTACATCAATCCCAAGGATTGGAGCTACTGGCAGTTCATGGAGATAAAAGGCGGAATCAAAGTCAAGACCGAGCCGAGTTTCTAAGGAGCGAGCACTGTCAAATCGGCGATGAGTGGGGCCTCAGGGGCTTGAACCGTGGACCGACGGGTTTTCCGTCGGTCCACGGTTCAAGCCCCTGCCCTTCCGGTCAGATTATAAAATACGACCTCGTCGATTAAACAGACTTGTGATGAAATATTGTCTATGCGATACAAAAACGAGAAGAAAGCACCTGAACAGGCACAGAAATTCATTGAAGAATATCTCGGCACGCTTCGCGCAGCTGGCAGACGCGAACAGAGCATTACGACACGACGCCATCAACTCGTAAGAATCTGCATAGCATTCAATCCACTCGAAGCGAACGAAGCCGACCTACTCAACTGGATGGGCGCACAAAGCTGGAAACCCGAGACCCGAAAAAGTTTCAGGGCAGGAATACGAGGATTCTTCGCCTGGCTCAAACACATGGGATACAGGCCCGACGACCCGGCTCTCAACCTTCCTGCAGTGCATTCGCCTCAAGGCAAAGCGAGGCCGTGCCCGGATCGGTATATCGCCGAAGCCATGCGCAAAGCAGATGACAACGAGGCCATCATGCTGCGTGCAGCCGCAGAATACGGATTACGACGAGGCGAGATAGCACGGTTGAGTTCCGACGACGTGATTGACGATCTGACCGGTAAAAGCCTCATAGTGCACGGCAAGGGCGGCAAGCAGCGGGTGATACCACTCGAAGACGATTTCGCCGATCTAATCCTGGACCACAACGGTTATGTGTTTCCCGGACGGTTCGGAGGCCATGTCGAAGAATCATACGTCGGTTCACGACTCACGAAACTTCTTCCCGACCATTGGAGCGGCCACACACTACGGCATAGGTTTGCCACGATGAGCTACCAGCGAACTCATGACATCCTGCTAGTCTCTCAGGCACTTGGCCATGCAAGCGTTGCAACGACGCAGCGTTATGTGGCCTTGCCGACCGATGCCTTAAGAGGCATGGTCGGCAAAGTGAGGCTAGAAGCCTAGCCTTGTTTTTTGTTGAGGCTGATGGGGTTGTAGACGACGCCGAGGCCGCCGGTGATGAGCCCGCCGACGGTGAGGAGGGCGTTGGCGGGGTCGTCCTTGAGGGCGATGACGGCGGCGATGCAGGTGAGCCCGAGGCCGATGAAGTAGCCTATGGTGCGCACCTTGTCGCTGATTTTTGGTTTCCATGTCGCCGGCGGCTCGGCGTGCTCGGGCTGGTAGGACGGCGGTGCCGGCTGCGGCTGGGTGTTTTCGTCGGGCATGTTATTTCACCTCCACGGTGGTCTTGATGCTTTCGATGGCGGTCTTGACGCCTTGGGTGACTGCCTGCTGCACCTCGTCGACGCCGAGGCCGTTCTTGTCGGCGATCTGCTGGACGACGCCGAGGACGGCGCGGAGCGCGTAGAGCGGGGTGTCTTCGATCTTGCCGTTGCCGACGCCGAACCATACCGCCGCGTTGACGGTGTCGAAGCCGCCGAACTTGTTATTGATGGCCTCGGCCTTGTGCTTGAGGTCTTGGAGCGCGTATTCCACGCTGACGTTCTGTCCGTCCCAGTCGATGGGGTCTGTTTTCACTGGCATGTCTGTTTCTCCTTGTGTGTTGGTTGTTTGTTGGCCCTGGTACCGCAGGTAGCAATTCCAGGGGAAGTCGTAGACGGGGCTGATGTTGGTCTCCTGGCCGGTCTGGTCGCCACCGGCCCCGTCGACGCCGCCGGTCTCGGATATGGAGGCCTGGGCGAGCATGCCGCCGCCGACGCAGACCGCGACGTGGTCGGCGTCGTTGAGCAGGATGTCGCCGGCCTGCGGGTTGCCGTCGACGGGCAGCCTGGCCCAGCCTCGCACGGTGAGCTCGGCGGAGAGGTTGCCGGTGTAGTAGGCGCCTCCCGTGTCGAAGCCGGCCTCCTTGAGGCAGTGGATGATCAGGCTCGAGCAGTCGGCGTTGCCGCCGTCCCGGAAGTCCTGGCGGTCGTTCTGGCTGTAGCCGAGGTCGGCGTCGCGGCACCAGTAGACCATGCGCTGGATGAACAGGTTGAGGTCTGGCATATGGTTTTCCTTTCTATTTGCGGTTAGTTGAAGTCGTGGTCGAAGAGCCCTTCGGGCGGTTCGGGGGGTGGCGGGCCCTTGCCATCGGAGATGTGACGGACGAGCTCGCGGTTGTAGGTCCAGAGCTGGTCGTTGTAGGCCATGGTGGCCATGAGCTGCTGCTGGGCCTCGAGGAGCAGCTGGCTGCTTTTCACATCGGTCTCGCGCCGGTTGGAGAGCATGTTCGCGATCGAGGTGATGACCCCGCCGAACACGACGCCGCCCGCGCCGACGATGGCGATGATGACGTTCTCGCTCATGACCTGCACACCCATGCGCCGGTGTAGTTGAAGAAATAATTGGTGTTGCCGGACCCCGACATGCTCATCGACCCGTCCATGGAGAGCCGGAGGCTGAAGGTCTGGGAGTTGTTGCCCGAGAACAGGATCGTCCCGGCCGTGGCGGGGACGAGGCCTTCGGGCAGTTTCTCCGACCCCGAGGCGTTCGTCAGGCCGGCGAACGTGGCTTTGACGTTTGCTTGCCCGGAGGCGATGGCGATGCAGCCTATTTTTGTCGCGTGCAGGGTGTTGAGCCAGGGCGCGGCGAACGCGTAGGGGGTGGGCGTCAGCCACTTGCTGGCGGGCATCATGTCCTCGAGCATCGCCGCGATCCATTTCTGGAAGGCGCCGTTTTTGGTGCCGAATCCGGTGATGGGCGAGGGCCACCATGCCCCGTTGACCCAGTGGTAGATGAACGACTCGTCGGCGGGCCTGGTGACGATGCCTGTGCGCCCGTCGACGCCCGTGACCTTGTTGAGCTCGGCGAGCGTGGTGCGCACCACCGGCATGAAGCCGCTGGTCGACACGATCTTGCTGTACGCGTCGGCCGCCTGCGCGGCCGCCTCGGTGGCGGCCTTGGACTGCCGGTTGACGAGGTCGGTGACCTCGGCCGGCAGCCGGTCGATGTTGTCGTCGATGCTCATGGCCATCGCCGCGAACTGCAAGGCCGCGTACTTGACCAGGTCGTTGTTCCCTGGGTATTTGATGTGGTGCCGTGGCGTGCTCGGCATCGCGTTCGGGTCGAAATCCGACATGATGTTCCTCCTTGGTTATTCTTTGAAATTTGTTATCTGGCCGAACTCGCCCCACGTGAAGGACAGGTCGGCCCATTTGAGGGTGATCGGCTGGAGCGCGGCCCACGTGGCCAGCGTGCTGGGAAGCATGGGCAAAGGCTGGAGTTCGAGTTCGTTGGTGAACACGGGCCTGCCGTGCCGCCATTTGAAGGTGAGGGTGCCGCCGATGCCGAGCCACGCGCCCGACGTGGCTGGCGTGCCGTCCTCGCTCAGCAGCGTGGTGTAGCGGTTGCGAACGAACGCCCACAATGTGGCCGAAGGTTGGAAGGTCTGCTCGTGCCCGTCGATGTCGATCTTCTCGGTCGACGCGGTGAGCTTCTCCGGCCGAAGGCGCATGGTGGCCGCCTGCAGCCACGCCGCCCACTGCCCGCGCTCCGCCTCGCTCGGCCGGTACGCGTTGCCGACCCAATTGCCCTCGGATTCGTCCGCGAGAATCGCGTCGGTCTCGAACGTGGCGCTCTTGATCGTCTCGGTCAGATTGCCGGGCAGGCCGCCGGTGACATCCGCCTCGGCATCGCCGAAACCGATCTTGCCGTCGGTCTTCTCCCACGTGGCCTTCTTGCCCTTGATCGCGATCTGGCTGACGGGGTCAGGCAGGCGCAGCGTGGCCGCGTCTATCCTCACCTTCTCGCCCACGATGACCTTGTCCTCGCGCCAGCCGTCAGAGACGGTGAGCGACCCGTCGGAGTGCAGGGTGATGCCGGCTGCGGCCCCCGCGTGCAGGATGTCGAGCGTGGTGCCGCCATGCCCGTGCCGCTCGTAGTAGACCGGCAGCTCCGGCGACCACGAGGCCATGGCGTAGAGCACCGTCGACAAATCGGGGAAACTCGACAGGTCATAGCTGGCCAAGCCGACCCCGAGCGACTTGAGCCAGCCGGCGGCCTGCTCGGAAAGCTGCGGCGAACCGAGTTCGCCGAGCCGGCGCTGTACTTCGTCCACACGCTGCTGTAGGCTGCCCACCCAATGCTGACCGGCCTGTTTCGGGTCGCTTGAAACGGGGCCCTGCCGTGTGGTGCGCGTCATGCGCACGAGCGTGGCGGTGGCGGTCAGGTCGAGCGTATAGGTGCCGTTGTCGTTCTGGGTTATCGAGCAGCCGGTCGATACGTTGCCCTCGAATATGCTCAGGGCCGTGGGGTCGGGTGCGGCGTATACGTCCGGCACGCTTTCCAAGTGCAGACTGGCCCAGGTTGTTTCATCCGGCTCCTCGGCCCAACGACGAATGATGTTCAGGTCGCGCCACAGGGGCATGCGGGAAAGCTGGACGAGCACCTTCGCGCCCGCCAGCCGCGTCGAGTTGCCGGCGAGCTTGCCGTCGCGGTCGACGATCTTGAACTTGAGGACGTTGGGGTCTGGCTGTTTGGCCACGTCGCTGGTGCCCCAGTCGATGGTGAACCCATCGAGGCTGACGTGAGAGCCCTCGTGGCCGGTCATGTTCTCCCAGCCGTTTCCACGGTCTATATATAGGAGTGGCTGTCTCATCGCTTGGCCCCCTCGAAGGCGTCGAGGGCCTTGCGGCACCGCTTGCCCAGTTCGTAGCCGTCGAGCACGGGGCCGTTGACGTTGATGGTGATGACCGTCGGCCGGCCGGCACCAATGGCGACGCCGGAATTGCCCAGGCTCGACGCCCCGAACTTCGGTATCTCGCGGGTGACGTTGCCGAGGTAGGGGCGAACCTTGCGCGTCCAGCCCCGGTCGAGGCCGTCGTAGAGGCTGCCCATGATCAGCTCGCCGTTGCCGGTCAAAAGCTTCGCGTCGTACGCGGGTGGGCCCTTGTGCTCCTTGATCCAGTCGCCGAGCCCGCCGACCCAGTTCTTCACATCCTCCCACTTGGATTTCAAGCCGTCCCACAGGCCGGAGATGATGCTGCTGCCCGCGTTCCACAACAGCGAGCCGGCGTTGCTGAAGAACCCGCCGATGGCACCGGGTATGCCCGCGAACCACGCCTTGACACTGTCCCACTTGGCCGTGGCCGCGTTGCCGGCGGCGACGAACGGTGAGCTGAGCCACGAGCCGATTCCCGCGAAGAACCCGCCAATCGCGCCGGGAAGGCCGGAGAAGAACGCCTGCACGCCCTGCCACTTGCCGGTGACCCAGTCGCCCGCCTGCCCGAACCACGCCTTCACGTTGGTGATGGTCGAACCGAGGAAACCAGTAAACGCGGCCCACTGCTGTTGGCCGGTCTGCGTCTGGGTGAAGAAGTACACGAGGCCGGCGGTGATGGCGGCGATGGCCATGACCACCAGCATGATCGGGTTGGCGTCCATCACCGCGTTGAACGCGGCCTGCACTCCGGTGGCGAGGCCGGTGACGGTGTTGTGTACGCTTATCGCGCCGTTCCATACCACATAGGCCGCGGCCGCTGCGCCGGCCATGACCGCTACGGTCTGCAGCACGCCGGCGTGCTGGCTGGCGAACTGGCCGAGTTCGCCCATGGCGTGGCCGGCCGTGGTGAGCGCATCGCGCAGCTTGTTCCATGGGTCGAGGTTCGGCATGCTGCCGGAGATGGCCGCTCCGGCCAGCCCGAACGCCGAAGTGAACGGTCTCACGACGTCGCTGACACCTTTGACGCTTGATTTGAGGCCATCGAGCACGGGGCCCGCGGAGTCCTTGAGTGCTTGGAAAGCCTGGCCACCCTGCGTCTTGACCCAATCGACCGCTGAGCCGAGTCTGCCTTCGAGGTCGCCCGCAAGCCCCTGCACCTTGCCGGAAAGCCCCGGCAGGCCGTCGGCGAGGTTCGATACCCAATCGGCCAGCCCGGCCATGAAACCGGTCACCTCGGGCTTGACCAGGTCGAGGAACCCGGCGCCGAGCTTGACCACGCTGGCCTCGAGGTTCCCGCTGGCGTTGCTCATCTGGCTGGTGTCGTTCGCGGCCTTCTTCGCCGCGTCCGACATGCCCAACTGCATGAGTGCCTGGTTGAACTCGTCGGCGCTGATTTCGCCTTTGGCCATCGCATCACGGAAGTTGCCGGTGTAGGCGCCGTTGGCCTTCATGGCCTCCTGCAGGCGGCCGGACGCGCCCGGTATCGCGTCGCTGAGCTGGTTCCAGTTTTCGGTTGTCAGCTTGCCGGCGGCGGCCGTCTGGGTGAGCACGAGGCCCACGCTGCGGTACGCGTCGGCCCCGCCGCCGGCCACGGCGGTGAGGTTGCCGGCCGCCTCGGCCAGTTCCGCGTAGCCCTGCACGCCGTTCGAGGCGAGCTGGGCGGTGGTGTTGCGGATGTCAGAAAGGCTGAAAACCGTTTGGTCAGCGTATTTCTGGGTGCTTTTGGTCAGGCTCTTGATTTTCGAGTCGTCGACGCCGGCGAAGCTCAACGTGTTCGCAAAGCTTTGCGCGGAGTCCGATGTCGCCACCATCTCACCCGAGAGGTTCTTGACGTAGTCGATGGCGTGCGAGGTCATGCCCTGTACGGCCCCGGAGACGATGCCGCTGACCGCGCCGAACTTCGCCGCCAGGGCGCTGGCGGAGCTGCCGGCACCGCTCATGGCCTTGGAGGCTCCCGACGAGTCGCCGATGATCCTCACTGCGAGTATCGCGCTCTTAGCCATGCTTCGCCTCCTCCATCATTTCCTGTTCCTCCTGGAGCAGGCTTATCGCCGTGCCCCAGTCCCGTTCGTCCGGCTCGGTTTCACGCCTCCACGCCCACGGGGTGCCGCCGAACCGGGCGGCCAATATCACACTGCGTTCGGATACGCTGCCGGCAGGCCAGATTGCAAAGGGACCGCAACCGGCTCCGGGCTCATAGGCTGAGGACCCGGGTCAGGTGTGGCCGTCGATGCCGGGCTTGCCGGCGTGTCAGCTTCGGCGTTGACGTTGATGCTTTCGACGTGCTGCGCCCACGTCTCGAAGGTCTGGCCCGCCTCGGTCTTGCCGTTGCGGCGCAGGGTCGCGTAGGTCGCGTAGGCGCCGCTCGCGATGGGCGAGTCCTGGTAGCCGTTGGCCATGCAGTATTTCTCGGCCTGTATGGAGTCGAAAAGGGTCGGCTCGCAGTCGTCGGTGTGGCCGTCGGTGTAGGTGATGCGGAACATGGTTCATTCTCCTTGTACTTGTTCGATGATTTTCTTGATTTCCTGCTCATAGAGCTCGGTCCATTCCGGCTCCGTGGATTTCGCGGCGTCGGTCAGGAACGTGTGTGGTTTGATGTGGTGGCCGGGCCAGCCCCAGTGGATGGGGCCGGCGTAGGGCACCGATTTGCGGCCGGCGCGGATGACGCCGGCCTTCTGCGTGGCACCGGAGCGTATCGAATTCTCGAGCCGGTGGCTTCTGACTGGCACCCCGCCTTTGGCCACCGGCACCACCACGTCGGCGGCCTTGCGGTTGACGTCCTTGAGGTCCTTCGCGTCGGCGCCGGCCTTGCGCAGGGTGCGGGCCAGCTGGCTCGCGCCCTTGATCTCAATCAGTGACCGTTTGGCCATCGGGCTGCGGGGTTTCCGGGCTGTGCTGGAGACGCTTGACGTTGGTGGCGGTGAAGCTCACGTCCTGGTCGTTCTTCTTCTTCACGTCACCGCCGACCGCGACCGGGGCGATCAGCACGTCGCCCTCGAAGGCAAGCTCGCCGGCGTTATTTGGGATGAACTTGAAATGCTTGGTCTTGCCGGCGTTGTCGAAGCACCACGCCTGCAGGCCGTCCGCGCTGAAATCCTCCTTGATGGTGGTTTCCAGCGTCCAGGTCGTGTTCTGCTCGCCCGCCTCGTCGTGCCCGTCGAGGAACGTCTGCGTATCATCCACGTCGGTCTTCGGGGTGAGCGTCGCCTTCGTGCAGTCCGCGTCGAACTTATGCGCGTCTGCCTGCTCGCCGATGATGAGCTGGCCGGGGCCCAGCGTTCTGATTTTCGCCATTTTGTTGTTTCCTTTCCTAAAGGTCGAGGCCGCCGAAGGTGACCTCGTAGCCGCCGAGCGTGCCGGCTGATTTGAGGTCGAAAGTGATCGGCTTGGCCTGGTTGATGTTGATGTTGGCCGCAAACCATTCATCGAGCACGGCCATGATGTCGTCGAAAGCCTTGTCCTGGGTGGTAGGGGTCGCGGATATGATGCACGCGACCCACGGGATATCGAACGAGTCCCAGTTGTTCGAGGTGATTTCGGGCGGTTCGATGTACACGGAGGTTTTGCCCGGCTTGACTTCGTTGGCCTTGTGGGTGACCAGGTCGACATGCTCGGTGTCGAGCATTTTTTCGAGTTTGGCGAGCTGTTCGGTGATGCTCATGCGATCCCCATTCCGGCCGGCACCCCCACGGCTCGCAGTTTCGGCCTTGCGGTGCGCAGGGGGTCGGAGCTGACGTGGAACGGCTCGATGCCGGCGTCGTTGTCGAGGCCGACGAGCCCGTTGCGTGCGTCCTTGGATTGCCAGAGGTCGAGCGCCACGCTGACGATGCAATCGTCCATGACCGCCGGCGGCACGTCGTAGCCCTTGGTGACGGGTTTGAGGTATTCGACGGCCTGGCGGATGCGTTTCAGCAAAGCCGGCCGGTCGCCGGCGTCATGCTCGTTCGCCTGGCTGGCGAGCTCATCGACGAGCGGCTTCTCGTTCTTGGTCTCCTCATCGTTCATGCCTGCTCTTCGCTTTCTTCAGCAGGTTCGGAACTGTGGGACTGCGTGCTGCCGGAGTCGGCGAACTTGATGGGCAGCAGCCCGTCAGGGAAGGTGGTGCCGTGCGCGGCGTAGCCGTAGACCGAATAGTCTCGGGTGAGGTTGAGAATGTTGTCCTGCTGAAGCCGGAACGGCGCGTTGGGCGACTCCCACATGGTCACGGCGGTGTGGTCGAGGAAGCATGCGGTGCCAGGCGTGGCGTTGGGCATGAGCTGGACGGGGAGATGAAGCAGGTCGCCGGTGATGCCCTTGATGTCGATGGTGCCGAGCTGGTTGACGCCCGATCCCGAGACGTTCATGAACCGGTCGCCGTTGTCGGTAAGGCACGCGATGGCTTTGAACACGTCGGAGCTGACGCCGAGATATTCAAGGCTGGCGTTGCGCTCGTCGAACTCCTCGCTGGCATCCACGAACATGCCAATCCAGTCATTCGGCTTCACGCCGGCCAAGCCCTTGTTGATGGTGAGCATATCGCCGGCATCGACATCCTTGATGGCACCGTAAAGCGCATCGCGCGACCCCTGCTCGCTGTTCTTCGCATAGCTGTTGACCAGCGCGGTCATGAGAAAGCTCAGGTAGTCGGTTGTGCTGCGTTCGATGGTTTGGCGGGAAATGGAGGTGTAGCCGCCGTAGGTGAGCACCTTGGCGCTCTTGTCGCCCAGGGTGATTTTGCCGTAGGGCAGCTTCTCGCCTTCCTTGGTCTGTTCGCCGGTCTTTGTGGTGTCGCTGGTGAGCACGTTGTAGTCCAACTTCATGCCCTCGGACGGCAGGGCCTTGTGGTCGATGAGGTTGGTGATGCGGCGCTTGATGGTGAGGATACGCACAAGGCCGGCGACCCATACGGCCTGGCTGTCGGTGTCGTCGTTGATGGGATTGCCGTCGTCGCCCGTACCGACGCCGATGGTGGCGCCGTTCCAGTCGCGTTTCTGCATGCGGCCGTAGAGGTCGGCGGCGCGTTCGTCTCCGGTGGCCAGCGCCTTCAGGAACTCGCCGGAGCTTCTGAATTCGCTGCCGAACACGGCCGGCTTGCTCTTGGACGGCATGGCCTGCAGCTTGCGCAGCGTCTCGTCCTGCGCGTCGAGACGGCCGAGAATTTTTTCGAATTGCTCGTTAGTGGGCATTTCCTGCTCTCTTTCCTTGGTTGGTTGTGGGTTTTCTTCTTTGGATTGTTCTTCCGATCGGTGGTCGGTGAGTTTCGCGTCCTGGTAGGCCGGCCAGCTCACGAGGCTGGTCTCCATGAGGCGGACCTTCTTGCGGTGGGTGATGCCGTCGCGGTCCTTTTCCGATTCCTCGGGGACGAAGCCGACCGAGAGGCTGTCGAGCGCGCCCTCGTCGAGCAGCGCGACCACGTCGCGGCCGGTCTCGGTGTCGGCGATGCGCGCCTGGATGTGCAGGCCGTCGTCCCGGCTTTCGGCGTTGGTGATGGTGCCGATCAGCTCGCCGTGCTGGTAGCAGAGCTTCGCCTCGTCGAGCCCGTCGAACACGCAGTCGGGGTCGAACGTCTCGGGGCCCGAGTCCCATGTGTCGATGGTGCGGTTGAACGGGACGGCGAGCCCTTCGACGGTGCGCCCGTCGCCTTCCTCCGCCTTGCGCAGGCGGACGCCTTTCAATCCGATTTCACGCTTCTGCATCGCTGCTCTCCTTTGGTTGTGGTTGCGGGGTTATCTTCGCGAGTTCCTCGTCGCTCAATGGCGGACGGCCTGCGTCGGCGCGGGCCTCGTTGACGGTCATCAGCCCGATGCCGATGGCGAGCTGGTAGATCTCATAGCGGGTCTTGGTGTCGCTGCGGCGCATGTTGTCCCAACGGAAGTCGATTTCGTTGTTCCTGGGCACGAGCTCGCTGAACGCGTCCTCGATGGGCTGCACGTAGGCTGCCAGGGTGAAGTCGCTGAAGCTTATCCATTCCTCCTCGGTGTTGCGGTAGGTGAGGCTGGAGCCCTCGACCTTGTTCATCATGAGCGACTGGGGCACGCCGAACAGCCTGGCGATCTGGGTGGTGTCGAACTGCTGCGTCTCCAGATACTGCATGTCGGCCGGGTTGAGCATGAGCTGCTCGTAGCTCAGCCCCTTGCCGAGCACCTTCACGCCCTCGGGGTTCTTCTCGAACCGCTTCTTGTACAGGTCGGCTTCCTCGTCGGAGTCGATGGGCTGGTCGCTGGTCAGGATGCCGGTGGGATGGTCGCCTTGCTCGAACCATTTCGCCTTCGCGTCCCTGGCCTCCTGCGCTCCGCGTAGCTCTTCTCTTGATGCTTCGATGGGGCCGCGACCGCGAGGAAGACCGGGGATGCTCACGAATTTCAGGTGAAGCATGTCGTCGCTGGTGTATTCGTGACCCATGTAGGCGTAATAGTGAATCGGGTTGGCGGGGTCGCCGTCCGTTGAAAGTACGCTTACCAAGGCCGGGGGCAGTACGGTGAGGTTGACCACGTCGCCGTCGACGCCGGTCGATTTCAGCCAGAATGCGTTGCCGTTCAATGCCAGGCTCGCGACGGTCTCCTTGATGAACTCGCGCCGTGATTTGAACACGTCGGGTTTGGATATGATGGCCGCCTGGTCTATCTCGAACCCGCCACGAAGCTGCACCACGGGCAGGTCGGCCACGGACGTTTCGAGGATCTGCACCGCGCGGAACACGGTGCTCATCGAAAGCGGGTCACGCATGGCCCGTTCACGGGTCGGAGGTGTCGACAGCGGGGACTCGTCCGAGGCATCGGTTTTCGCCTCGTCCTTTTCCACGTCCGCGCGCTGGAGAAGTCCCAGCGTGCCCGCTATCCGTGTCTTGAAGCTCATGGCTCCACAGACTGCCATTCTGAAGGCGTGAACCCCAAAAATTATCGGCAATAGCGGCATTAACGGAAATAACGGCAATAACGGAAGTCAGAACACCTGGGGCGGGATGGGCCGGGGCATGTGTTTGAGCCCCCAATAGGCGATGGTCGCGGCCTCCACCGTCGGGGCTCCGCCGTCCTTGCGGTTCCACAGCCACGCGTCGCCGGAAAGCCGTTTCGTGGCCGACTCCACCTCTCGGTCGAGGTCGGGGTCGGAGGCGTGCGCCACGGCGCCCTGCTCCAAGGCGCTCACGAACGCCTGGGGCGCGGTGATGAAATCGCCCGACTTCGTCTCGAGCAGGTCGAAGAGCGGCCGGTTCCACTTCCCGGTCTTGTTGGCCAGCACATCATGCAAAGCCGAGCTCGGACCACGATGGTCGATGATGATCGGAGCGGAATACTTCGCCTGCAGCTCCTCCAGCCGTTCCGGCGCGCGTCCCGTGCCGGGCAGAACCTCGACGATCTGCACCACCGGTCCGCCGCCGGTCTCGAACGCGGCCGCGATGGCGGTTCTCGTCGCTCCCATGTCCACCGCGACGCCGAAGCACACGCGGCCCTTGAACCCCGAAGGGTCGAGTGGCTTGGTCGCGGTATTCTCCCAGAGTTCGGCGCTGATGGCGCGGTCGGGAACGCCGGTGTCGCGCACGTTGCCGAACGCTCGCGCCCAGCCGGCCGTGTCGTCGTTGTACTGGTCGCGGAAGTCCTGGAGCTGGTCGAAATCGAACAGCCAGCCCGCGCCGGGGTGATGCTCCCAGATGTTGTCGAGGTCCTCGGGGTCGCTGCCGGCCGGGATGCCGAAATCGAAGAACGCGGTGCGCCGGTCGATGTGTCCCGGGATGCCGTCGTGTCCGCGCAGGTTGTCGAGCAGGTCGTTGAGGAACTCGCTGTGCTGGTCGCCCTCGGTCGAGGTGTACCATATCTGCGGCCGCACGCCGGTGCGTTTGAACCTGGTCGCGGTGGTCGGCAGGAACCCGTCTTTCAGGGTCTTGGCGTCCAGGGCGCTGAGGCTCCAGCACTCGTCGACGTTGATGAGGTCGCCCTGCACTCCATGGCCTGCGGTGTTTGTCGAAGGGCCGGGGCGGATGATGCTACCGTTGTGGAACTTGAGCATCATGCTGCCGTTGCTCATCCTCGGCTCGTAGGCCAGCTTTTTCAGCCTGGACTTCTTGAAATCCTCGGTCAGCTCGCGGAACGCGTCGCCGGCGTCCTTGCCCGTCTGCGCCAAGTACCATATCCGGCGGCGCGGCCCCCACTGGCTGTTGCGCAGGTCGTAGGTCTTGGTGATGGTCGTCTTGCCCGCCTGGCGTTGCACCGTCAGCACGAGCGTGTCATAGAAGTAGGTGCCGGTCTCCGGGTCTATCTCGCTGATGACGTCGATGACCTGCCGTTGCCAGGGGATGAGCGGCATGCCCAGAAGCTTCGCGTAGCGGGCGACGATCGGCCCGTCGGTCTCCCGGCCGGGGTTGCGCGGCGTCGCGTATCTCGGCCTCAGCTCCGGTGTCGGTTTTTTCATGCCTTTGAGTCCTCCACCAGCGAGGCCAGCTCGTCGTCGCCGTCGTCGCTGTCCCCGTAGAGCTCCTTGAGCTGTTCGATGTAGCCGAGCAGCGAAGTCATGTTCCTGGAGATCTCCCGGCCCTTCATGTTCTGGACGTCCACGTTCTGCGCGAGCGTGAGCATCGAGGCATAGATGAAATCGGCCATCGGGCTTTCGTCCCGGCCGTCCTTGAACTCGTCGATGAACTCCTGGGTGGCTTTTTCGAGGCGTCCGGTTATCCTGCCGGCGTCCTCGAGCCCCTGTAGTGTCGCCATGATTTGGCCCCAATCGTAAAATGGTGTATATTTCCTGATTGAGACTTGTTTTCGTCCGAAAATAGGGGTTGCGTCCCTGTTTTCGGGCTTTTTTTATTTTGAAGTGGGGAACCGAAAATGGTGGGCGCGGGGCATCGGAGGCCTCGCCTTTCTTAAAAAACGGTTCACCATTCCGGCCGAGCCGAACGTTCCGGCGGCGAAACAGCAGCGATGAGTCCGAGGTCGGCGAGTTGCGTCCGCCTGGCCCTGAGCTTCTCGTCTATGCCTTGCTGGTCGAGTCCGAGCCTGTACCACTGCCTGATGCCAGCCTCCGCGTAGGGTCTTGGCCGCTCGCTCTGCCTGCGCTCCACCACGCTCTTGCCGGGGTCGCACACCTTGATGTCGTAGTTGAGCTGTATCCACTCGTTGAGCAGTTGCGGCGAGCGAGGCGTGGCCGGCACGGTCTTGACCAGCCACACATCGACCGGCTCGGCAATCCTCACCGCGTGCCGGTACGCGCCGTACCACGCCGAGCTGGCCATCTTCCGCACATCTTTGTCCTGGACGTGCTCGGTGTCCCGGTGCGTGCCGGCGAGCATGGCCGTGGCCATATCGTCCATGTCGAGCACGATGTCGCCCGGCTTGGCGTGCGCCCTGACCCAACTGCTCTTGCCGCCCTGCGGCGGGCCGATGACCGCGTGGATCGTCGCGCCCCAGCCGCTCAGCGTCCTGTCGCCGCGAAGCGAGTTGCATGGCCTGCACGCCCTGCGCAGGTTCGCCGGCACCGTCAGCCCGCCGGCGTTGTCCGGCGTGATGTGGTCGGTTGTGTTGCTTGCTGTAATGCAACAATGGAACCCGAGCCAGCAGTCGTTGCCATGCTGGGATATGACCACGGCCGCCATCTCGGGCGGTACGCGCTGGCGATGCTTACGAGTGCTCATTGAGCCACGCCTCCACGCTCCTCGGCTTGTAACGAACCGTGCGCGGCCCATACTGGATGAACTCGGGGCCGTCGTCGTTCTGACGCCAATAGCTCAGCAGGCGCTCCGATACGTTCAGCAGCTTGGCGACCTCTTTCGGTTTCAGCAGCCTCATTCGTCCTCCTCGAATTTCACGTCACTCATCTCGTGCAGCACGGCCTCGCACGCATAGTTCAGCGCGTTCCTGCGATCGGTTCGGTCGTCAATTGCGTGGCCGAGCCTGGCGTGCCAGTTGTCCCACTGGTCGCGGGTCACGTACGCCAGCGGCACGCTCGTGGTCAGCGCGCCCGTCGTGTCGGTGTCCTCGAGTTCGATGATCACCCGTCGTTTCATTCCCTTGCCTCCTTAGAAGAGCGTCCTGGCGACCTGGTCGGCCTGCTGCAGAGTTTTCGGTCTCGGCGTTTTCTTCAATACTTCGATTTTCCTGTTGCACCATTCGCGGAACTTACGGGTGTCTACACACCAGTCGGCACCGGTGCAGTAGACGTCGAGCCCGTAGCGTTTCAGGTCGCGCAGCTCCCACACGTTCGACAGTCCCAACGTCGGGTTCGCCTGGAACGAGGTCAGCTCGGTGCTGCCGACCCTGCCGGCGACCTTGTCGAGCTCGTTGGCGAGGTACTGCAGCGTCTGCGCCTTGTCCCACGGGTCGCCCCACGGGCTCAAGGCCTCCATCACGGTCGGTTTCACTTTCTTCATCAGTCCACCAGCCAATCCCACCGGTCCACGTACCTGGCCAGCACCTTCATCAGCGGCTTCACGCGCCAGACCTGTTCGTGGTGCCTGCGGAAGTCGTGCCTGGGCATGTGCTTTTCGGCTATGAGGGTCTGCAGCTCGCGGTCGAGCAGTCCCGAATGACGGGTGAGGTCGGTCTTGGTGACATCGTCGCGCCCGCAGCGTTCCAGCCAGGCGAACAGTTGCCTCGCCTGCTGCTTCAAGCGTTCCCGGTAGCTGAGTTCGTAATACCCCATCGCGGTTCCTTTCGTTTTTCTGTCCCTTTCGGGTGGTGAGGGGTTAGAGGGTCAAGACCTATTCAGGCCGGCCAGCACGCGGCCGGCGGTCTGAAATCAGGTCTTGCATTGGCTTTTCGGTATGGAGCCGGGCCGTCGATACACAAGAGCGCTCACGCGCCGGGAATGGTCCCAACGGACGGCCCACCACAAGTGGCAAAGCCGCCAGATTCCGCCTTAATCGGCACCGTCCGTCGGTCTGGAGCAGAATTTCGTCCCTCGAATGGCGCGACTGCCACGCGCCCGCCATTCCGGGTGCTCAATCCCGGCTAAGCCGTCTCGGGGTATGGCCTACGCCCCTCACAGACATTCAGATATGAAACAATCCTGAAACTAATGAGGATGCCGGGCAGCCTCGTGCCGGTCGAACATGGCCAGTGCGTCGCGCAACTGCCGCTGGAACCGCCTCGCGTCGTCCGGGCCCAGCAGAAGCCTCGTCTGCAGGTCGCCCGAGTCCACACGCACATCGAAATACGGAGCACACGCCGACGAATAGATCACCTGGGTTTTCGCGCTCATGGCCTAGCCTCCCTCAATGCCTGGTTGACGGCCCTGCGGATGACCTGCAGATCGCCCTTCGTCAGACCGTCGACCGATACGTTCTCGCCGCCGGCGCGCATGTCGATGCGGAACCAGAACGGGTTGCCCGGCGTCTCGAGCCCCCTTGTTCTCTTGACCTGAAAATCACCGCTGCCGTTATCGAAAACCGCCATCACTCACCCCTATCCGCCAAAAACATCGCACCGCATAACAGCGTGATGCCCAGCAACCGCCAGAACCCCATCACCAGCGCGATAACCGCCACCGGCAACAGGCACATGCACACCACTATTTTGCAAACCGTCCTCATCGCCGGCCTCCCGAAGTAAGCGCCTTCCCGCGCGGTAGACTGGTAATCGCCAGAAAACCCAGCAGCCAACGAAGGAAGGCAAGAACATGGAAATTTGGAATAAAGTCATCCAATGGTGGAGCGAAAACTCGAGCTGGGCTCCTGGTGCCGCTACAGCGGTGATTGCTTTCCTGGCGCTCCTTTTTGGTGAAGGCGTGCTGAGGAAACATCATGATGCCCGAGATTCCGAACTTCCGCAAACCGTTGACCCCAATCCCACTAGTAGCGCGATACCGCAAGAACAACAGCCGCCGCTTCAAGTCAAAGAAGAGAAGCCGGAGCCTAAAGCAGATTGGAAAATCAGCATCGATGAGCCGGGTAAACGGTTTGTACTGGTTAACATCGGTAGCAAGACTGCACATAATGTGATTGTGCTGGCGACCGCAGAAGAATATAACAAGAAATGGCCGATAGATCGCAGCAATATACCTACGGTTCTTATGAACTATTCCGAGAATCTTGACGACAGTGATTTTTTCGATGGCAAACTGCCCAAGCTTCGCGAAGGAACCCCGTTCTTCGACGGTCATTGGGAAGGCGATGACAATCCGGCCGATTACCACATGACCTTTGAGGTGCTGTGGGACGGAGGCGATAAAACCATGGACGTGTTGGTCAACTGACATCGTTCACCGGCCCTGCGAAACGCCCCTTGAGTTCGGCGTCCAGATCATCACGAAGACGCCGGGCACTGCGGCCATCAAGACGCAGCGTCGCCATATGACCGGCACCATGCTTCGGGAAGAACTCGAGAAAATAGCTGTCAGGAAGCCAGCGCAGGTGGCTGAGATGGCAGCGGGCGAACGGCACCGATTCGGGTTTCATCATCGGTCTACGACTCTCGTAGGCTTTCAGAAGCCGTTTGATACTCGACGATTTCATTGCGCCACCTCCATTGGTTCACGGCCGAGAAGATAATCCGTACTTACATGGAACAAATCGGCTATTTTTTCGATATCGTCCAGTGTGAAGTTCGTTCGGCCTTTCATTTTCTGGCTGATTAAAGAAGGTGTAACGCCAAGAAGGTGAGCAAGACTAGTTCGAGATAGCTTTGTTTCCTGAAGCAGACCCTCTAGCCTAACTGATACATCCTTGTAATTACATCTATGTTCTTTAGCCATGCTAAAGATAATAGCGCGATTTGTGATGAGTGCAACTTATGGGTGTGTTTTTCTCAAAGAAAAGTGTTTAGTGATGCTACAATATTAAGCATGGCTACACAAACTATCGAGAAACCAACGACCAAAATGAGTCTTGGCCAAATTATTAGCGTAAATATGAAAATCGCTCTTGCTTTGAAGGATGAGAGCCAAGCTGCTTTAGCTAGAAGTATGGGTGTAACCGGTGGGGTTATTTCTCAAAAAATGAAGGGTCGCACCGCTTGGACAATTCCAGATATGGAAAAAGCCGGCGAATTCCTTGGAATTCAACCGGCCAGATTCCTTGAGCCGAACGGATTTCTTGCCGCTGGCGTTGAGTGGGGCCTCAGGGGCTTGAACCCTGGACCGACGGATTATGAGTCCGCTGCTCTAACCGACTGAGCTAAAGCCCCACGTTGGCAAAACCAACTTCTCTACTTTATCAAACGCTCTGACCAGCGACACCACACGGAAACGGCAGGTTTTATTTCCTGCTTTTCACCGCACGACCGGAAGCGAAACGATCCAGCGCACCGGTTTTGGCGATGGCAAGGTAAAGGAACCAGCTCATCACGCCGGCGATGAGTATGCCGCCGATGATTTCGCAGGTCATGTGGGTCAGGCCACGCGGGCTGACCAGCGCAACACCCTGCAGTCGCGTAAACAGAACGTAAAAGCCATATTCCACTGCGGTCAGCGCCCCCGAGGCAATGCTCAGGCCGAGATTGAACTTGCGGTAACGGAAAATAGCAAACGGCACTTCGGCGAACAATCCTTGCAAAGCCGCGGAAAGGAAGACGAAGGTGAACGAATATTGGTTGCCGAACAGCGTCTCCGTCAGACTGCCGATGATATTGACGTAAATCGCGGCACCCGGTTTGCGGATGATCAGCAATGCCAGGGGCCCGGAGAAGTACCAGAACGCATGAAACAGGCTGGTGACGCCGGGAAGAACGGCACGAAGCAACGGGGCGATCCACGCGTAGGCGAAATTGAATCCCCAGAAGACGACGCCGCAGGCCACGCCGAGCGCCGCACCGATGGCGATATCCGCGGCGCGCCAGCGCAGACGAGAAACTCTGGCGACTTTGACGACCGGCGTTTTCAAAGACGAACCCGAACGGCGGTTTTGCCCCGTTACCCCACTCTGGCCTTTGGAATCGGCTTCTTGGGCAACCGATGAAGACTGGTCGGTTGATGTTCGTTCAGGTTTCTGGGCAGGTTCGGCCACGGTAGTTCCTTGCATTCAAACTGTGCACAGCGTTTTGATTACAGCGCCCCTTGACCTGCACAGTTCGGGCGGAGACGCCAACCGCCACTCTATCAGCACCGGCTTTCTTGGCACACCTTTACGCTATCGACGCTGGTTATGGCCTACGCCAAATCGTTGGTGCCGTTACGAAATCCTTGGAAAATCAAGCTTCCGGGCATACGAACGCATGAGCCATAAATACGATGGAACGAACGACAATATTATCAGGAATTGATAAACGCCAGCGGATTGTCTATGAACCTGCGCAACCCTACTTCCGCGGCACCAAGAAGCGCCGGTCGGGTATTGACGTCAGGCAACAGCACCCGCGGTTGAACTTCCGGATAACTCAATATCTGCAGCTCGAGCTCATGGCTGAGCCTGCGGGTCAGCGACTTGCCGAACCGGTCCCAAAGCCCGCCCAAAACGACGGTATCGATATCAAGGATATTGATCGCCGAGGCAAGTACGGACGTCAACGCCCTTACCGCCCGGTCCACCGCAGCCATGGTACGGTCGTCGTGCCCCTTGTACTTGGCGAGCAGTTCATCCACCGCTTCCATCCGCGTGGAAACCCCGGGGTCGGCGACGCCGGAAGCCTCCACCAGCGCCTTGCGCCCGGCGTACATTTCCAGGCATCCGCAACGCCCGCAGGTGCACTGCGGTCCGTCCAACGCCACTGAGACATGGCCGAGCTCACCGGCGAATCCGGAGTCGCCGCGGTCGACCTGCCCGTGGCGCACCACGGCACCGCCGATGCCAATATCCGTGGAGATATAAATGAACGAGTCGGTCGGACGAATCACGCTTTTGCCGTTACGAGGGGTGGCATAGCCTGGTATCTGGGCCAAAGCAGCCAGATTCGCCTCATTGTCGGCGAGCGCATCGAGCCTTTTAACCACATTGAACCGCGAAAGTTCCAGCTTTTTCCAGCCAAGGTTTTTGGCCGACAACAGCACCATATCGTCGGTGACAAGCCCAGGAAGCGCCAGAACCGTGCCGACGACGCGTAAGCATTTTTCGTTGGATACTCGTTCGCCAACGCTGACCAGTTCGTCAAGCTGCGCGAACACCTCATCAGGGTCGCTCGATTCCATGGATTGACTCACCCAACGCTCGGAAACGACGGTTCCGTCAAGCGCCAGTATGATGTAGCCGTACCCATCGGTATTGATTTGCAACCCTAT
Source organism: Bifidobacterium sp. ESL0769 (assembly GCF_029395495.1). Classification (NCBI taxonomy): domain Bacteria; kingdom Bacillati; phylum Actinomycetota; class Actinomycetes; order Bifidobacteriales; family Bifidobacteriaceae; genus Bifidobacterium; species Bifidobacterium sp. ESL0769. Next base: position 750,655 of record NZ_CP113918.1, on the reverse strand, counting down.
CGAGCAAAAGCGATTCCCAGATATATTCAGTGGCGTACTTGGTCTGCCGTAGGTCGTGCCTCCGGAAACCGGCTTTCCTTCCTCCATTGCGTTTGAGGAGACGAGCATGGGCACCAGAAGCGACATCGTGGCTTTCGTCAATCCCGTGGCCTTCGCGAGCTTGGCGCGGCTCATGGGTTTGGCTGATTGGAGCAATGTGGTGAGGACCACCGATAGATTGTGATTGCGCAAATCGTCCTGATTGATACTTCTCAGCGCCATAATCGCCCCTTTTCAAAGATACGTTCACTGTATCAGCCGGTGCAAATACCGGGCTCAACGACAAAACACATGGTACCATTGAAATAATCTATTGATTTAACTAATATAGATAATGGATTGCAAGTAGACTGATTTCAGACGAGGCAGTCTAGGCACGTAGCAGTGTCCGGCGTATTTCGAAAGGCAGGAATAATGACGGAGGAACAATCAGACGGTGCTTCCGCTCACACGACGTTGGTAGCGGGAATCGACACTTCGACACAATCAACCAAGGTACGCGTGACCAATGCCGAGACAGGCAAGCTTGTACGATTCGGCCAGGCGAAGCACCCCGACGGCACCAGCGTCGATCCCGAATACTGGTGGCAGGCGTTCTGCCAGGCTGCCAAGCAGGCCGGTGGTCTTGATGACGTTTCGGCGTTGGCCGTCGGCGGACAGCAGCATGGTATGGTGCTGCTCGACAAGCGCGGAAGAGTGATTCGCGACGCTCTGCTTTGGAACGACACGCGCTCGGCTCCGCAGGCAGAAGACCTTATCAAACGGCTTGGTACGCCGGAGCGCATTTCTGAGGACGAACCGGAAGACGTCATGGCGCGCGGTAGACAGCGCTGGGTGAAGGCTGTGGGTTCCTCTCCCGTGGCTTCATATACATTAACGAAAATCGCTTGGGTGGCCGAAAACGAGCCCGAGAATGCCGCGAGAATCGCGGCGGTCTGTCTGCCGCACGATTGGCTGAGCTGGCGCATCGCCGGCTTCGGTCCGGTTGAGGAGGGCGAGGACGCGCATCTGGACGCTTTGTTCACCGACCGTTCCGACGCCTCGGGCACCAGTTATTTCGATTCCGCCAACAACATCTATCGTTACGACCTGATCGACATGGTTCTTGGGCGGCACGACATCATTCTTCCCAAGGTACTGGGGCCGCGCGAATCCGCACCGGTCAAGGCCTCCCCCGCCGTCGCAGGCTCGGCTATCGACGGCGGCTGCATCATCGGGCCCGGCGGCGGCGACAATGCTATGGCATCTCTTGGCTTGGGCATGTCGGTGGGCGACGTCAGCGTTTCGCTAGGCACTTCCGGCGTAGCCGCAGCCATTGCGGAAAATCCGGTACAAGACCTGAGTGGCGCCGTTTCGGGCTTTGCCGACTGCACCGGGCACTATCTGCCGCTGGCCTGCACTATCAACGGCTCGCGCATCATGGATGCCGGTTGTGCTGCTCTCGGCGTGGATTACGACGAACTCGGCCGGCTTGCCCTTGCCGCCGAACCCGGAGCAGGTGGCCTGACTTTGGTCCCCTATTTCGACGGCGAGCGCACACCAAACCGGCCGGACGCCAATGCGGTGCTCAGCAGCATGACATTGGCCAACACCACCAAACAGAACTTCGCCCGCGCGTTCATCGAAAGCCTGCTCTGCTCGCAACGCGATTGCTTGGAAATCATCAAGAGCCTAGGCGGCAGCGTCAACCGTATCCTTCTGATCGGCGGCGGCGCGAAGTCCGAAGCCGTACGCACCCTGGCTCCCGCGATTTTCGGCATGCCCGTCACCCGTCCGGCCACCGATGAATACGTCGCCATCGGCGCAGCCCGTCAGGCCGCATGGGTATTAAGCAAAGAGCCTGAACCCCCGCAATGGAACCTCAACATCGACGGCACCGAAACCGCCGAGCCGACCCCCGAAGTCTATGAGGCCTATGTAAAGGCCCGCGGATAGTCAGATCCGATTACCGAAATGAATATGGGCAGTGTGCAAAGAATAAGTTTTACCCTTTGCACACTGCCTTTTACCACTTCAAAAACGAAATACTATAAACAAGCACAAAAGAAGAAGCCGATTCCGTATCAATAACGAAACCGGCTTCTTGAGTCGATTGCTGTGAATCGAGCCACTGCATCAGTCGCGCAGCAGCATCAATCACAAATCCTGCGCGGCATAGAGAGCGCCGGGGGCATTGTTCTTGTCGAAGCGATCCGCGGTGACGAGCAGCTTGTCGTTGGTGAACGCCATCTGGCCCAGACGCGACATTTCGCGGCCGTAACCGGAAAGCTTCACACCACCGAACGGGATGTCAGGCAGCGAGGCCAACGGCGTGTTGACGAACATCATGCCGGTGTAGACCTTCGCGGCCACCTCGGCACCATGCTCCTTGTCGCCGCAGAAGAGCATGCCGCCCAAGCCATACGGGTTGTCGTTGGCGAGCGCCACGGCCTCTTCTTCGCTGTGGACCTTGTAAACCGCACCGACGGGGCCGAACATCTCGGTCTTGTAACCGGGATTGTCGGGGGTAATGTCGGTGAGAATCGAAGGACGGAAGAACTGGCCTTCGGAGTCGATCTCCGGGAAGCGGTAGGCGACCTTCGCACCTGCGGCGACCGCGGCATCGAACGAGCCCTGCAGCTTCTCCTTGGCGCGCTTCGAATTCATTGGGGCGATGGTGGTCGACGGATCCATCGGATCACCCGGAGTGACACGCGAGAAGGCGTCGATCAGACCATCGAGGAACTCGTCGTAGACGTTGTCCATGACGATGAAGCGCTTGGCCGAAGTGCAGACCTGGCCGGCGTTGTAAAGACGGACACGCCATGCACACTCGTTGACGTTCTTCATATCGGCGTCACCAAGTACGATGAACGGATCCATGCCACCCAGTTCCATCGTGCTCTTCTTCAGAGCCTTGCCGGCGGCACCCGCGACGGCCACGCCGCCACGTTCGGAACCGGTGAGCGCCACGCCCTGAACACGCGGGTCCTCAATAGCTTGCGTCACCTGGTCATAGGTCATGAAGAGGTTGGTCAGAGCGCCTTTCGGGGCTCCGGCCTCCTCGACGATCTCGCAGAAACGCTTGGCCGAGGTCGGCGTGTTGGAAGCGTGCTTCAAAATCATGGTGTTGCCAAGCATGTAGTTCGGCGCGAAGACGCGCATGATCTGATAGTACGGGAAGTTCCAGGGCTCGACCATGACGACGACACCGACGGACTGGTGCAGTACCTGGGCGTCACCGGCGACGATGCTGTCAAGCTTGTCGGGCTTGAGCAGTTCCTCGCTGTGATCGGCGAACCAATCAGCGATGATGGCGCACAGCTCCACCTCGCCTGCGGACTCACCCACGAGCTTGCCCATGTCGACCGTGCAGATCTTCGAAAGTTCCGCGGACTTCTTGCGGAACAGCGCTGCAACGTTGTGCAGAATCTTGGCACGCTCGGCAATCGGCTGGCTTTGCGTTTCATGATATGTCTTGTCCGCCAGATCGATGGTGCTCTTCAGCTCGGCATCAGTGGTGAACGGATATTCCTTGACCAGTTCGTTGGTATATGGATTGACGGTTTGATAAACCATAGCCACCTCCTTGTAGGCATAACCTATCATACCCCATAATTACACCCGAAAAAATTCTCTCCGAATAAAAAAATATCGGTCCGCCATCAAAAGACAACGAACCGATAACAAAAAAGAAAAATTATTGAGGCTTCAAAGGGCTGAGCCTATTCGCTTATCGAAGCGGAATCAGCGAAATCACCAATTCATGTGGTCACTAGGCTCATCGACGGGCTCATGCCTCACACCGGAAAGCATCAACGCGCCAAGCTCCGTGGCTGCACGCTCCTCGCGGTTCTCCAGTTCCGGCGTATCGAAATCCTCTTTCGTGGCCATCAGACTCGTGGCTGTTGGCACGGCGCGGAAGAACGCGAACAAACCGCGCATGACCACGTCCGGCACCAAAGCGTGACGGTTGGAACCGCCCGTCGCGGCCAGAACCAGCGGCATGTTGGTGATGGCGTCGCGCGGAACGAGGTCCCAGAACGCTTTGAACAGGCCGGAATACGAGGCCTTGTAAATAGGCGAAGCCACAACCAGACCGTCGGCAGCGGTGATCGAAGCAATGGCTTCCGCAAGACGATTGCTGGACTCGAAAGTCACCGAGGCCTTCGCGATGTCGACCGCCATGTCCTTAAGATTGACCATTTCGACGATGACAACCTTGCCCCGAGCCTCAAGATAGGCCTGGGCCTTGTTCGTAATCTCCTTGGCCAAACGCCTCGTGCTGGAAGGCTCCGAAATGCCCGCATTGACCACCGTCAAGCGGTACTGCTTCACATCGGCCTCCGCCTTAGCGGCCAGCGCCACAATGTCTGTCGTCTCCTCAAGACTCACAGTTTTCCTCCCTGCACCTGACAACTTCAATTTTTGAATGTTTGCTTCAAGCCTTGCAAGCGCGCCGTGAGGCACACTCCCCGGCAATCCGAGTACACGATATTCACTTGCTAACGTACCACGTTCATACGTCCGACGCGAGGCCGAAACGTAAGGTAGCACTAAGGAAACCGTGATTGTATTCACATTACGCAAATACAGGCAAATTATACCGCACAGAAACATCAAACGTTTTATAAAAATTGTATTATGAATATCGAATATTTACGATTGCATCGTTGAGGCGTTACGGCCTCGGCTTGGCCGTTGCGTCCATAGGTTTCGTCGCGATACTTGAAACGCCGGAATTGGCAGGATTGGCGGTATCCGATATTGCCGTACTGCCCCAACGATACTGCATTATCAGCGCTCACAGTACCGTTGGCATCTCAGTATTTCCGGATATCACCAGCATCGCCGGAATCCCGGTATCGCAACGAAACGACGCTTTGACAGCACTACTTACTTGTTGGCCTCAACGTGCTTGGCGAACGCCTCAGCGAAGCCACGCAGGAAGTCTTCGGAGCTCTCGACGGCCTTGCCGTCCTCGTCGAGACCGGTTGCGGCGTTGAAGTAGACCTCGGGCTGGCCCATGAGCTTCATGTCAAAGAAGAGGGCAACGTTGCGCAGGTCGTGCTGGGCCTGGGTGGCGCCAAGGGCACCCATGGAGGCACCGATGATGGCGGCGGGCTTGCCAGTGAAGGAGCTCTGGCCCCACGGACGGGAGGCCCAATCAATGGCGTTCTTGATGACGCCGGAGAAGCTGCGGTTGTATTCCGGGGTGACGAACAGCACGCCGTCGGCGGCCTCAACGGTCTTCTTCATCTCGACGACCTTGGCCGGCATGTCGCCGTCGAGGTCCTGGTTGTAAAGCGGCAGGTCCATATCGATGTAGTCGAATTCGACACCTTCGGGCGAAAGGCGCTCAACGTTCTTGGCGAGGCTCAAGTTGAAAGAATCCTTGCGCAGCGATCCGACGAAAACGGCAATCTTGGTCATGATAGTGACTCCTTAAAGTTGTGTAATTTTTGCCTATTCATTTACTTCATTCACAAGCAAGCTTGTAGGGGCAATACTAAACAAGACCAACAGTTGTGTCATATTTAGCTGCGAGGCAAGCGGGAATAAATCCGCCGGTTCGAATCTGTCTAATTATTGTCCGTTCTATTATCGGGAAAATACTTGCCTGAACCCAGTATTCGCAACATTTCCGCGTGTTTCAAAGCCTGTCGGTAAACTTGAACTATTTATCGGAACCTATCGATAACGGAGGGAAATTGAGCGCCAATCTGACCATTATCAGCCCGCTTTCCTGGGTTCAGGAAGCTTTCAAGGAGTATTTCGACAAAGCTCACATGACAAATATGTCACAGTCGAGTATCGCCTCTGCGGATGATAGTTCCGCAAAGAAGAAGGTACCTCTTTCTCACGATGCTATACAGGTAAAACCGCAGAATAATAAGGAAAGCAAGCCGGGTTCGTTAGACGGCAGAACCGTATCGATAGAGCAACGAACGGTATTGACGACACAATCACAATTCGAAAATCCTCTTGATAATTGGACAGCCACTTATGACTACGGTTTCGAACCGACTCGTGAGATTGAAAATACTACTACCATATGGATTACGGCCGATTTGCTGATTGCCAATAATCACTGGAGAATTAGACATAACCTATCTCTGCTAGTTTTTGAAGCGCCGACCGCGGATTGGCTGGCCCGTTTACCCCGAAAATTAACGCAACGAAACGTCATCATCGCCTCCGTCTCCGAAATTCGTAGATGGGCCAAGCTGCCGGAAGGACTGGGTGGACGTCCTTGGTCGCAACTGAGCCGCGGACGGGTTCCTGAATTCAGAGCGGCGCGAAGAAATCTTGATGAATTGCAGCGCGACCTGAGTAAAGCTCCCGAAGATTCGCTGATTGCCATTAGCACCCATGTTGACGGCATTCGCGAAGAATGGTGCGTTATCGTCAACGGCGGGAAAGCCGTGGCTTCCAGCGGATATTGCGTTCACCGCTCGGGTGATGAAGACAGCCATGATATTCTCACCGTGTTCGACGGGGCACGATTCCATGATTCCTACCGCGCCATTGCTGAATCGGCGGCAACCCAGGCTGCGCAGTCAAGCCATCTCGATAATGCCAGTATCATCGTAGGATTCCGGGATATCGAAGAAAACAAAATGCCTCCATCCTTTTCGGCAATTGCTCAGCCTGTGATTATCGAAGCCGGTCCTGTTTGGTGTACCACGCCCTATCCATTCCAAACCGCGGACGAAACCAACGCTTTTTTGCAAGCGATATCGGATTGTCGGATAATCCAAAATGACGACGGCACTTTCAAAAAGCGAAACGGTCAAAGCGTTCCAGAGAGCGCTATCTACGTTCCTGACCCGTGGATGGTCAGCCATGCCGAGCACCGGTATGACCGATTCGGTCAAACTGTCGTAAAGAGTATCCTTGGAAACAGAGAAACCGGCAACGACGAAGACGAACAGACGAAAGAGAATGCACGATGAAGTCCAATCCCAAACACGGCCCGCGACACACGAACAATTCCATGGGCAATATCTCGACTCATAGGGCATCGCCGCTGCCCCGACTTTGGGGAGCGGGCATTATCGTGCTGGCTTTACTCGTTATTGTGGGCGCGGCATTGTTCTTCGGTATGCGAAGCCACAACGCCTCCACGACTGCCAGCGATGTCACGGCCTCGAACGCCGCCATTAATAAGAAGAGCACGCCGAAACCGGTCACAACACATCACGGCAACTCCCCCGACTGCCCGGACGACGACTGCATCGCCCTGTTCGTCAACGGCGACCTGCTCTTCCACGAGGGTCTTTGGAAGAATTTCCAGAACAATCCGAGCGCAACCGACGGCACGGCCTTCAATTTCGACCCGCTGTTCGCGAATATGAAACCGTATATTCAGGCTTCCGATATTTCGGTGTGCGAGTTCGAGACGCCCATCGCACCGCGCGGCGGGCCATATTCCGCATACCCGATCTTCAACATTCCCCCGGAGGTGGCGGACGCCGCGGCGCATGTCGGCTACAACGCGTGCACGCATGGGACGAACCACTCCTGGGACCAAGGCAGCGCCGGTATCGCGAGGCTCTGGGACACGCTCGCGGCCGACGGCATCGCCCAGACCGGATCATACAAAACTGAAGAGGATTCGAAGAAACCGCTGGTCATCAACTCCCCCACCGGCGGCGGCAAGCTCGGGCTGATCACCGGGACGGTTTCGCTCAACGGCATGACCGCCGACCAGGATTGGCAGGTCGACAGGCTGCGCGAGGCGGGCGACCCTAATCACGAAGCCGACATCCAGAAAGCCGTCACCAAGGCGAAAGCGGCACGGCAGCAGGGCGCGGACGTGGTGGCGATAGCCATGCATTCAGTGCAGGAATATCTGACGAAAGCTGATTCGTGGCAGGTTTCGGAAGCGCACGAACTCGCGGATACCGGGGCGTTCGACGTTATCTATGGGGCCGGATGCCACTGCGCACAACCGATTGAGAAATATCACAATACATGGATCGTCTACGGGCTCGGCAACGCGGTGACCGTCACTTCCTATATTCCCGGCAACGAGGTCAACAACCAGGGCGTCAGTGCTCGCATCCAGTTCGCCGGCAAACGCGGCAAACCTGGAACTTGGCGAGTCAATCGAATCGACTGGGTCCCTACCGCCAATATGCAGCAAGGGCAGTACCGATGGTGTCCGATTGCGGGCGACTATCCAAACGGCGTGTGTTGGGACCCGGGGACCGACGCGAAACAGGAGCAACGCATCCACGACGTCATCTATTCGCTGGGTGCCGACAGCAATGTCGTGCGCGAGTGGCGGCTGACCGACGAACACAAATAAACTGATGGAACTCCGCGCCGCTAGGAACCGTGACTATCGCTAATTGCTAATTATGATTCTGTGACATACAAATTGAGGTTTCAGAAAACTTCTATCATAGTTTTCTAAAGCCTCAATCTTTAACGGATTAATTTAGATAAACCGAACAGGTACTGTCAACCGAGTAGCACGCAAGATTCTTGATACAAGCGATTCCAAACGTCCATCAGTCTTCTTAGCACGTACCGAACTCACGCCATCGACGCGCCAAGCTCCTTGATGCGTTCGATATGCTTGGCCGCGGCCGCATGGGCTTCCGGCGAAGGGTCCGCCATCTCGAGGTTATCGACGTAAACCAGCTCGGCGTCGTCGACCCCACAGTAATGGTGGAACATGTAGTAGATGACCTGGTTATAGATGGCGTCGTGGATGCCGGACTCGTGGTACCACTGCTCCGAGCTGCCAGTGAGCATGATGAAGCGGAACTTCTTGTCGGCGATTACGGACTTGCTGTGGCCCGGGTTGTAGCCGAAGTGACGGCAGAGCACACGCTCGGTGAAACCCTTCATCATCGCGGGCATCGAGCACCAATAGATCGGGCAGACCAGCGCAATGATGTCGGCACCGAGAATCTTCTGCTGTAGCGCGGCCACGTCGTCGGGCATCGGCCCTTCGTTGAGGTACTGTTTGCGGTCGGCCATGCGGTAGGTCGGGTCGAAGCCGATGGCATGCAGGTCGACGAACTCGATGTCCGCGCCCTTGCTCGCGCCGCCCTCGAGGAACGCCTTGCCGATATATTGCGTCAGCGATTCCGGATCCGGATTCGCCGTAAATGCTAGGAATTTGGTCATGTCACCATTGTACGGACGAAACGCGATTTTTGAACGTTCATGCTTCATTTGTAGCGTATAGTGTGACAAATGAAGCAGCTGACATAAAATTCGGGAGATTTTGCCATGTTTGATACTTCATTTGTCCCAAAATGCCGAAGCTATAATGAATCAATCCGTTCATGGACTTCCAGTATCAGAAAATCACTCCGAATCGAAGCAAACCCACTAACACCTATAAACGACACACACCGTGAATGGACAACATTCAATCCAACTGAGATATTAAATAGCAACAGTGACCCTCAAGCCTACTAACAGTGCTCAAATCAAGGGTCCTTCCACATTTACGTCGGCCAAGGCATGTAAATGCACTCGCCATATAAGAATCTTCTAAATATAAAGGTGTAGTTGAGCTGCAACCCAACTACACCTTTAATAAAGTGCCACTAGACGCAATGCGGTTCACTCATACACAGCAACGAGACGACCGCGGACGTCGCCGGCCTGCAGCTTCTTGAGGCCTTCGGGAATCTCGCTGAACGGGATTTTGGTGGTGACCGGGTCGAGCTTGCCGGACGCCATGAGCTCGTAGACGCCGGCGATGTCTTCCTTGATACCGCCGTTTGAGCCGCGCAGGTCGACCTGGCTCATGATGAGCGCCTTGGTGTTGATGGTGCTTTCGAGCCGACCCATGCCCACGAGCACCACGACACCGTGTTTGTTGCACGCCTCGATGGCCTGGGCCGTGGTGGTGCCAAAGCCCGCGAAATCGATGACCTTGTCGAACTTGATGCCGTCGGCAGCGAAATCGGCGACGGACTTCTTCACGTCGATGGCGCCCAGATCCTTGGCCATCGGCCATGCGGACTCCTTGACCTCGGCGACGTAGAGGTTGGCGCCGAGCAGATACGCGACGCGAGCGCCAATCTGCCCCAGCCCGCCGACACCGATGATGCAGACGTTCTCACCTTTCTTCACGGCCGCGCGCGTGGCGACGGCGTGGTAGGAGGTCATGCCCGCGTCGGTCGCCGCCGCTCCCCTGACGAAATCGACCGAATCGGGAATCGGCACCAGCGCCTGCGCCCCGATCTCGACCTTCTCACCATAGCCGCCATCGAAGCTGCCGCCTGGCGTGCCAGCCGAGGTGGTCGGGCAAATCGCGACCCTGTCACCAACCTTGAAGCCTTCGACACCTTCCCCGACCTCGCTGACGACGCCGGCGTCCTCATGGCCGAGCGTAAACGGCACGGTGTGCCCCGTCATCCAGCCCGGATCAGTCAGGAACCCGACGTCCGTGTGACAAAGTCCGACCGCTTTCATGTCGACGACGACCTCGCCCGCCTTAGCATGCGGCTCCGGCACCTCCTCCAACTTCAGCGGCTTGTTAGTCCCGTAAAATCTCCATGCTTTCATGGTTGTGCTCCTTTGGCTTAACAGCCTATATTCTAATCAACAGCAATAATTCTAAAGATTCTCACGATAATGAATCTAATTTAAGCCAGCATCATGCATTCATACTTAAAAACAGTTATCCATACATAATACGAAAATGGAATTATCTTAAATCGAAACGAAATGAGGCAATCTTGAGTAAAGCCAGCAAAGATGCAGAACCATCAAAGCCTGCCGAGAGTAAAAATTTGATAGGATTTAAAATTCACAAAGGTCCTTGGTTAACCTTAGATACCTCTCTTAAAAAGCCCGAAGAACCTTCAAACGCAAATACATACAGCTCCCCAAACGAGGAAGAAGCTGCAAATGCACAATTCAAAAAAGATAAGACAAAGTGGACTGAAAATAACGAAGTTAGAAGCACACTCGATAGCTATCTCTTGTCTTCATTGCAGATGTCTAATCTCATAGTTTTAGCCGGATCGGGCACTTCTTTAGACCCTATGAATGGCCCAAGCATGTGGGATTTATGGATTAAATGTCAACCGTTCATTACCGACGACATAAAAGATATCTTGCAAAGAAGATTAAATTATGACGTCACAAAGGAGGATAACATTGAGAATTTTCTAAGTATTATTGAGCTTCTTGTCGACTCCTACCATAAAGAAGAATCTGCTGCGGAAATAGCGACAAAAACCCCAGGTGCAGCTGAAAGTTCATTAGCAATAAAGCCCGAAACAAGAGACGAAAAGAACTCTAGTCCTAAAGAAACGACAAAAGAAAGACTTTACAAAGAAAATGAAGCATTAAAGCAATGCCTTTCTAAGATGAAAAATACAATACTCGATTGTTGTAGATTATTCTTAAATCCGGCAGAGGGATTGTACGAAGAATGTTCATCATATTTAAACACATACGCCGAAAATGATTTACTTACGAAATGCGATGAGGATAATCCCATTAATAATTTTGTAGAAAATTATAGTTCGTTAAAAAGAAGCAGTAAGGATAATAGCGACAAGCAAATTGCTTTAGACAGAATCAGAGAAAAAATTATCAATCGCAGTATCTTAATCTGGGGAATGAATCTTGAACTATGGAATAAATGCAAACCCCAAATAACTAACGGTAATGCAGACACAATCAGTATTTTCGTCAAAGCTTTAGACGGGAAAGAATACAAAAAACAAGGCGATTCGAAACAATACCCTGTAGAATTACTTTTGAATAAAGCCGAAACTTATCTTAAGCGTTCGAAAGAAAGAAAGTCTGAGGACTATGAATCTGTCGAAAAATGGAAAAATAATTTACTCGAATTAATCTTTAACTCAAGTCCGGAACTGCTTAATAAAACTTGCAGCTTAAACGCTCATAGTGTTTTCTTACAAAAGTTGTCTCGTCGTCGTACAAATGCTCCTCGCCCTAAATTATTTACTACCAATTACGACCGGTGCTTTGAAACTGCAGCTGGGCAAAAAGGACAAGTTCTTATTGACGGTTTTTCTTTTACCAACCCAAGAATTTATGATCCGAGTTTCTTCGGATACGATATAGTACGCAAGACCTCTGAATCGGAGCATAATTCTGTTCTGCAAGAAGGAGTAATTAAGTTATACAAAATTCACGGATCAGTAGACTGGAAAAGGGTTAAAAATGCAATCACTATCGACGAGCACGTCAGCGGAGACGATGCTTGCATGATTTTTCCAGCTAAGCAAAAGTACCATCAAAGCTATATACAACCTCATCTTGAAATGATGTCGCAATACTTAGAAGCATTACGAGAACCTGAAACATGTGTGTTAGTTATAGGTTTTGGACTACATGATGATCATCTGTCTGAGCCATTATTAAGTGCAATTAAATCCAACAGTTCGCTGCGTGTAATCTTCGTAGTACCTCATCTGGAAGATAAGGAAACCAGCACCGACAAAGATGATAAGTATTGGTCAGAGGCATTTAAAGAAATGAGTAACGGTGCAGATATCGCAATGATTAGCACTAAATTTGAACCATTTGCTAAGGAAATACCAGATATAAGAACTTTATCAACTGACGATAGAGCCATCAAGGCTCTTCGAGAACTTATTCGCGAAGCGAGCATACATGACTGAAGAAAAAAGCAATAAGACACAAAGTGGTCTTTTCTTAAAACAATTGTTCATTGGAAATGTCTCTGATATAAAACAGGATGAAGTTGTTTGTACAGTCACCAATCAACAAATTCATACCGGTGTCCACTATGACGGCACTCGCCATGGTTTAGGGGAAGTCGGCGAGTATATTGTTGTTCAATCTCAAGAAGTAGCACTTTTAGGCAGAATTAATGAAGTATCTGCCCTTCGTGACGATGTTGCCAAACTAAGGCATGACCCCTATAGAATCGACACGGTCTCAGCGCAGGCAACGATGCAAATCTTAGGCTCCATTGCACAAGACTCTTTAGAAATAACAGCAGGGATGTCATCTTCACCGAGAATTGGAGATTCTGTCTATTCATTACCTATTAAGTTTATCGGAGAAATACCAACACGCATAAAAGGCATAAATGACACAAACCCCAATAGCAACCAAGCACTTGTAACACTAACCTTAGGGACTATCAAGGGAACACAGACGGAAATGCAACTGCGTCCCGAAGAAATCTTTTCTCGTCATTGTGCAATCTTAGGAATGACCGGCAGCGGGAAAAGTTGGACATTAGAACACCTTTTAGAGGAATTACAAAGATATTCTGGTTCCAAAACGATATTAGTCGATTCCACTGGCGAATATAAAACATGCTCAGTTTCAGAAGACCTCAAAAACACTGTCGAGTGGTATCACACACCTGATGAGGATTCTGAAAGTATTTCGGCAAATGAAGTTCTTTTTTCTGCAACTAATTTTTCAAGTTATGATTATCTTTCCCTGTTCACCCCTTCAGCTGCAATCCAAGCACCCGTCTTAAGAGACGCTATACAATCACTGCGAATTTTAAAATGCTTACAGACAATGGAAAAACCTCCAAAAAACTTGGATAAAATCATAGATCCCTCAATTCTAGACAATGCAAAAACAATTGATAAAGACGGGAAAGAACCTGCTGACTTTGCTGAACTAACAGAAGATCCTGCAGTGTCCAAATATCTCGCAAACACATTTGCGGATTTCGACCTTAACGCATTGCAATTACAAATCAAAGCCGAATGCGTTGAATCCAAAGAAGGAACGGCTTGGAAACGAAGTAAAAATGCACTAAATCAATGCCAATCGTTACTAATGCGAGTCGACGAAATAATCCGTAGCAATAGATTTGCCCTTAACATAAGTGATAAAACCAATTGCAATTTTGACAGTATCGTCGATAAATTTCTTTCTGATACTAATACAAATAATTTATTCGTAATCGACATCTCAGCCATGGATGCTTCTGGCGAGGCAAGACCTGTTATAGTTAACGCAATTGCTAACTCATTGATGAAAAGAGCCAAAGAAAGAAAATTGATAAATGCAGACAAACCATTATTGCTGTTTATCGATGAAGCTCACAATTTTATCGGTAAAAATATGGACTCTCAAGAGGTTGCATTACCTCTGCAAGGTATCGAAAACATAGCTCGAGAGGGACGTAAATATGGGCTTAATTTGTGCCTCGCTACCCAACGCCCAAGAGATCTTTCAGGTGCGACACTAAGCCAGATGGGTACCATGATTGTTCACAGGCTCATTAATGACGGAGACAGAAAAGCCATTGAAAATGCGAGTGGCGCTGCAAGTAATGCATCTTTACGTTTTCTGCCGGATTTACAACCTGGAGAAGCCCTGATTCTGGGAACTGACATCCCGATACCTTTAGATGTTAATATCGCTTCACCACTAAGACGACCTCAATCGCAAAGCTCTCATTATCAAACAGCCTTATCGGAGAAAAATAACTAAGTACGATAGAGTGCAGACAATAAAGATTAGAATATAGTTTCTTGACTTATCATCTGTACCCCATCGCTTTTACTAGCGATTGCTTTTTTTGATGTTGTCCTGAGTACATAGCATCTGGCAATTTTCGGGTATAGTCTGGCCACCCTCACTCCATGGCTTGATGTGGTCTGCCTGCATCTTTTCTATAGGATATTGTTTTCCGCATAATGGGCAGACACCCTTTTGCCGTTCGTATGCCTGACGCTTATCCCTTTCAGAAAACGCTCGGACGTTGAGGGCATTTTCATTCCCAAACAACAGATACTCGTACACACCTGATTTTTTCTGTACATCTTCATCGCACATAAGCTTTGAAACTTTAGATTCCAAATCTTTAGGATCCAAATCAGCCGTTTTTTTATTCAATTGGTTATACCAAATACCCCAAGGTAATCCCTTCATTTCTTTCCGATATTGTGTGAATAGACCTTCAGCCCAATCAATCACAGTTCGGAAATAGCTCCATAGCTCTTGTGCGGTTTGGTCGTTTTGATGCTGAGACATATAGCCGTCAATTGTGGTATGGTCACGATCAGCAATCCACGAGATCGCGGTCTCTAGTATCTCTTGTCGAATACTATCGCCCCTGACGTAGCCTTCGCAACCAACATTGGAACCATATCGTGACGCTGCACAATTACTTTTACTAAAGTACTTCTTCGCTGAGGCAGTCCATGTTCCTGCATATACGGCATTACGCAATTCTTGATCGGTTAACCGTTCCCCTGCAATATTGATAGTTTTAAACCATTTAAGTTTTTCTGAGTCCGTGCCATCACAAATATAGACAAATAGCTCATAATCAAGAATACGCTGCTGAATATCCTGTGGTAAATTATCAAAATTCATAGAATTGCCATCATATTCAACAGAATAATTCCCATCCACATATTCCATAAGTGAGATAGTTCGTTGCTGTCCATCTAGTACTTCATACGTATCCTCACCCGTTTTTGCCCAATACATGACATTGAGTGGCAACCCCTGAAGCACTGTATCAATCACTGCATCTCGCTTATCGGGCTTATAAACAAATTCGCGTTGATACTTTGGACGGATATCAAGACGATCATTATAACCTGTGACGCCTTCTTCTTCATCATTTTCATAGTTCTCGTAAACGGCACTTACTTTAATACGACATTCTTTTATATCCATTGTCATAGCTACACCTCCTGATAACGTTGTGGTTCTGGATGACGATTACGAATCACAATACGATCATACATTCGTGAATAATCATTACCACGTCCATCCGGCTTTGGCAGATAAAAGTTCAATCGACGAGCAACATTATGATGGTTTCGAATATCATCTGAAAGGACAGCATCCGCGAGTACTGTCCAATTCATCCCGACAATTTCGAACTGTTCTGGATCATACTTCGTCATGAAAGTAATGGGAACACCCATATTCCCTGAATAATCACAAGGAATATCCGACGTCTTCCCTACCTCGATAGCATCATAATTCACATACTTAGGATAATCTTTTGGATTATAACGTTTCACAAGAACTAATTCTTCATGCCGTTTTTTGATATCTAAATTCGTATACCACATAATGCCAGAAACACGAATCATTCCTTCACGATGAGTGGAAGAAACAGCAATGTCTTTATAAGGAGATTCAAAAAAAGCTACATTACCAGGAAAACCATAACCCAGCCAAAGCTCGTTATTTTGAAGATATGGAAACACGGCTTTGTACTTTAAAGCATTTTGATTCCCAATAATGACAAACTTTTTATTTTTTTTAAGTAATGTCGATATATATTCTTCAAACATGCTAAATGGTGGATTCGTCACAACAATATCTGCCTCATCCAACAAACTCATGCATTCTTTCGAACGAAAATCTCCATTACCCTGAAGACGCTCTATGGTGTTCTCACCTTGTCTAAATAATTCTGCCACATCGACCATGCTTGTAGCTCCATCACCATCGGCATCATGAATCGAAGTTACGACTGCTTTGTATGGAGTATGCTTTTCCTCCTCAGTTTCATCCCCAAACAGTGTAAGTTGACTACCACTAATCGGAGAACCTGAATAACAAGTAGCTATTAATTTTCTAAGTTTTAACCTATTAAAGTTTAAACAAAAATACTGGAAGAAATTTGATTCAAATGGATCATCACAGTTACATAACACAGTTTTGCCAGCAAAATGTTTTCGATAATGCTTTAGCTCATTCTCAATATCCGAAAGCTGAGTATAAAATTCATCTTTTTTCGCCTTATTTGCTCGATTCAATGTCAAGTTACTTGCCATGCAAAATCACCATCCAATTCCAAATAAGAACATTAATTAGTACCATTGTAGAGTAAAGAAAAATAAGTAAACACAGATTTATATACACTTTAAAAATAAATATTTTTCAAAGCCTAATTTTTTTCCTCACTTTTTGAACATATCTTCTCTTCAGAATTAACTCATAACAGTTGTCAAGTTCTCTCAGCTTTTGCACTAAGCCTTTTCTTACCTGGGGTTCATTGTTTTCTTCAAGCGCTCGTTCTAGATTATATTCCTTTTCTTGTGCATCCTCTTCCATACGGTTAATGACAATCTGATACTGATACATTGCAAAAAGGACATCTACATAACTATTGACAAAAGCGCTAAAGGACTTAGCTAATTCTCCTTTGAATAAGAACTCGCACTCAACTGCAGTTTTCCGGATTTCTTCTAGTTCAGTCAAAAAATAAGACTGTTCTTCATTGTCAAGTGGCTTATGAATTGCACCAGCCATGGCATTAAAATCTGCTGAGTTAGTTAAAAATATGAAATCAAGATCGTTGGCGAATAGAACAGTTCCAGCCTTTCCTTCCTCATATTCATGTCGAATAGATTTCCGGTTGGAGCCGTAAAGTTTAAGTAAAGTGTCAAGCTTTAGCCACAAATCAACCCGTTTCGTAAAAAGCTGTTGTTTGTTGCTGAGCCATATTTGAAATAATGATAACCCTAATGCCAATACAGCTGTTAGCGCGGTAACAACAGATAAAGTAGATTCCCAGTTGATGTTCATTACACTCGGACTCCCAAATTTTTAAAAAACTTAATGCCGACTAAATTAAAAAATAGATTTATTCTTTCTTTTACAACTTCTTGGTTTACCCCTAGTTTTTAACTAAATGGTCAACGCTTTAATTTAGCCAAGTCAGAGATGTCATTACCGATTTTTCTTAATTCATCATGAATAAGGTCTCCGCTGGTCTTTTCCTCTATAGCCCCGAGCCAATCATCAAAATCCAAAACAAATTTATCCGCGTATGTTTGACCCCTCGTATCTTTATATTTCACTGTAGCAACTGTTTTACGAACTAATATGCCGCTATCTATGTGCTGTTGCACTTCGTTATTAACATCTAGAATAAATAAAAATCTCGAATGAGGCGCAATAGAACTTATTGCGCGACTACGAAATCGAGAAAAGTACTCTGCTATTTTGTCATTGGGCTCCTCTGGAGGAGGAGCTTTAATCTCTGGATCAAATGAAACATTGATATCTGTGGCTGAGGTATTCCCGACATTAGCCACACTCACCATTACTGCTCCACGCTTATCAAAGACGTAGGAAACTTCGACATAGGCTCTTAAAGTATCCCAAACTTCCCTATCATGCCTCTTCTCTTCTTGAATTTTTTCTTTAATACGAGAGTTTTGTTCCTCAACATGAGTCTTATATTCTTTGAACGCAACGATGAGAGCAAATATGGCCACAAGGAACGTTCCAAAAGCCCACCATTCCGACCAACCACTCCAATGAAAATTCATTCCATCCCAAGAAAGTGGAAGCAAAGGGAATACAACCGCAAAAGCTATAAGCATCCCCAAGATTACAGAAGACTTTTTCACTGATTCTCCTTCGACCATTTTTTAAACTTTCCTACATAAGTATTATCCAAAAGCATATGTATTTCAAGAAACAGCATATTTCGCAAACTTATACTGCGTGTCTTTGAAAATCTGGGACAGGAGATCATCTCCTGTCAGCTCGAGAATGCTTGGGGCTACGGCCTGTTGCAAGAGGACGTTGCCTCAGACCTACCCAATACATCTGAGCTAAAACACTGCTGTCGACTAGCTGAATGTTACATTCACGTTCGTAAGTGATGGCTTGAGTGAAATGACTAAATGATGATGAAAATCAGGGTTTGAAGTTACTGAAGTCTCTTATAGACGCTGAACCCGCTGCAAAAACCGACAGTCTTCACAACAGCTTGGTGCAAAAACACCTGAATCAGCAGTTCAATCGATACGATAATCATTAACCCTTTCGGATTGAAACTATTATCGTTGGCAGGAATTATCAAAACAGAATAAAAAATGTCCACAAATTGTCATACTTTGTTTTTGTAATATAAACTCTAGCGAAAGATTGATGACATGGCTGACTGGATTCAAGCGATAGGCACGATATTAGCCGTATTCGTCGCAGTGGCGATTCCCGCGTTCCAAATGTACAAAGATTCAAAACGGAACAATGAGGCTCGAATCGAGGACAGATATTATTCGCTACGCCACAACGCATTTCTCGTGGATTCCTGGATTACTCGAAGCAAAGAAGGTTGGAAAATCTGCATCGTGAACGGCAGCGAAGGCGTTATACGAGACATACAGGTTCATGTGCAATGGCCTGAACTCGATACGGCACACGACACACAACTCGATTGTGAGGATTTACACGTCGCTCCGAAAACACAAAAACCTTGGCGGACCCTACTTCCCGGCACATGGCTTATTTCTCCAAAACCAACTACAGGAAACTTAAGGTATTCTTCATGGAATTATCCTGTCCGGAAAAGCAGTCAGGAGGAATTGCCAAGTCCCGCCTTCTTCGATTCAAAAAGCGATAACCATGCGTTGATCGCATTGAAATTCACCGATGTGTTCGATAACACCTGGGTACGTATCTACAGTTGCGTGCCACAAGATTGCGGTATCAGGCCTGGCCTGTATTTGCTTGCGACCTCGGATCAACGGTTACAAAAGTACACACGCACGATTCCTTTCTTGAACGCGCAGTAAATCAATACCTTTCCTTCTCACCCCAGCAACTGCAGTAAATCGTCCTTCGTCAGTTTTGAGATGCCGGCGGAGGTGCCGGTGCCGGCCTTGTCGACGAAACGGTGGGCCAGGTCGCTCTTGGACTGCTGCATTTTGAGGATACGCTCCTTGATCTGTCCTTGGCGACGATCTGGTAGACGTTGACGTCCTGGGTCTGGCCGATGCGGTGGGCGCGGTCGGTGGCTTGCTCCTGCGCGGCGGCATTCCACCACGGGTCGGCGTGCACCACCACGCAGGCGCCCGTGAGGTTCAGGCCCGTGTTACCGGCCTTAACTTCGTTCTCATATAAATCTGGTATTGTAGAATATACAAATTATTTTAAAAGTTATTGTATATACTACAATAAGGAACATATGAAACGAACCGACGAACTACTGAAACTGCTAAACAACAGAGGCGGCACCCTCTCTACTTCCGAGATAATCAATGCCGGATTTTCGCCGGGATTCCTGACTTATTTGAACCGAAAAGGCGAAATTGTCAACGAAACGCGAGGAATCTGGTCATTACCCAAAGTTTCAATTGACGATTTAGCGACTATCACCAAACGCTGGAAACGATGCGTCATTTCGTATGGCACTGCACTCTGGTTGCATGACCTCAGCGACCGTACGCCACACATCATCGATTTGACTGTTCCCGAAGGATATATGCCACGCACCGCATGCAAGGAATTCCCGAATATTCGTTTCCATACGGTAAGAAAAGAAAAATATCCCGTCGGTCTGAGCAAAGCAAAAACACCAGCGGGGAATACAGTACCAACCTACGACAAAGAGCGCTGCATTTGCGATGTTCTCAAGGCGAGGAACTCAAACAACATTGACATCCAGCTTTTTAGCGATGCCCTGAAACGCTACTTCTCCGACCCAAACGACATGAAAAAATTGTCACGATATGCAAAACTATTAAAAGTAGAAAAAGAGTTGCACAGATACACCGAGGTACTGCTATGAACCAAAACAAGGATGCCAGCTTACGCGGCAAAGTACGAAGCCTGGCACAGAGAAACCATCTGTCAGCGCAGGAAGTGCTGCAAATGGTTATCTTTGATCACTTTCTTGAACGACTATCCCATAGCAACTACTCGGACAAATTCATCATCAAGGGCGGTCTTCTCGTTTCCTCGCTTTCAGGAATTTCCAGTCGTACGACTATGGACTTGGACGCAACGATCCTCGGAATCAAGATGGAAGAAACACGACTAACGCAAGTCATCGAACAGATTTGCAATATTGATTTGGATGACGGATTCTCATTCTCATTCGAACGATTGGAACCCATTCGAGAGCATGACGTGTATGCAGATTTTAGAGCACATCTGCACGCACGATTCGGCCGCATCAACGCACCTCTGAAATTAGACCTGACAACCGGAGATGCCATCACTCCCGAACCCGTCGACTATGGGTATCGAACACTATTCGAAAACAAGACGATCCAGCTCAAAGCCTATCCCATCGAAACCCTCATCGCAGAGAAATTCGAAACCATCATGCGCCGCGGCACAGAAAATGGGCGAGCCCGCGATTTTTACGATCTCGATATTCTATATCGTCGTTACAGCGAAAATCTCGACCCGCACACTCTCAGACAAGCAATTACCAATACAGCAAACCATCGTGGATCCCTTGCAGAAATAAATAATTTTCGACAAATCTGTTCCACGCTTCAAAATTCTGAATACCTCAAACAGGACATCTGGAAGCCTTATGTTAAAGCAAATCCCTACGCAAATAGCAGAAGCTTCGAAGACACTATCAACAGCGTACTTGCCTTAGGGAATTTAGCCAATCTCTAATTGAAGTCAGAGGCACAATATCGAATAACAAACAACACAGAGATATTTAGAAATACTAATTAATTTCTATTTACGCTAATTGCAGAATCGCAGAAACAACACGGGGTACGCTAGCAGCAGTTCGCTCGCGTACCTCAGGGTGTAGAGCTTTATCCCAGCAACTGCAACAGGTCGTCCTTCGTGAGGTTCGAGATGCCGGCGGAGGTGCCGGTGCCGGCCTTGTCAACGAAACGGTGAGCAAGGTCACTCTTGGACTGCTGCATCTTGAGGATGCGCTCCTCAATGGTGTCCTTGGCGACGATCTGGTAGACATTGACGTCCTGGGTCTGGCCGATGCGGTGGGCGCGGTCGGTGGCCTGCTCCTGCGCGGCGGCGTTCCACCACGGGTCGGCGTGCACCACCACGCAGGCGCCCGTGAGGTTCAGGCCCGTGTTGCCGGCCTTCAGGGAAATCAGGAAGACAGGAGTGTCATCAAAGTTGAACTGGTCGACCAGCTCGAGGCGCTTGCGCTTGGGGGTGGCGCCGGTGATGACGTTGTAGGCGACGCCATTCTTGCGCAGACGCTCGGCGATCAGGTCGAGGAAGCTCGTGAACTGGGAGAAAATTAGCATCTTGCGGCCGGCGTCCTGACAGCTGGAGACCAGTTCCTCGATGGCGTCCAGTTTGGCCGACGTGACTTTGCGAGGCTTGGTGGGAGTGCCGGCTTTCGAGGTGCCCGAAGCGTTGAGCCCCGCAGAATCCCCTTTACCTACAATCGCGTTCACCGAGGCATCTGCGGTCTCGCTGAGCTCGTCAATCGGCTCGTCATCGGCTCGTTCAATCTCGCGACTCGGAGCTCCCCAAACGTGCGCGTCCTTCTTAACGACGTTGCTGCCGACATTGCTGAACAGCAGTCGCGGGTCGCAGCAGGCCTGACGCAGGCGGGTGAGCTGGGCCAAGATCTGAATCTTGCCGGTCTTGTATTCGATGTCGCGCTGCTTGTTGAGCGTGGCACGCAGCTGCTGCTCGAGCGCGGCGTAAAGCCGACGCTGCTCCCCCTCAAGCTGGACGGTGATGACGTTTTCGATCTTATCCGGCAAATCCTTCAAAACCTGCGACTTCAAACGCCGGAGAATGAACGGTCCGACGAATGCCTGCAGCTTGGCCTGCGCGTTCTCGTCGCCGGAAAGTATCGGCATTTCGAAGCGGTCACGGAAGTGCTTGTAAGCCCCCAGCATGCCAGGCATGAGGAAATCGAAGATGCTCCACAATTCTGAAAGCCGATTCTCAATCGGCGTGCCGGTCAGGGCGAAACGGTGTCGTGCGGTCACGGTTCGCACGGCGTGGGCGGACTTGGTGGCATGGTTCTTGATATATTGCGCCTCGTCAAGTGTCATACAATAACATTCGAGGCCGTCGTAATCGTCGATATCGCGGCGCAGCAAATCGTATGAAGTAATCAGAACGTCGGGCGCAGTCCATTGGGTCGCATCGGTTTCGCCGTCATCGATTGGTTGCGGGCTATCGGCGCCTTGCCAGCCGTCGTTTTTATTCTGCTTACTATCAGAAACCACAGAGATATCGTCAACTTTTCTGCCCTCATACCAAGCCTTCGTATTCTTGAGCGTCGCGCGACGGGCAGCCTTGGAACCGGCGAGCACCTGCACGTTGAGTTCGGGGGCGAACTTGGCGCATTCCGCGGCCCAGTTGTAGACCAGCGATGCCGGACAGACGATGAGGTTCGGGCCAATCTGGCGCTGTTCGTCACGACGCGACACCAGATACGAAAGCATCTGCACGGTCTTGCCCAAGCCCATCTCGTCGGCCAGGATGCCACCGAAGCCTTTGTCAGCGACGGCGTTGAGCCAACGGAAACCCTCAACCTGATACGGACGCAGCACATGCGCGAGCGACTGCGGTACCTTGTAGGTCTTCGGGTCGATGACGCGCAAATCGTTCAAATAACTACGGAATTCGTCGCTTTTATCTTCGTCCTCCGCCTCGTTATCAAGGTAATAGGCCTCGTAAGCGGGCACGGAAACGGCGCCGGAATCGAGGTCGACCGGCTTCAAGCCCAAGTCGCTGCTGACTTCGTCAAGCTTGCTGGTGTCGACGTCGGCCATATTGACGAAGGCACCGTTGCGCAGGCGATGGAACTTGCGGCGTTTGCGATAGCTGTTGAGCAGCGCTGGCACTTCAGATGGGTCGATTTCGTCGGCGATCGGCGAGATTTCAACCAAACCGGACTTGATCGAGAGACCGATCTTGAAAACGGGATGCGGCGAAGAAGTGAGCCCGTCGAAACTCGGCGTGGAGAACACCTCTCCAAGCCCTCGCAAAACGGGAAGCCCCTCGTTCAGCAGCTTGTAAATCGCCTTGTCGTTGTCCTCGGCAATGCGCGCTATCGGGCCGTCCGGCATCGGGAAGTACTGGCGCACGGCCTCGACGGCCAAGCGCTCGGTTTCACGGTCTCGCGCAACCGGCTCGTTCGGGCCGATACCGGAGAAGACATGGAAGCGTTCGTCGCCGTAACGCGCCTGCACATCGCAGGTGATGCCGTTCCTGTCGCGGTCAAGATACATTTCGATATGGCAAGGCACGCGGCGCATCTTAATCAGTTCAGGCGGCAGTTTGACGGCGATACCATGATGAGACGTGCCGCGCGATGTAGCCGGCGTGAAGTCATCGGTTACCTTGGAATTCGTATCTGAGGTATGTTCTGTTCTATTTTGTGATAATCCGTCTGAAGCTGTCGTACCGGTATCGCTTTGTGACAGAGCATCTGAATTAATGTCGCCGGATACGGAATTATTAACGGATTGGTTATTGTCACCGACGTCACCAGCATTGTTGGCATCTTCAGAATTATCAGCGCTGCTGGCCTCGCCAATCCCATCGCCACTATCCGCAGGAACCGGGTCAAGCGCAGGCAGAACGGTACGCGAAAACTCCTCAATATCGTCACTGCTCAGGTACAGATCTCCGCGTTCATCTCCGGTGCAAAGAACCCCAAGCAGGTTACGATTCGTCGTCATTGCGCTGGAGCAGCGGTGGATTTCGGGGGTATCCAAACTGAACGCGTGGTTCGAGTCAGGCGATCCGACGACCACAAACGATGAGCCTCGTCCGATAATGAATTTTTGGATATTCAAAGAATGACGGATGACATAGCCGGATTTTTGCGACGTTTCTATATTATTTTGTCGCATAGATTTGCGCTGTGATAACGCAGTGTCACCTTCCCCGCCATCCTCGTTATCCGCGCGAACGACTTCGAGACCCAAATCAGGATCACCGTCGACCACGCGAACCGGGATGGCCGAGGCGAAATTGCCGTGAAGCGGCACGTAATCCAGCGTCACATCGGCATCGACGAACAAGTCCAATAATTCCGCCGTTTCGTCGTCGGAAAGCCGCATTTCCTGGGCTTCCGCCTTGCTCTGGTAGAACTCGTAATCGCCGGAAACGCTTTTGCGAATCTCGATGGCACGGCCGAGAATCGCCAGAATCGACCGTGAACGTTCATCGAACGAATCGCGGGAATGCACAAACGCGAGCTTTTTGCCATAGGTGACGAATTCGCGGCGTTGCACCGCCTCCACCAACGCACGCACGTCTTTGACGACGTAGGAAATGCCCTTGGACGGCACAGCGATATGCAGGCGCAAGTACCAATCACGGCCGGAATTTTCCAACATCGGGCGCAGCACGACCGAACCGATGGGCATGTGGCGGCTCAGCGCCACTCCGCTGCCGATGTCCCCAGAAGCGCGGCTGCTGACCTCCTTGAGCAGATCAAGCTGACGATTTTTGGCTTGTTCCTCGAGTGCCGAATCCTCTTGCTGCATAAAGGAACGCAAGACCCGCGACGTGCGACGGACGACCTTGCGCTGGCGAGCGCCGAGCCTTGCGCCACTTCGCGAACCGGAAACCTCCAAACCGTTGCCAAGCTCCTCGAACTTCTGCGGCGTGTCATTATATTGCATAATCAGCGCAATGACATGCTTGCAGATTGCGCCAAACCGGCCGAACGCCGGGCAAGTGCAGTCCGAATCGATGATCTCGCCGTGGTTCTCGTCGATGCGCGCGCTCACCGCGTAATCGTCCGCAAATTCGTCGGCAGGTTCCACCGAAGCGGCCAGCAGCGTGCCATCCTCGCCGGGCGTGCAGGTCAGATTGTGCATGCGTCCGCTGGAAATGACTTCATAAGCACGGTAGAAGGCCTTGCCGCCGCGCTGCCGCAGAACCTTTTCAGGAACGGCAGGCTCGTTGGCGCCGAAGGTCACGCCGCCGTCAGAATCAGCAATCCCGCCGAACGTATCGTTGTCGGAACCTGACCCAAGCCCGAATCCTCCTGAACTTCCGGTTCTCGACCCGTATACCGACGCATGCCAATCCAAATCGCGTTCCCCTTTTCACGGCCTACCGCAGCCGATTCAATGCCAAACTATCGCAAGCTTCGATATCATCAAATATGATCGTCAAATGTCACCATCGGATATCAAAGACCGCAAACTTCTATCTTACCCCATTCCAAAATCCGGTGAAATGCCGTTTCGTTTAAACAATGATGACAGAATGCGGCAAAACCACATAACAAACCAGCATAGGAAAATAATCGAAAACCGACACAGAAAGACAACATGGGTGCCAACACAGGGAAGTTGTCGCAAGACATCAAGAAACGCAAGCTTTCAGCCTTCGCTGAACGTTCTGTATCCTTTTGCCGCAGTTTGTGAGACACTGTCAGCAACACACGGATAATCAGATATAACAGAAAACGGATATGGAGGAGACATGACGAACATGGATGATTTCTCAGGCAAGGCAAGCAGAGCCTTGAATACCAACGCTGACAGCAATGGTGCGGCGAAGCAAACCGAGAACCAAAACGCAGACGGGCACACTTCCAGTGAGATTCAGACCGCATACTTTGCCGGTGGATGTTTCTGGGGCGTCGAACGATATTTCCAAGGCGTCGACGGTGTGACCGACACGCAGGTCGGGTATGCGCAATCCCTC
This sequence comes from Bifidobacterium sp. ESL0769, assembly GCF_029395495.1. NCBI lineage: Bacteria > Bacillati > Actinomycetota > Actinomycetes > Bifidobacteriales > Bifidobacteriaceae > Bifidobacterium > Bifidobacterium sp. ESL0769. Next base: position 724,285 of record NZ_CP113918.1, on the reverse strand, counting down.
AAGGAGAATCCAAGCTATGAAGAGGTGTGCTCGGGAGCCACCGACGCGGCGGAAACCGTGCGCATCAGCTATGACCCGTCTCGCGTGACCTTGCGGACGCTGACACTGCTGTTTTTGGACGTCATCGACCCGTTCTCAGTGGACCGGCAGGGCAACGATACCGGGCGACAGTACCGCAGCGCGATGTTCTGCCTCGACGAGGTGCAGAAGGCCATATATGAGAAGGCGTTGCATCAACTTGCGGCGCGCGAGGAGCGCGAACCTGCGGTAATTGTGGAGCCGCTGCACAACTTCTACCCCGCCGAGACCTACCATCAGGATTATCTCGACAAGAACCCGAGCGGATACTGCCATATTCCGGTGGCCAAACTTCTCAACGTGGGCAAGCGGCAGCGCTATATCGAGCGCGTCTGGGACCTCGACCCCGAGCAGTACGCGGTGACACAGCAAGCGGCCACCGAACGCCCGTTCACCAACAAATATGACCAGAACTTCGAGCCGGGTATTTACGTGGACGTCGTGAGCGGCAAACCGCTGTTCCTTTCCACCGACAAGTTCGACGCGGGCTGCGGCTGGCCGGCGTTCTCGAAGCCAATCGACGCATCTGCTTTGACCGAGCATCGCGACACCAAACTGCCCGGGCGGCCGCGTATTGAGATCCGCACCGCCGACTCGCAGATTCATTTGGGTCACGTCTTCGATGACGGGCCACAAGATCGCGGTGGCTTGCGCTACTGCATGAACTCGGCCTCGCTGCGCTTCGTGCCGCGCGACCAGATGGAGGCACAGGGTTACGGGAAATACGTGAAGCTGCTTGATGACGCACAGTGAGGCGAGATCGAACTAGACCAAATCTCAATCTAAACGTGAGAACGGCCAAGGCCTCGGCTTGCGTATGGCGGTGTGGATAAGAAAATAGTTGTCCACACCGCTTTTTCATATCTAAATCCGCAATATTACAGCGATTTAGGCCTTCCGATCATCGCAGTCACCACAACTGTTTCAGCCTGCCAAATGCTTGGTTAAATAACGTCCGGTGATACTGGCCGGGTTATCGGCGATCTCGTCCGGGGTGCCGGTGGCGACAATTGTGCCGCCCTCCTCGCCGCCACCTGGACCCATGTCGATGACATAATCGGCGTTGGCGATCATGTCGAGGTCATGTTCGATGAAGACCACAGTGGCTCCGCCTTTGATAAGGCGCTGCAGTACGTCAATCAGCGTACGTACGTCAAGCGGATGAAGGCCGGTAGTTGGTTCGTCGAGAACGAACAGCGAGGCGCTCTGTCGCTTACCGAGTTCGTTGGAAAGCTTAAGACGCTGGGCTTCGCCGCCGGAAAGATTCGGGGTGTCCTCTCCCAACGTGAGATAGCCGAGGCCAAGGTCGTGAAGAGTTTCGAGGGCCTTGTGAATGCGCTTGAGCAGAGCGGGAGTAATCATATCGCCGGAATCTAGGTCATCCGACGAACCGGTGGTATTCATAGAATCCAGCGAAGCGTGTAGTCCTCGATGATTGCCCAGCTTGCGCGAAGACGAATTGGAAGCGGAAACAGACAAAGTTGCTCGTTTATGATTAGCGGAACCGTGTGAAGACAAGTTGGAAGACGAACCAGAAGCAGATTCGAAATCGTCATCAAGTGCAAAGAAGTCAAGAGCATCATCCACTTCCAAATCAAGCACTTCGGGAAGCGTCAACCCTTGAGGATGCGTAGGCGTTGCAAGCCGAACATCGTTGACTTCGGGACGATAACGGCGACCTTCGCAGGTCGGGCAGGTGATGGTGACATCGGGCAGGAACTGAATATCGAGGCTGATCTGACCAGTGCCGTCGCATTGCGGGCAACGGAGCGTTCCGGTGTTGTAGGAGAATGCAGACACCTTGAGTTTGCGCTTCTTGGCTGATGCAGTCGTTGCGAAAGCCTTACGCAGCATGTCCATAATGCCAGTGTAGGTGGCGACCGTCGAACGTACGTTGATGCCGATGGGAGTGGAATCGACCAAACGCACGCGAGTAATGCCTGCAGCATCAAGCGAACGGACATGGGACGGCAACGGCGTGTGGTTTTCCTGCGCCTGCAACGCTGGAATCAACGACTCCAGAATCATCGTCGTTTTACCGGAACCGGAAACGCCGGTGATGGCTGTCATCCGCCCGCGAGGAATGGCGACATGCAGCGGATGCACAGTGTGGATGATATCGGTGGCCATGGTGATCCAATCCGCTTCGGTAACTGTTGGCGTCGCTACGGATTCGACAGAGGCCACTTTCATGTCGGCACGACTCAACTGACCGTTGCCTTTATGCTGATGGTCAATGACTTCATCATTCCGACTTGGCAGATTCATAAACCTGCGCAAGTCCGCTGAAACCGGTGGCAACGCAAGTCGCTTGCGAACGACCACGAGCTGGGAGCCGTCAAGGAAGCCTGCGATACGCGACTTCGGGTTACGCAATATCTTGGCAGGTGCACCTTCCGTGAGTATGCGGCCGCCTCGGCTGCCAGCACCAGGGCCCATCTCAATGAAGTAATCAGCGGCATTAAGGACATGGACGTCGTGGTCAACGAACACCACCGAATTGCCGGAAGCCAACAAATCCCGCATCACGCCGATAAGACCTTCGATATTCGCTGGATGCAAACCGGTGGAAGGCTCGTCAAGTACATAGAGCACACCGGTGGTCTCGTTGCGCACCGCACGTGAAAGCTGGGCACGCTGCCGTTCGCCGGTCGAAAGCGTGGCACTGGCACGATCGAGCGTCAAGTACCCTAAGCCGAGCTGGATGAGTCTGCGGCCCATGTCTTCCAAGGTATCGACGAGACTTTCGGCCATCTGCCGCATATCCTGTGGCAACGAATCCGGAACCGTTTTAGCCCATTCAAGCACCTTACGTAACGGCCAAGCCGTGACTTCCGCTAAGTTGTATTTGCTGATTTTTGGAGCCCGCGCAGCCTCGTTGAGCCTCGAACCTCCGCAATCCGGGCAGGTCCGCTCGACCAGAAACTTCGAGACCTTGGCCAAACGCTTCTCATCGTTGGCACGGTCAAGCTCCTTGGTCACGGTCAAGCGCGCGTTGCGGAACGTAAAATCGAGGTGATGCACGCCTTTGACCGAAGTGATGGTGATGGGCTTCTTCTCCTCCGGCCCATTGAAAACGATGTCACGCTCTTTGTCTGTAAGGTCCTTGAACGGCACATCAGTACGCACACCGAATTCGCGGACGATATCGGGTTGGACGTTAAACCCGAACGTCCGCCACGGCACCACGGCACCTTCGTCGATAGTGAGGTTTTCGTCGGGAACCAGTGCGGCATCGTTGACCTCATGGATGGTTCCGGTCCCCTGACATTTCGGGCAGGCTCCGGTGGAATTGAACGCCATCTGTTCGGCGCTGGGAGGTTCCACGAGAGCCCCGCAAACAGCGCAATGAATCGGAATCTCAGCGGCAACATCAAGCGTCGGCTTCTGATAATGACCGTTCGGGCAACGATGCGAAGCGAGACGAGAAAACATCAGCCTCAGAACATTTAGAGTCTCGGTTGAAGTGCCAAAAGTGGAACGCATGCCTCCAACGCCCGGACGCTGCCGCAACGCCAAAGCCGGCGGAATGAACCGTACCGAATCAACCTGCGGCTTCTCGGCCTGCGTCATCCGACGACGGGTGTAGGTCGAAAGTGCGTCGAGATAGCGCCGCGAACCTTCGGCGTAGAGCACACCAAGCGCCAGCGACGACTTGCCGGAACCGGAGACCCCGGCGATGCCGACGAGTTCGTTCAGCGGAATGGAGACATCGATATCTCGCAGATTATGGACGCGAGCGCCGCGCACCTCGATGGCCTGCGGAACCGAAGAGACGGTTACGTCAATCCCGCTACGTTCTTTAGGGTTACTACTGTTATTCATCTCATTCACCGTGTGTATTCCGTTCTTGCCATCATTCACAATGCCCAACTCTATTCGCCGCACCCGCCTGATTCCACATGCGAACATAATGCAATACTTATGTCAGAAAAGTGCACTTTAATCAACGAAACATGCACTTATCTGGCGCCAGTGCCGCAAAAGTGCACGTTACCAGCGATAACCTGTACTTTTCTTACATTGGCGTACAAAAAGTGCAGCATCCCAATGAAACGCACATTTCTAACGTCGGCATGCAAAAGTGCACTCTACGACATATCACTTGCACTTTTCTGATATCAGCACGGCAAAAGTGCACTTTAGAAGCATTTGGATGCACTTTTCCGACACCAATGTCTCAGAAGTGCGCTTTACACGACGCAAAGTGCACGTTTCTGGCAGTACAACACAAAAGGTGCCACGGAGAATCCATGACACCTTTGATAAGTCAGATTGCGGCTAGCAGACAACGAGCGCTAAACCGTCGCCCACCAGATTTCAGCGCGAACGACGGAACGGGGTGGAGTTGCGTTTGCCACGCGAACGGTGGAAGCCGTCGGCCTTGCGCGAGCGCTGGTTGCGCTTGCCGGAACGACCTTCGTTATAGCCACGTCCACGGCCACCGGAACGCCCACCTTCGTAGCCTTCACCACGCCCACGGCCTCCGGACTTGCCATAGCCACCGTGACGATTCGATTTGCCGGAACCGTAGGAATCACCGTAACCGTCAGAATAGCCGCCATTACGGCTGCCGGAACGCTTGCCGTCATAACGGCGGTTCTTGCCTTTGCTGCCGCGGTTGCCGCGATCATCATAATCAGAATGATGCCGTTTACCGCTGCCCTTGCGATAATCGTCGTCATAGAAATCACGCGAACGGCGGCTGTCACTACGGCCACGCGAGGAACGGCCGTCAATCGGGCCTTGTCCGTCATCGTAGCGCGGGTTGCGGTTCTTATGACCATCACGACGCTTGTTGCTCGAACGAGACTCGTTGAAGCCATCGCCACGGTCACCGCGAGAACGGGAATCATTGAAACCGTCATTGCGACCACCACGTTCGTTGAAGTCCTCGCCGGAATCCTCACGGCCGCGCTTGCCAAACGGACGCCTAGAACCCTCATGCCGGTTGTTATGGTCACGACGTCCGCCGCGGTCTTTACGCCCGTAACCGCCACGTCCGCCACGGCCTTCGTTGCGTCCACCGCGCCCGGTGCGACCGGCCCTGCGGTTGACGACCGGCACAGTGAGCGTCCATCCTTCGACCAGTGGGGCGTGCTCCCCTACCAGTTCCTCAAGCTCGGGAGCACCCGGAACAATCTGCTGACTCTTGGCCTTGATACCCGCGCGATGCAGCATCTGGCGAGCATCGCGACGTTGTTGCGGCAGCACCAGCGTCACCACGTCGCCGGATTCGCCAGCACGCGCGGTACGTCCGGAACGATGCAGGAACGATTTCGGATCCTCCGGCGGCTCGGTCTGCACGACCATCGCTACATCGCTGACGTCGATGCCGCGCGCGGCCACGTCGGTGGCCACCAGCACGTTAACGTCCCCGGAAGTGAACGCTGCCAGATGCCGGTCGCGCTGGTTCTGTGAAAGATTGCCCTGCAAATCGACGGCTGGAATGCCTTCCTTGACGAGCTTGTCAGCCATCTTCTTGGCCTGGTACTTGGTGCGCGTGAAGAGGATGCGCTTGCCTTTGCCGCTGGCGAGCTCACGAATGACCTCGTACTTGTTGCCTTGCGAAACCTCAAAAACGTGGTGGGTCATGGTGTCGACCTGCGCGTCGGCAGGCGCGATTTCGTGGATCTTCGGATCGTGCAGGAACTGCTTCACGACCTTGTCGACGCCGTGGTCGAGCGTCGCCGAGAACAGCATGCGCTGGCCTTCAGGATCGACTTGCTCGAGCAGGCGCTGCACTGAGGGCAGGAAGCCCATGTCGGCCATTTCGTCAGCCTCGTCAAGCACCGCAACTTCAACGTCCTCGATGGAAAGTGCGCCCTGGCGCAGCAAATCCTCGAGACGCCCAGGGCAGGCGACGATGATTTCGGCGCCGGCCTTAAGCTCGGAAATCTGACGGCTGTATTTGACACCGCCATAAATGGTGGCGGTCTGCATATCGTAGGCAGCGGCGAGCGGCGCCACGACCTCGTTGATCTGGTTCACCAGTTCGCGAGTTGGAGCAAGAATCATTCCGTGCGGATGAGGCAGCATTGCGCACTTCTGCGCCTTGCGATCGCCGCGATTCATACGCTCGAAGTCACGCATTGCGGCTTCGCCCTGGCCTTGTTCGGCCAGACGGGCGATCAGAGGAATGGAGAATGCCAACGTTTTGCCACTTCCGGTTTCGCCGCGGCCGAGCACATCACGGCCTGCCAGCGAATCACCGAGGGTGTCGGCCTGAATCGGGAAGGCGACGGTCTTGCCATCACGAGCCAGTACGCTTACCAGCGGGCCGGGCACGCCGAGTTCGGCAAAAGTGCGTTCGGGCTGGTCGCCGGTTTTGGCATACGCAGCAGCGCTTTCGGCCGCTTCTTCGGCCTGTTTGGATTTGGTTGAGTTATAAGAATCAGGATTATTCATTTGTGAGCCTGCATAGTCTCCGCCCCTAAAATCGGCAGAGTTATCTGAATTATTTTTATGAGTACGACGCTTCGGCACAATAGCCTTTCAAAAAAATGAAGCCGACCTGTCGCTCATAGATGCAGACCCCCGGCTTCTCAATGGACAATTCACTATATCAGACGCGCCCCACAACCTGCGCTGGGTGAACCTATTGATTTACCTATTCAGGTCCGTCCCATAACCTGCGCCTGACGGACTTACCTAACCTGCAGTTACGGTTCCATACAATAAATCGGCATACCGAATACTATCGTTGGGACACAAAACACGGGACTTCGCAAAGGACATCATCATGCAGCAACCCATCATGACCTCACCGACTTTTCTCAGCCAGTCCAGCGCACCGGCCACGCTGGACGATCTGGACTGTGCGCAAAATCTCAAGGATACGCTTGAAGCGCACGCCGACAAGTGCGTGGGTATGGCCGCCAATATGATCGGCGAGCACAAACGGATCATCGTGTTCAACGATGAGCTGACCGGCCGCATCATGACGATGTTCAATCCCGAAATCATCGAAAAAGAAGAACCTTACCAGACCGAGGAAGGCTGTCTTTCACTGGAATCAACCAGAAAGACGACGCGGTTCCAAACGATCCGCGTACACTATCAGGACAGGCGGTTCAAGGAACGCACCGCGAATTTCAGCGGCTGGACGGCGCAAATCATCCAACACGAAATCGACCACTGCAATGGCATACTTATCTAAACAATAGACTCCTACCGAAACCACAGGTTTGCCAGAATCCGGAGTATCCCCGAAATCCGCAGTATCGCCAAAATTCAGTACCTGTCGAAAACGAGAATCCAATACCGAAATCTACATTCAGTTCGATTCGACGATGGCCTCGTTCGGAGGGGTCTGCTTCTTGTGGCGCGGGCTCGGCTGCTTGGCCGGAGGCACATCCGTGTAGGGATGCCCCATGCTGGCCGTGGACGTATAGAAACTCTTCGTCGTGCCGTTCGGATTGACGTTGGGAATCGGCGAGCTCGGTGCGCTTTGGGCTCCATCCACATGCCCGGTTTCGCCGCGACGGTAACGATCCATCATCTGCTTCTGCAGCTGGGCGGCACTCGGCGGCGTCCATGAAAGGGCGTTGGCACCTGCCTCGATGGTCTCACGAATCGATTGCGCAGAACCGCCGGAACTGGCAACCACCGGAATCTCGGGGTAACGATCCTTGACGTGTGCCACCACTTCGGCGGTGTTTCTGCCCGCGGCGACGTTGATGATCTTCGCGCCCGCCTCAATCTTGCGCTGCACCATATCGTCCCATTGAACGACGGTGGCCATGACGGGAACGTGTACGGTCATGGCGACCTCACGCACAATCTCGACTTCGCTGGGAGCGTTCAAAACGACGCCCGCAACACCTTGCATTTCAGCAAAAACCGCCAACTCGAGCACACGCGTTCCAGTGGTGGTGCCTCCCCCGACACCTACGAAAACCGGGGCTTGTGCCACGGAAAGCACAGCCTGGTTGATAACCGGCTGGCCGGTGAACGGGTAGACGGCGAGAATAGCGTCGGCATTGGTATTATGTATTACAGCAGCGTCGGTGGTATAAGCGAACGAACGCAGACGCCTACCTTGCAAAAGCAACCCGGAAGACTGTTCGATCTCCGCAGGCACCCGGGCATCGGCCGAGCTCAGCGGGTTTTCAATAGGCAGAGCCTCCGGCAGATTCGCCGGCAGGTTGGTCATTTCCTGTTCCATCGTGCCGCTCCCTTCACGGGCTTCCAGTACTTCTCAATCCGCCAATTGCGTCCGTCATGTCCAATACAGCTTAATCGTATGGCGTCACAACATACAGGTTGAAACGAGCACATTACCAGACCCAACATATCACCGCAGAGATTTGTTCCCGAGCAGACGACATTTCTTGACAAAACGCACAAAACCACTATTAAACCAAGCGCAAAGATTACACGAAACGTCTACTCGATATGCCAGAATTGGCTTGAATCCGCGGGTTAGTCAAACCTTGCGGAACGTTTGAAACGCAATGAGATATAGCACACATCAGAACGAAGGAACGAATACTTGGCTGAGTTTATTTTTCAGATGATCAATGCTCGCAAGGCCTATGGCGACCGTGTGATCCTTGACGACGTGACCCTGAGCTTTTTGCCGGGCGCGAAAATCGGCGTCGTCGGCCCCAACGGCATGGGCAAGTCCACCCTGCTTAAGATCATGGCCGGGCAGGAAACCGTCTCCAACGGCGAGGCGAAGCTGACACCCGGTTATTCCGTCGGCATCCTGCAACAGGAACCGCCGCTGGACGAGGACAAGACCGTTGGAGAGAACATCAAGGCCGCTTTCGGCGACATCACCAAGAAGGTCGATCGATTCAACGAAATCGGCGAGGAGATGGCCAATCCGGACGCCGATTATGACGCACTGATGGCCGAGATGGGCAAGCTGCAGGAGGAGATCGATGCGGCCGACGGCTGGGACATCGACTCTCAGCTCGAGCAGGCGATGGACGCCTTGCAGTGCCCCGATCCGGATACCCCGGTCAAAGTCTGCTCGGGCGGCGAGCGCCGTCGCGTGGCACTGTGCAAACTGCTGCTCGAAGCCCCCGACCTGCTGCTGCTCGACGAGCCTACCAATCACCTCGATGCCGAATCCATCCTCTGGCTCGAACAGTTCCTGCACACCTATAAAGGTGCCGTCATCGCCGTGACCCACGACCGCTACTTCATGGACAACGTGGCCGAATGGATCTGCGAGGTCGACCGCGGGCACCTCTATCCTTACAAGGGCAATTACTCCACGTATCTGGAGACCAAAGAGAAGCGTATGGAGATCCAAGGCGCCAAGGACGCCAAGCTCGCCAGGCGCCTGAAGAACGAGATCGCGTGGGTCAAGAGCTCGCCCAAGGCCCGTCAGGCCAAGAACAAGGCCAGGCTCGAGCGCTACGACGAGATGGAGAACGAGGCGCGCAACTCCAAGAAGCTGGACTTCTCCGAAATCGTCATCCCTGCAGGCCCGCGTCTGGGCTCGCAGGTGCTCGAGGCCGAGCATATCCACAAGGCCTTCGGCGACCGCGTGCTGATCGACGACCTCTCCTTCACCCTGCCGCGCAACGGCATCGTGGGCATCATCGGCCCCAACGGCGTCGGCAAGTCCACGCTGTTCAAGACCATCGTGGGCAAGGAACCGCTCACCAGCGGCAAGCTCACCATAGGCGAGACCGTCAAGATCTCGTACGTCGACCAGAACCGCGAGGGCCTAGACCCGAACAAGAACCTCTGGGAGGCGGTTTCGGACGGCAACGACTTCATCGAGGTCGCCGGCGTCGAAGTGCCGACCCGCGCCTACGTCGCCAGCTTCGGCTTCAAGGGCAGCGACCAGCAGAAGCTTACCGGCATGCTTTCCGGCGGTGAACGCAACCGCCTGAACCTCGCGTTGACCTTGAAGCAGGGTGGCAATCTGCTGCTGCTCGATGAGCCTACCAACGACCTTGACGTCGAAACGCTGGAATCGCTGGAGAACGCGCTAATCGAGTTCCCCGGCTGCGCCGTGGTCATCTCCCACGACCGCTGGTTCCTCGACCGCATCGCCACGCATATCCTCGCGTGGGAGGGCGATGACGACAATCCGGCCAAGTGGCACTGGTTCGAAGGCAACTTCCAGGCCTATCAGGACGACAAAGTCAAGCGCCTTGGCGAGGAGGCCTCCCGCCCCCACCGCATCCATAGAAAGCTCACGCGCTAATTTTTCAAACCCTGTTTCGCTAACTGACGTTGGGGGTCTGGGATATACAATGCTCGACACGCTCCGGGCCGCTCAGGCCAAGTCTTTACGGTCGATCATCGCATATCCCAGACCCCCAACTCAACGGAATCAACTCATCGCGGTTGATTGTTAATACGTCTGTTCTTCATCATTCTTTGTTGAGTGGAAGGGTGGGGATATGCGATGTTCGGGCGTAAGACACGGCCGAGCGGCCAAGGAGCGTCCCGAACATTGTATATCCCCACCCCTCCACGTCATTCGAATACCAGTTAACATGCATAAATGCAATTTGGCGACTTGAAAGAAATAAATAATAGACAAGTTCAGATACTGGCGAAATTCGGGCGAAAAGTTGGGCGGCGCGGATAGACTCGCATAAGCGTTATTCGACAGAATCGAGGAGTGACATGGCGGAAGTCAAGGCAAGCGACGCAGCGCAGCAAGCGGTTGAGGCGCTCAAGCTCAAAGCCGGGGAAGAGCGGGACGGACGCACCATCTTCCATGACGCCACGAACCTCTACTACCCCACCGAGCGCATCTACGGCGGTCAGATGACCGCGCAGGCCATTATCGCCGCGGCCAACACCGCCGATGACAACAAGGTCGCCAATTCCATTCACGCCACGTTCATCAAGGTGGGCAAGCTCGACGAAGAGACCCGCTACGAGGTCGAATCGCTGCGTGACGGCCGTTCCTTCTCCACACGCCGCGTCGATGCCAAGCAGGGCAAGCAGCTGCTCTTCACCGCGACGGTGAGCCTGCAGAAGGCCGGTCAATCCGGGGTGGAATTCAATGACGATATGCCCAAGAACCTGCCGAACCCGGAAACACTGACCAGCGCCAAAGACCTCATGGAGCCCTACGCCGACAAATCCGGATTCGCCAAATACTATTCCTCTCAGTCGCCGTTCGACATCCGCCACATCGGCTCGACCGTCATGCTCCAGCCTGACAAGGAAAGCGCCGACAAGGATTCCGGCAAGCAGATGGTCTGGATGCGCATGGCCAGTCCGGTCACGGCTTCGCAGAACGTCTACCGTGCGTTGCTGGCTCTGGAATGCGATCAGGTGATGATGGAGCCGGACCTGCGCCGCGCGGGCCTGAGCATTTCGACACCGGGCATCTTCTACGCTTCGATCGATCATTCGATGTGGTGGTATGACAATATCGACATGAACGAGTGGCACCTTTACGTCCAGGATGCTCCGGTAGCCGGCCACGGCCGTGCTTTGGGCATCGCCAAGGTCTATTCGTCCGACGGCAGGCTTCTGGCCGCAATGACGCAGGAAGCCACCATCCGTGTGCCCGAAAAGAAGGATGACAAGAAAACCGAGAAGTAATATTCCTGGTTTATCGGAACGTATTTCTGATTGTTTGCCGGTCGCTCATTCAACGACCGGCAATTTTGTAGGCAGTCAATCGTCTTGATGACGCTTTGCCCAAAACCAGCCGAACAAACAGCCTGCTATACAGCAGACAACTATGATAGATAGCCCCATATTTGTTCTCCCTCGAATGGTTATGTGCCGTTTACTGAATAATAAACAGAATATCAAAAATCGGGAAGCATCAGGTCTGCATCGTCAAGGAATGTGAAGCCGCCATCGCTTTCGAGCAACTTACGCGCCAACCCGAGAGCCAGCAACGTCGATTGGACGCCGTCGATACCCGCAATCTGATGAGACCACACGATGTCGCTGTCACGCTCCAACGTCACTTTCGTCCAGAATTCCCCGGAGTCCGCCTGCTGCGGCTCAGAGACCAATAGGTCGTACGATTCGTCGTTCTTTTTAAACGTTCGTGTGAGCACTTCGTTGTGTCCTTTCGTTTCGGGCATTGCCAGTCTGATGATTCAGACATTATCGGTCAGATATTTGATGCGTTGCGAGCCAAATATTCGAAGAGTCACCGGTCAGCTATCGCTTCTTTTGCTCATAGAGCCTCCGGCAGCGAGCTTACGCTGACGTTCGCGACGCTGGGCGGCTTTGATCTTCGGGTTCTCGGCGCCTTCGCTCGGCGGCAGTTGGCAGAGCCATTCACCGACGATGCCCACCACCATATCAGCAATGCAGATGACAGTGGTCACGGCACATTGGGTAATCACGTTCTGAAAATACGGAATGCTCCAATGGGGAAGGCACAGCAGGGCCTGTGCCAGATACCAACCGGCGAGCCCTGCCCCGGCGATGCCCAGCGCCTTGCATAATACCAGCGTGTAGACGGCTTTGGTCGGGTCGATCCAGCTTTTGCGTCTGCGCGGGTCGGTTATCGCGTATTGATGCACTTGCAAGGCCAGTATCAGCACTACCGCACCAAGCAATATCAGGACGAACGCGACGAACCACGGCGCACCAAGCAGTGAGAGTCCACTCATTTCATCGGATTTGACCAGTATCGCGCCGAACAGCAGACCAATCAGCGCCGCTATTACGTAATACCACCAAGGGGTTCGTCGTGCGCTCATTGCGTCTCCCCCAGTATCCAGCGGTCGTCCACTTTACCGACGCGCGCAGCATCGGGTGCCATCGCGAGCAGGAAGGAAACAGGATCGCCATCAAGCCTTGCATCCGGGTCCATATCGAGCCATGGCGCGAGGATTTCAGCCTGCTTTTTGGCTTCTGCCAACGGCAGCTCGATGGCATAGGCGATATCTTGCGCCGCATTTTCTGAGACACTGCCAGTGCTATTAACGTTGTCGGCGGCATCGAAGGAGAAAGTATTGGCGGACTGACCGGTGGCATCATCATTGCCATTGCCAACTGCGGCTTGGGAAATTCCACCTTCAGCACGTTGGGTAGTGTCTTGCGGGCTCATCGTTTCACCTTCGACATCAACCAAGCGCAACGTGACGGCACCTTCGTGGGAGGCCGAAAGCGAATCGAGCAACGCGACGATGGCCTGCGGCTTCAGTTTCGTAGTGAGCTGGATGACAGCGGCGCTGGCATCGGAACTGTCGATGCCCATGACATGGTAGAGCGGCGAGATACCCTCGACCTGGTTACCGGGCACCGCGTCTAGCGAAACAATGGCGGAACGGAAACGTTTGGCGGCATCAGTGGTCTTGCTGCGCATGGCGATAATGGCGCGGCGCGGAACCGTATAGACATCATCGGCAATGTCTTGCTGCTGAGCTTGCTTTTTATCGGCTTCGTCTCGACGCTGCTGTTCGGCTATCGTCGCTCCGGCCAAAGAAGCCTTGGTAGGAGCAGCACTTTGAGCCGCACCCAACTTTCCGACACCGGTTTCGCTAGCAGTTTGGCCCGTACCAATGGTTATTGGAACATTGGTAAACATAATACTATTTATAGCGTTGCCAACAGGCTCTTCGCCATCTACGCTGCGGCTGTCGATATCTGCATCATCGCTATTCGCAAGGCCATCCGCATTCTCAAGCCTCACCGTGACGTCGGCACGCACTTTGCCGCCAGCGATGGCTTGCAGCACCTGCTGCCACATCTCTGTTCCGGTGGCAACGTCTTCGCTCAATGTCTCGTCGAAGGAGAGCGAAAGCCACGCTTGAACGCCGAGGGGCGTGCCATCAGCTGTCACGCCCCTCAACTCTTGCGAATCATCGTTCAATGAATTCGACATAAATCACTCGGAATCTTCCGGCTTCATACCGACCGAACGCTTGAGCGATTCGGGAATCGGCACCGGCGGAATCTCGGAATCCGGACGCGTCACATCGGAAAGCCAGAGCTTACGTTCCGGAGCCATCTTCAGGTTGGCGAAGATGACCTTCAGCTCCTTCTCGTTCAAGGTTTCCTTGACGAGCAGCTGGCGGACGAGCTCGTCGAGCACGTCGCGGTTGTCCGTGATGATCTGCCACGCTTCGGTGTGCGCGGTCTCGATCATGCCGTGCACCTCTTCGTCGATGACATCCTGCGTACGCTCGGAGTAATCGTGGATGAAGTTATTGGCGGAATCCTCACCATGTTCGGAATCGCCCCATTTGACGGCTCCCAGCTTGGAAGACAGGCCGAATTCAATGACCATCTTGCGGGCGATCTGCGTCGCCTTCTCGATGTCGTTGGAGGCACCGGTGGTCGGATCGTGGAAGACGACTTCCTCGGCGGTGCGCCCGCCCATGGCGTAAGCCATCTGATCCAGAAGTTCGTTGCGAGACTGGGAATAGCGGTCCTGCGTCGGCATAACAGCGGTATAGCCCAAGGCGCGGCCTCGCGGCAGAATCGTCACCTTGGTCACCGGGTCGGTATGGTGCAGGGCGGCGGCGACCAGCGCGTGACCACCTTCGTGGTAAGCGGTATTGCGCATCTCGTCCAAAGCCATGCCGCGCGACTGGCGCTTCGGTCCGGACTGGACACGGTCGATAGCCTCGTCGATGGCGCGATTGTCGATGAGCTGGGCTCCAACACGGGCGCAAAGCAACGCAGCCTCGTTCAACACGTTGGCCAAATCCGCACCGGTAAAGCCGGGCGTACGCACAGCTACCGTATGCAAATCGACATTGGGTACGAAAGGCTTGCCTTTGGCGTGAACCTTGAGAATTTCCTCGCGGCCTTCCAGATCTGGAGCCTCAACGGCCACCTGACGGTCGAAACGACCGGGACGTAGCAGCGCCTCATCGAGCACGTCCGGACGGTTGGTGGCGGCGATGATGATGAGGTTGGTGTCGTTGTCGAAACCATCCATCTCGACGAGCAGCTGGTTCAGGGTCTGCTCACGCTCGTCGTGCCCGCCGCTCATGCCGGAGCCGCGCTTGCGGCCGACAGCGTCGATCTCATCGATGAAGATGATGGCCGGCGCGTTCTTCTTGGCCTCATCGAAGAGGTCACGCACACGCGAGGCACCGAGGCCGACGAACATCTCGACGAAGTCGGAACCTGCCATGGAGTAGAACGGCACGCCAGCCTCGCCTGCTACGGCTCGCGCAAGCAGCGTCTTACCGGTTCCAGGAGGGCCGTAAAGCAGCACGCCGCGTGGAATACGGGCACCCAACGCCTTGTACTTCGAGGGATCCTTCAAGAAGTCCTTGATTTCCTCGACCTCGGCCACGGCTGCTTCCTCACCGGCCACGTCAGAGAACTTGGTGGTCGGGGTCTGCCCATCCAAGAGCTTGCCGTTGTCTTTCTTGCCACCCATGCCGAGCATGCCGTTCATGCCGCCGCTCATGCTGCGGAAAAGCCACCAGCACAGCAGCAGTAGGATGGCGAACGGCAGCAGCGTGGAAAGCAGGTAGGCCACCATGGAATCGGACTGCATGTCCGCGGTCCAGCCGTCTTTCGGCTTGGCCTTCTTGACGGCGCTCAATACCTCGGGCCCTTCGGCCTGGGTGTAGTAGAACTGGACGTCACGACCGTAATCGTGATTGTTCTTCGTATTCGGGTCGACTTTTTTGAAGTTCTTGTGAAGCTTGAGCTTGACCATCTGTTTGTTGTCGATGATCTGGATACGGCTGGCTCCGTTGCTTTCAACCAGCGTCATGCCATCCTGAGTATCAATGGTCTGTGTGCCGTTGGAGTTGAACAGCTCGAAGCCGGCGAATACCAACAGGACCAGAACGACGATCCAAAGTATGGGCGACTGCCAGAACGGCCGCTTGTCGTTGGGGTTCCGGTCACCTTTGTTGCTGTTGTTGTTACGACGGTTGTTGCCGTTGTTGCCGTTATTCCGGTTGTTGCGGTTATTGGGATTGTTGCCCTGGTTGAAAGGGTTAAAAGGATTGTTGTTATTGTTATTCGATCCGTTCGGGTTACCCATCGGTCCCATGGGGTTACGGGGATTCTGAGGATAGCTCATGCTGCTTCTCCTTGGTAGACTGACGGCTTCAGAACTGCGATGGAATCAAGATTGCGGAAATGCTCTTTATAGTCAAGCCCGAAACCGACCACGAATTCATCAGGCACTTCGTAACCCTTATATTTCAGCGGTACCTCGACCTCGCGCCGGGAAGGTTTCTCCAGCAGCGCAAACACCTCGACGCTCGCAGCACCTCGCTTTTTCAGTTCGTGGGTAAGCCAGTCGAGGGTATATCCGGAATCGATGATGTCTTCGACGATCAGGATGTCGCGGCCTTTGACGTCGCAGGAAAGATCCTGACGAATGGTAATCTTGCCGCTGCTTTCAAAGCCGTCCCCGTAACTCGAAAGGCTCATGAAATCCATCTGCACATTGATGCTCAACGCCTGCGAGAACGCGGCAAGCGTGTTGATGGCCCCTTTGAGCACAGCCACAAGTAAGAGATCCTTGCCTGCGTAATCTTTGCTTACCTGCGCTGCCACCTCTTCGATCTTGCGCTCAATTTGTGCTTTCGACACCAATTCATGGTCAATATCGTCCTGTACATCCGCAATTTGCATATCACCCATTTTTACACACGCGAATGACGTGTTTCTGCCTATTGACTGAATATCCGCTGGGAAGCGAGAGCGCGCCCTGGCCATGCCAATCAATCACCAACGCTTCGATGGAGAGGACATGCCGTTTGCTCAGCGGTATGCCAAGTTCGGCGAGCACGCGGGCAATGGTGCGACGACGAATGGCCGGATGGGCTTGCGCAAGTGGTTTCACACGCATAACGGCTGCGGCACCTTGCATATCCCAGGAAACAGATTTGCAATACACTTCATTTGTGGCGTCCTCAAGAAAGTCTTTGTCTGCTTGAGAGATGGTGGTCCCTTGCGCTAGGTGGGCGGAAACATCGCCGTTAAAAAAATTAGACAGAAAGGGCATAAGGGTGTGTCGCACGCGGGAACGCAGCGGATAGTTCTGCGGTAACGGCTGATCGGCCGGCACATCGTCGCCGTTCGTCGGATCGTCCCACCAAGTCACATCCAGTTCCCGGCAGATTGCGGTGGTTTGAGCTCGGCTCAAATCAAGGAACGGACGGACGAAACGGACACCATCGCGGGCGAAAGTCGGAGGCATGCCGGCCAATGCGTCGATACCGGCCGAGCGGGTCAAGACATCCATCGCAACGGTTTCCGCTTGGTCGTCGCAGGTATGCGCCAGCAAAACCGCCGCGGCACCCGTATCCCGAGCGGTTTCGACGATGGCATCGTATCGCGCCTGCCGTGCCGCGTCTTCCCCGCTCCGTCCGTTTCCGCCGCCTTCAACTTCAATAGTCCGTATGATGACGGGGTCCAAACCCAAGCCATCGCAACGTTGTGCAGCGGCGAGCGCGACCTTGTCGGAACCGGCCTGAAGCTGGTGGTCGACGATGACCGCCCCGCAATGAACCCCCAGCATGCCGGCGACAGTATGGCTCATAGCGGCGAGCGCCAACGAGTCCCTGCCGCCGGAACAAGCCACGAGAATCGTGGGGGAACCGGCTTCGGGAGCATGCTCACCATGCTCGGCGAAACGATCACTTTGCCGTGAAATCCCTACTGCTGCAAGGGCACTGCGCACGTCGCCAATCGCCTGTTTCATCGTCGCCGAATATGCCATAACTCGCCCTCACAGCCCGGCAAGTGCCGAAATGAAAGTATCGACCGCGCTTTTGGCGGCCCCATAGTCCTGAGGATTGTTGACGACGACCGCAAAGGCAAGCACCCCGCCGTTCTTGCGCGAGACGTTGCCGGCCATCGAAGTCACCTGATCAAGCGAACCGGATTTGACGCGCAGCAGCCCTGCCGCACTCGGATCTTCCAGTCGGTTTCTGGCGGTACCCACCAAGCCGGGAATGGACAGACCCTCGGCCGCGGCCGCCCCCGGTCCGGTTTTGAGGTTGTGGCTCTGCACTTCGACGAGCGTTTTGACCTCCAGCGTCGAGCCTTCCGAAAGACCAGAGCAATCAGCCATGTGGAGGTTTGTCGTGTCGATGCCGAGCTTATCAAGTCTGGACTTGACAGCCTGGGTAGCACCTTCCGGACTGTCGGCGGCCCCGGTTTTCAACGCCAAAAGCCGACCGAACTCCTCGATCAGGGTGTTGTCGGAATGGCGCAAGGTGAAGGCCATGATCTCGGAAAGCGTCGCCGAAGTGACAGTTGCAACGCGTTCGGCATTCTTCGCGGGTTTGTCACTGGCAATATCGCCGTCCACGCTGATACCGCGTTGGGAAAGCAGGGAGCCGAACGTCGCCGCTGCGTCATGCGCCGGCGTGGTGGAGAGTTCCGGATATTCCGTATAGAGGTCAGGGTCGTGGTCCGCACCACCCCACTGCCGTCCCCCGTCCACGGCCATCGAGGAGATACCGGTGAAATTGGTGTTGCCGGGGTTGTTGGAGGCAATGGCAGCTGGGGAACGCACGGAACCGAAAAGCGTGTCGTCATATTTAAGACGGACCTGAGTGATGTTGCGTTTTTTAAGCGCCGTCGCGGTTTCATCGGCCAGTGTGGCCAGTCCCGCTCTGCCATTGATATGGTTGGGATCGCTCTGCCCTGCTCCCAGCAGCATGTCCCCATCCGATTTGAGCGTCAGGCCCGCTGGTTGCGTCTGACTTTCCGAGACGTCGCCGCCAGCAACGCCAACACCATCGTCCAACAAAGCATCAGTATGGAAGCTCGAGCCCATATCGAGCATCGAGGAAGAAGCCAGCGCAGTCAGGGTCTTCATGGTCGAAGCCGGCTCACGCGGGGTATCGGCAGCACGCGAATCGACGATTTTGCCGTCGGCGTCGGCGATGGCAAGCGAAAAATCACTGCCCAGACCAGGGGTAGCGGCAAAGGTGTTAATCACGGCTTCGGTTGCGTTTTTGTCAATCGGCTTGTTGAGGTCCGCCGAACCTGTGATGGATTTGGCGCTACGCACGGAACCGGAAAGCACAGATGCCGTTTTCCCTGCGGGAAGTATCGTTAAGGGCCCTGGCATCACCCCGTTGATATCGGCCACGAAATAGCCCGCCGCAAGCAATAAGGTTATCACGATGGAGACGACGATACGCCATGCCCGGCTGCGCGCGACGTTCACCGTCTTACGCGCGTGCGCTCCATGTCCGGAATGCGATGATCCCGTTGTATTCACAACCACTCCTCGATATTCAACAAAAACGAGCTCCTAACATACCCGGGAACTAGCCCTTGTGCTCGATTGGCTTCCATTGGGCCTTCGAGAAGATGGCTTGGAAGGAAATCGGCACGTAGCTGGCCATATAAATCGGGAAGCTCAGCACGTAAGCCAGAAGCTCCTTGTTGGAAGCGCCGATCTGGCCACGTTCCGCAAAGACGGTGAGCGCCGCCAGGAACATCATGCCCAGAAGGCCAAGGCCGCCGCCGACCACCCAGCTGGCCAGCGAGGTGACCTGGCTCGACCATGAAACAAAGCCGAGAGCAGCGAAAAGAAGCCCGAATACCACACGTAATACACCAAGCACGGTGAACGGGCAGATGAGCATGGTGAAATCGACGGCCGAGAAATCACGCTCACGCACCGCACGCTTGATCAGCTGCGGCCCGTAATAACGGAAAACCTGAAGGAAACCTTTGCTCCAACGCAGCCTCTGCCGCCAGCTCTGGCCGAAGGAATCGGGCTGTTCGTCGTAAAGGATGGCTGTGCCGCAGTAGCCGATGCGGTCGCCGTGCAAAACGGAGTCCATCGTAAACTCGAGGTCTTCGGTCAACAGGTGGAATTTCCAGCCGTTATTGCGCTGCATCACCTCGCGGGAGAACATGAATCCAGTGCCGCCCACGTGGCAGCTGGAACCGAAGAGCATACGCGAGTTGTTGAGAAAGCGGGATTCGCGGATGAACCACAGCGCCGAGCCAGAGGAAACCCAGTTGTCGGAAAGGTTGGTGGAGTTGCGGTAGCTGGTCAGAATCTTGAAGCCAGATTGGAAGGCCTTGTTCATTTCCTCGATGTAGTGCTTGTCGAGCCGATTGTCGGCGTCGAAAACGAAGAAAGCATCATAATCATTGGCCACGCCCTTGTCGATCATCGCGTCGAGCAAGTAGGTCAGCGCAAAGCCTTTGCCGATCTGCTCCATGTTGTGTCGTTCAACGACGTTGCATCCCATGGAACGCACGACTTCGGCGGTGTTGTCGGTGCAATTATCGGCCACCAGCCAGATGTCGACGAGCTTGGAAGGGTAGGTCTGCGCTCGGATAGAATCGATGAGGTTCGGCACGACGTTTTCCTCGTTGCGTGCGGAAATCAGCACGGCATAGCGTTTGTCCATCGGCGCTGCGGGGAATGTAATACGGTGATGGAAGAGCGACGCGACAATGCAGACTGCCTGGTAGCCGAGGCTTACGGCACCCAGAATGAACATCAGGATGTCAAGGATATTCAGCAATACCATCTCAGTGCCACCTGCTCCTTGGGTTGTCCGCAGCTTCGTTGTCGGTGCTGTCGTTCACCGCTTTGTCGCGCCCGGCTTTGTCAGCCTCGTCGGTTTTGTTATTGACTACTTTACCTTGACTGGCACCCTTGGCTTTCGACCCGGATTTCCCGCCTTTTACATTACCGACGCCACTCGCGGCATTACCATTGTCCGCAACAGCTGAAGCACTACCGATGGCAGCATCCTTGGCCTTGCCCTGCCGCAATTCCTGAGTATCGAGTTCGTCGCTGTCACCGTCTCCGGCACCTTTGAGCGTTTTCTTACGTATCGCTTTTCCGGAATCCGAAAGCACACCCTTGGGAATGGCGATGGTCTCGGATTCATCGAGGTCGTGGCTCGTGGTTTTCCCGTTCGATTCGGCAGAAAGACGATAGACCTCGTCGCGGATATTGCGCAGGTTGTCGTCAACTGGAACCCTGGCGCTCGAACCTTTCGCGGCACGCGGCATACGCTGGGCCACTGGCTGGACCACGTGCTCGTTGAACGCCTCGGCCCCGGCGACCACCTTGGACTTCTTAACCGGCACCGGATCGCTCATCAACGGCGACTCCACGAGCTCATAGCGCTTGGTATACACCTTGAAGAGGGCCTGCAGGCTGGCGGTGATAGGCAAAGCAAGGAATGCGCCGAGCGCACCGAACACGGCTCCCAAAACGAGCACCGACAAGAAGGCAATGGCCGGATTCAGATCCATCGTGCGCTGCGAAACCTTCGGCGAAATGATGAGGTTTTCGATCTGCTGGTAGATGACGATGAAGACGACCACAGCCACCCCGTACAGGAAGCCGCGCGAAGACCAGGCGAAGATGACCGGCAACGCGCCGCCGATATACGTGCCGATGGTGGGCACGAACTGTGAGACGATGCCGCAGAAAAGGGCCAGCGGCAGCCAGTTCGGCACCTTGATAATCATCAGGAATATCGAGGTGAAGAAGGCATTAAAAGCGGCAAGAATCGTACGCGAAAAGAGGAAGCCGGAAATCTGGTCCTGCACAATGGTCCAAGCCAGAAGGAAGCGGCGCTGGGTGACCGGGCCAAGCCATTGGCACAGGCTCCTGCGCATCTTCGGGCCGGCGGCAGAAACGTAATATGTTACCATGACGATGGTCAAAATATTGATCAACGCGCTCAAAAGCCCCATGGTGGTGCTCAGCGCCTGTCCGGCGAAATCGGTGACCCACGAAGTCTGAACGTTTTTGGCGATTTCGCTGCCGAGGTTGGAGATTTCCGGGAGCTTGAAATCGGTATATTGGCTCACCAGGCCGCGCGCCTGTTCATAGAGGTCGGGAATCCCTTTGATCATTGAAATCATCTGGGTCACGAACATGTTGCCGAACATCCCCAGCAGCGCCACGACAACGACGATAAGACCAACCAACGTCACCGCCGCGGCCGCCCCACGTTTCCAACCATGACGCACCAGACGCACGACCAACGGCTCCATGGCGAGTGCCACAAAAACGGAAATGACGATGTCAAGGACGATGAATGAGACCTTGCTCCAGGACCTGAAAAGGAAGATGCAGACGAAAACAGCTATCGCGGTATAAAGCAGGGCTCGGCCCCACCAATCCGGCGGACGGCGGGAATCCCCTTTCTGCGGAAAAACCGACGCGAAATCAATCTTTTGGCTCTCGCTGCCGCCATCTTCTTGTCCACGTTTCTTCATGATTTCCAATCCTACCCCGCCCCATGTGTAGACAACTAGGAATATCCTCGTATATCATGGTCAATGTTTCTATCGTGATACCTGCTTATAACGAGCAGGACCGCATCGTCGACTGTCTGAGGAACGCCGTCTGCCAGTCGGTGGCACCTTACGAGGTTATCGTTGTCGACAACAAGTCGAACGACAGGACCTGCGAGCTCGTCAAGCGATTCATTGACCGTCATTCCGGTTCGTCTTGTGTCAGATTAGTCCATCAAGATAATGAGCAAGGGCTTATTCCCACACGTAATTTCGGGTTTTCCGTCGCCAAAGGCGATGTATTCGGCCGCATCGACGCGGACTGCATGCTCAAGCCGGACTGGGTCGAGGTCGTCACCCGCATATTTGAACACGACCCGAACGCCATGGGTGCCACCGGCCCAGCGGTTTATTACGATATGCCCGCCAAACGCCTCGGTTTGGAAGGCGACAACAAGGTGCGCAAGGTCACCTATCGAGCGGACGATGACAAGGTGCTCTTGTTCGGCTCGAACATGGCGGTGCGTTCCAGTGCTTGGGAAAAAATCAAAGACAAGGTGTGCCGCGACAAACCCGACATCATGCACGAAGACATCGATATCTCGCTGCACCTGCTCGACCAGCGGCTCAAAACCGTGTATTGCGAGCATATGATCACCGGGGTCTCTGCGCGCCGCATGGACACCCCGTTCGCCTCGTTCCGCAAATATATGGAACGTTTCAAGAACACGTTCGACGCCCACCCGAACCACACCCGGGCGCACGATACCGAACGCACACTTTACGCGCTTTACCCTGCATTGCGTGCCTTTTATCCGATTTACCAGAACTATCTGCGTTTTAGGCACATCGACCCGGCCCGACGCATCTGGCGCAAGGAACAGAGCCAAATCCAGACCCGTTGATTGTTAACGTTAACATCCAATGGGTGAATTTAGGCAGAATATAGAATATAGTAATTTATGTCACATTATTAATCACTCAGAGGAGAGAGTTCATCATGACAAAAGTTGCAATGGTAACAGGCGGAGCACAAGGTATCGGTGAGGCAATTGCCAAGCGATTGGCCAATGATGGTTTTGCCGTGGCCGTGGCCGATCTCAACAAAGACAAGGCTCAGGCAGTGGCCGATGACATTGAGAAGGCAGGCGGCAAGGCTATGGCTGTCGGCCTGGACGTTTCCAACCAAAAGGCGTTCAGCGACGCGGTCGACAATGTGGCCGAAAAGCTCGGCGGTTTCGATGTGATCGTCAACAACGCCGGCCTCGGTCCCACCACCCCGATCGAGACCATCACCCCCGAGATGTTCGACAAGGTCGTCCATGTCAACGTGGCGGGCACCATCTGGGGCATCCAGGCCGCGGTGCGCAAGTTCCGCGAGAACAAGACCAAGGGCAAGATCATCAACGCCACCAGCCAGGCCGGCGTGGTAGGCAATCCGAACCTGATGCTCTACTCCTCCACCAAGTTCGCCATCCGCGGCATCACCCAGGTGGCCGCGCGCGACCTCGCCGCCGAAGGCATCACCGCCAACGCTTACGCGCCCGGCATCGTGAAGACCCCGATGATGATGGATATCGCTCACAACGTCGGCAAGAACGCCGGCAAGAGCGACGAGTGGGGCATGTCCACCTTCTCCAAGGACATCGCGCTCGGCCGTCTTTCCGAGCCGGAGGACGTGGCTGCTGCGGTCTCCTTCCTCGCCGGACCAGATTCCGACTATGTCACCGGCCAGACGCTGATCGTCGACGGCGGCATGCAGTTCCAGTGAGTTAACGCCGGTTCGCTCAGCTGAACATACGATGTGGGTGCCCCCAACATTCGCGGCATCCACATCTTTATTGTGGTCAGTTTGCCACAACATCCACATCTTTGGTTACCGACATTTTTCGCTATTATCACTTTGCATTTCGACGATGATTGCAAATCCCAAATCCGCACGATTCGCGTCCGCGTGTTAGAATATATAACCTATTTGGTCCAAAATCAACAAAACTGCGACACACGCCGGAAGAAGAACCAGCGGTATTACCATGGTAGATGAATCGTCCGAACGAAGCCGATGATGCCGCTGCCGTAAAATAAGCCAGCAGCCGTATGGAACAATACAAGAGGAGGGAACGGAATGGAAGCACAACTGGCAACGTGGGGATGGCAGGCCCTTTATCTTTTCGAGGCGTTGGTTCTCTCCACCCTCATAGGCTTCGAGCGGCAAGCCAGACACAAGGATGCCGGCACACGCACACATGCCCTCGTGGGCGTCGGCTCGGCTCTGTTCGTCATCATCAGCAAGTACGGCTTCATCGACATGCTCACGGCCTCCCCCAATATCAGGGTGGATGCGGCACGTGTGGCCGCGCAGATCGTTTCAGGCATCGGCTTCATCGGCGCTGGCGTCGTCTTCACCCAACGCAACCACGTGCGCGGCCTGACCACAGCCGCTTCCATCTGGATGACTGCGGCCATCGGTTCGGCCTGTGGCGCCGGCCTCTTCGTACCGGCCCTGGCATGCACGGCTCTCTATTTCCTGGCCGTCATGCTTCTGCCCTTCCTCACCAAGCTCATCGCCCCCGGCGTCGGCAGCGACGACATGCTGCGTTTGCGCTATCGCGACGGCCACGGCATCCTGCGTTCAATCCTTTCAGTCTGCGCTCAGCATGGGGTCTCCGTCGAAGGCTTTTCGACCAGAAAATCCAAAGATGATAAGGATGAGGAGCCCGGCAGCCGCGGGCACGTTGTTTCCGCAGATCTTGAGGTGCGCGGGCGCGATAGCAAGGAGCTGATTGGAGACCTGAGCGACATCGATGGGGTGATTTCCATCACACGAATCAATAATAACGATTGACATAGCGTGAATCTAAGCCAGTCGTCACAGCTGAGTGGAACGCTTTTGCCGTTTCAGCACATTTATTTCGACCATCATGCTATATTAGGTACGTTCGTCTGATTATTCAAGACTTTCGAGAGGTCAGGTACGCATGCCAAATCAACAGGAACTCCTGTTGCGCGATGATCTAAAGCGCGTGGTGCAAACGATGCACGCAGAAGAGGATCATGTCACCCCCTACCGAGAGGACTACCGCCATCTGCTCGACAACCACGGCAAGATGATCCGTGCCTCTCTGGTATTGCTTTTCTCCTACGTCGTCCAAAACGGCAAGTCTCATCACGTCGACGACAAGGTCATCACCGGCGCGGCGGCCATCGAAATGCTGCATCTGGCCACTTTGGTACACGACGATGTACTCGACAACGCTTCCATACGCCGCAATCAGCCGACCATTCAAACCATCCGCGGCAACAAGGCAGCGATTTACCTGGGCGATCTCATTCTTTCGCGTTATATGGAAATCATCGCGACCATCGCACCCAGCACGGCATTCATCGTCGAACAGGCGCACACCGTCAATGAAATCGTCTCCGGCGACCTGCTGCAGGAATCTACCCGGCACAACCTCGACACCACCAAGGAATACTACGAACGCGCCATCACCGGCAAAACGGCCGCGCTTTTCCGCCTGGCTGCCATCACCGGCATCAAGCTGACTACTGACTCCCCGGATGAGAAAACACTTGAGCAAGGGTCAAAATTCGGCGAGCACTTGGGCATCGCTTTCCAGATTCTGGACGATGTGGAGGATTTCAACGTCGCGCACGACACCGGCAAGCCGAAGCTTGAAGACATTCGCGACGGCATCTATACCTTGCCGGTCATTCTTGCGATTGCGGCCGACCCCTCATTTGTCGACATCGTCAAACTCGACGATCCGCTCAAGGTGCTCGACTACTTCAAGGCCAATCCCCAGTTCATCGACAGCGCCAAAAACGAGGCGCTGCAGCATCTTGAAGCCGCCAAAGACGTCATCGCCGACTCACAGTACCCGCCCGTCAACGCCGGCACCGTGAAAGCTCTGGTCGACGTCATCGACAAATACATCGCTACGCTCTAAAGCTCGGAAACATCGGCATCGAATAAGGCACAACAAAATAATCGGCGGATGAATGCTCATGTAGAGCCTTCCATCCGCCGATTTTGTATTGTTTAGTTATATTGCCGAAACCAGCTTTTTGTTGTGCCTTCTACGTCCACTCACCGCGCCGTTTCCAGCTCGCCGACGTCAAGACGGTAGAGCTCACGGAACCTTTCATTAGTGCGATAGAGCTCGGTTGGTGCACCTTGCATGGCGATTTTGCCATTGTCGAGGAAGATGACCTTGTCGGACTGCTCGAGCCCTTGCAGATGGTGGGTGACCCAGAGCATCGTGCGGTCGCCGGCAGCGGAGAAGATCATCGACATCAGCTCACGTTCAGTGATCGGGTCGAGGCCGATTGTCGGCTCATCCAGCAAGATTACCGGGGTGTCCTTCAAGACGATACGAGCCAAGGCAATGCGCTGACGCTGACCACCGGAGAAGCGCTGCCCCGCTTCCGAAACGGAGGTGTCGATGCCGTCGGGAAGCGCACGCACGGCATCGTCAAGCTGCACAGCCTTAAGTGCTGCCCACACGTCGTCGTCGGTGGCATCGGGAGCGCCCAGACGCACATTTTCAGCGATGGTGGAGTTGAAAAGGAACGCCTGCTGGTTCAGGTAACCGAAAATACGGGCACGCTCATCCTGCAAGGCTGCTACGGGGATGCCATTGATGGTAATGGAGCCGGCTTGGGGGGTCAAATCACCGAGCAGCAGCTGAAGGATCGTGGTCTTGCCTTCGCCGCTGGGGCCAAGCAGAGCGACCTTCTCTCCCGCCTTGATATGCAAGGTGAAATCGTCGAGCAGTGTCGGCTGGCCCGGGCCGTAGGCGAAAGTGACATGGTCAAAATCGATGGATTCAATGGGGTCATTGAGCTTTTGCTGTTTGACCGGCTCGTGCTGGCGAGATTCGACGCGGTTGGTCAGGTCGTTCAGGTGTTCGAGCGAATCACTGTATAGCGGCACTTCCGCAGCCGCCTGAGCCACGTTGATGAAGCAGTCAACCAGCGGGAAAACGGCGAGCACGATGGAGGCGGACCAGTCGGCGATGGACTTGGAACCCGTCATCGTCAATCCGGCACCGACCATCAAACCGATGGCGATGACGCCGAAAACGAGCTGGATGGCAAAGTTGCGCCAACGTTCAAAGGTCTTCTGCTGGTCCTTGCTCTCCTGGATGCGCCGGTATTCGTCGGCCCCGATGGCAATGAAGTCCTTGTCTTTGTGGGTGATGACCCAGTCGCTTAAGCCAAGGTAGCTTTCGGTGACCTTGGTGTATTCCTGCGCCTGCTGCTGCTTTTCGAGCGCGAAATGGCCGGTAGAGAAGCTCAGCGAGACCAGCGGGATAAGGATCAGCACCAGCGCGAGCATCAGGAAGAGCAGGAGCGAGGAGACCCATGAGAAGATGCCCATGGCGATAGTGACGATAATCCAGAGGATATAGGCCACCACAGTGGGGAAAATGGTGCGCAGGTAGAAGTTCTCGAGGTGGTCGAGATCGTCTGCCAAAAGGCTCAGCACACTGCCCGTACGCTCATGCTCGTTCAAAAATGCTGCGTCCTTGGAAAGGGTGCGGTAAAGCTGCACACGCAACTTGGAGATGACGTGGAGCACCCAATCGTGGCTTTTAAGCTGTTCGACGTATTTAAAGACGGGCCGGCCGATGCCGAAAGCGCGCGTGAGCACGATGGGCACGTAGACCATAAGGATGTTATAAGGCATGCGCGCGGAACGATTGATAAGGTAACCGGCGGTAAACATCAAGGCCGCGGCGCACACGAAAGTCATGGACCCAAGGAAGAAAATCAGGGCAAGCGTACGCTTGTTTTCCTTCAGATACGGCCAGAACCAGTGGTCATTGTTCCAGATTTTGAGATAATCGCGCAGTTTCGTCTTGCTCTGCGTTGACGATGAGGACGATACCGAAGGCGTTACGACGACGGTTTCACTCTTGCCGCCGTTTGCCTTGCTATTCTCATTACGACCGTTCGCAGTTTTCGCGCCGGTCGAAATCGCTGCGTTGCCGCCGTTATTGATATTCGCTGGGTTCATAGTTGCCTTGGATGGGTTCACGTTCAGATTGCTTGATGATTCAGTTGAGATATTGGTCAATCTGGTTTCCTCCCATCTCACCGATGAGGTGGTCCAACGGGCCGCCTGCCCCAATCAGTTCCTTGGGCGTTCCGGATTCGACCACCTGACCTTCGTCGAGTACCAGCACTTGGTCGACGTTCGCCAGCCAATGCAGACGGTGCGTGGCAAGGATGACCAGATGATTCTCCATGATCGGCAGCAACGTCTTTTTAAGGTCGTATTCGGTTTCGATATCGAGGTGTGCGGTTGGCTCGTCAAAAAGCAGCACTTCGCGGGACTTGTCGAGCAGGACTCGGGCAAGCGCGATGCGCTGCGCCTGTCCGCCACTGATGCCGCGGTTGCCCTCACCGATCAGAGTGTCGAGTCCGTCAGTCAGTTCCCCTAACCATTCGTCTAGTCCGGCTTCATGGGCGGCCGCGTTGACGTCGTCATTGCTGGCGTCACTCACATAGAAGCGGATGTTGTCGGCGATTGATCCGCTGAAAATGTACGGCGTCTGCGGAATATAGCTGATATGGCGCTGCCACGCGGCAACGTTGAAATTCTCGAGTCTGTTTCCGTCGAGTTCGATGGAACCAGCGTGCGGGGTGTTGAATCCGGCGAGCAGGTTGACCAATGTCGATTTGCCGGCACCAGATTTGCCGATGACGGCGATTTTGCCATAGCCTTTGAAATCCATCGAAACATGATGTAAGGCGTCGGGTTGCGTCAATGCTTGGGCCGCGACGGCTTTGCCATCGGCATCAGCCTCAATCGGTTTGGCATCCTTTTTGCCACGTCCGCGGTGACGCCTGGATTTGGAATCCGTCTTAGAATCATCTTTGGATTCTGAGGAATCATCAGACTTTTTATCGTCCTCGTTCTCACGCTGCTGCTCCACCGCGTTCATAGCAACGCTATGACTGGCCACGGATTGCGTGTCATCGCCTGCTGGTTTGCTACCGACCGGATAGGCGAAGTCGATGCCCTCGAGCTTGAGCTCGCTGTCGGCCTTCCAGCCCTCCCACTTGGTTTCGGTATCCTGAGGAGTCTCAGGGCTGTCGATGAAGCTCATGATGTCGTGCAAGGCGTTCTTGCCGTCGAGGGTGGCGTGATAGTTATCGCCGAACTGACGCACCGGCAGGAAGTAATCGGGGGCCATGATCAGCGCGAACATGGCCGGGAAAAGCGGCATAGTTCCATTGACCAGCCGCAAGCCCAAAAATACCGCCATAATGGCGATACCCAGCGTCGTGAACCAATCCAACGCGAAAGTGGAGGTCATAGCGACCTTGAGTACGTCGATGGTGCGTTTGCGAAAGCGTTCGCTGACGCTGTAGATCTCGCCTTCGTATTCCTTGTCAACACCGAGCATCTTCAAGGTCGGCAGGCCCAGAATGCTGTCGACAAATTTGGTATTGAGAATGTTGAACTGGGCGTATTGCTTGTTGGAACGGTCACGGGCGGCGAGACCGAGAATGACCATAAAGAAGATGATGAGCGGGTACATCAACAGAAGAATCAGCCCGCTGACCCAGTCTTGCCACCATACACCCACGAGAATGACCAGCGAAATGATCATCATGTCGGTCATTTTCGGCAGAAGGATTTCGATATAGCTTTTGACCTGATCAAGTCCGTCAATCAGCATCGTCACCGTCGAACCGGTGCCGCGCGAAGCCAGCGCCTGCGGGCCCAGGCGGAAGATTTTTTCCTGCAGTTGCGGGCGAATCTGGCCGGCCACGTATTTGCCGTATTTGCTCGAGATTCTCTGCTTGGCCACATCACAGAAGTGACGCAGCGCGTAAAAAGCGAGGAATTCGATGGCCGGGCCTACAAGCGTCGAGACGGCGTGCAGCTTCCAGATCTCCACCAGCCCTCGAGCCAAACCGTGGGCCTGCCCGACGATACACAACGCCTGAAGCAGCGAAAGCAAGGCGAGAAGCCCCATGCGTTGCCGCACCCCGTCGAACCTGAATAGACTTTTATCGATCACGGCCAGTCCCAACTATTAACAGATACTTTAAAACGGATAATTTTTTAGACAAAGAAAACCCGATGCTTTCCGCCGCACCAGTGAATATTATTGCACATTCACTGGTGCACGGAAAGGGCATCGGGCCTTGATTTCATTGTTCAATCATCAAAGACGAACTTTCGTTCGTTATTGCGCCAAAGCCGCCTTGATGGCCGCCGGCGAATTGTCCGTGAGCAGACGCTTCCTCATGATGAAATAGGACCAGATGAAGTAGATCAAGACAATCGGCAGCAAGCAGCAAAGCACGATGGTCATGATTTCCAGCGTGTACTGCGAAGACGAAGCCACAGACACAGCGAGGCTCTTGGACGGATCGGTCGCGATCATCACGTTCGGGAAAAGCCCGTTGAAGATGAAGGCGATGATGCCGACAAGGGTGACGCCCGAAGAAATGAAGGCGAAACCGCCACGCTTCTTGTACGCGGCAATATGTCCGCAAATCGTCGCAGCCAGAATGACCACGGTGATCAGCAGTGTCGACTTGGTGCGACGCTGATAGAAATCGGTGAAGATGAACGCCAGGATGACGAAGATCACCAGAGCCGGGTAAGCAATCCAGTAGACCTTCTTGGAGGTGTTGAGCATCCTCTCGGACGTCTTCGCGTCGAGCTTGAGGCTCAGGAAGTGCAGGCCGTGCAGGAAGCTGAAGAACACTACAGCCACGCCGCCGACGATGGAAAGCAGGTTGACCACGTCGAAGAAACCGGCGTGAACGTTGCCCTGAGCATCCATCGGGACGCCCTGGATGACGCTGGTGAGCATCATGCCCAGACCGAACGGCGCGATGACACTGCCGGCGAAGTTGGCCCACTGCCAGACGCTGCGTTCACGATCGGTGACCGAGTGTGCGGCGAACTCAAAGGAGACGCCACGCAGAATGAGGCCGACAAGCACGATGAAGAGCAGTAGGTAGTAGCCGGAGAAGAGGCTTGCATACCACAGCGGGAAGGACGCGAACATCGCGCCGCCGCCGGTGATGAGCCAGACCTCGTTGCCGTCCCAATGGGGGCCGACCGCACGCATGTAGAGCGCACGTTCGTCGCCGTTGTGGGCGAGCACTCGGGTTGCCATGCCGACACCAAAATCGATGCCGTCAAGGAAGAGGAAGATGGCGAATACCAATGCAATCACAAAGAACCACAACAATTGCAAGAAATTGTTGCCATCAATCAATGGCTTAGCGAGAAACGTGGTCATGCCAACGCCACCTTTCTATTGGCTGCATGGGCGCCAACATGCGCATCCGCAGTAGCCTTTTGCATAGTATCTCCCGTTTCCGGTTCCGGACCTTGCCAAAGCACACGACGGGAGTAGAAGATCATCACGCCGCCCATGAGGCAGAAGAGCAGGAAGTACACAATATTGGTGAACAGCAGGCTTGGCACGGTTGCCGTCGGCGAGACGGCATCGGCGATGGTCTGCAGGCCATAGACAATCCACGGATAACGACCGAGCTCAGTGATGAGCCAGCCACCAGTGGTGCCGATGAACGGCAGATAGGTGCAGATACCCAGAATCCAGAGCTTCCAGCGGCTATCCGCCAGGGTGTTCTTGGACTTGCGGGTGAACCACAGCGTGCAGATTGCAAGAATCAGCACAGCGAAACCGACGGCGGCCATGAAGCGGAAGCTCCAGAACAGCACGTTGGTGGGCACGTAGTAATCGGAAATCTCAGGATGAGCGATGCCGTTCTTGATGATCTTGCCACCTTCACCCTTGAACTGCTCGTTCAGGGTGTTCATGCCTTGGATGGTTCCGCCATAAAGCTTGTGGAACGCAAGCAGGGAGAGCATGCCAGGAATCTCGATACCGGCGGACTTGTGGGCACCTTCATTGATGAGACCGACGACCATCCACGGTGCCGGGCTCTTGAGGTCCTCATAAATACCTTCGGTAGCAGCGAACTTCATCGGCTGATCCTTGATGATCTCGAGGGTCTGCAGATCGCCGGTGATGATGACGAGAATGGAGCCGATCAGCGCAATGATGGCGCCGACGCGAATCGAACGGGTGAAGAAAGCCCTGTCGGCATTCTTGTGCATGAAGCCGAAAGCGCTCATGCCCACAACGACCATGCCGCCAAGCATCAATGCGCCGGTGGCGACGTGCGGGAATTCACGCCAAAGCTGTGGATTGCCGATAACCGCTGCGAAATTCGTCATTTCGGCATGACCAGTCTTCTTGTTGATGCCAAAGCCAACAGGGTTCTGCATGAAGCTATTCGCCGCAAGAATCCAAATGGCGGAGCACGTGGAGCCGAACCAGGTCAGCCAGATGAAGACGACGTGCAGACCCGGCTTGAAGCGCTTCCAAGTGAACATCCAGACACCGATGAAGGTGGACTCCATGAAGAACGCCAGCAGGGCCTCAATAGCCAGCGGCGCTCCGAAGATGTCTCCCATAAAACGCGAGTAGTTCGACCAGTTCATACCAAACTGGAATTCCTGAATGATGCCGGTCACTACGCCCACAGCGAAGCCGAGGAGGAAAATCTTCCCCCAAAACATCGCCATGCGCTTATAAATATATTTCCTCTTCACTACGTATAACGTTTCCATAACGGCTACGGTGAAGGCCAAGCCAATGGTTAACGGTACGAAGAAGAAGTGGAAGACCGTCGTCATCGCGAACTGGAATCGCGATAGCCCTAGAACAGTCATGTTAATCCTTTCTTCCCAACTATTCCTTACTTATAAAGGCGTAGAATTAATCGCTTTCCAGCATAGTACGAATGTTGCCCAATTCCAACACCGCACGGTCTGCGATGAACTTTTTGGCGACGCTGGCAATCCATCCCTTCAGACTCCAGTGGCCAAACATGTCAATCGATGCAATTCCGGCTTTCGGCCCCAGCGAGCAAACAGTGCCGAGCGCTTTGAAGACGAACTTCTTGGTGGGTTGCCCGTTCATCAGTGCGACAAGGTTTTCCGCAACGCAATCGGCCTGGGCAATGGAAATTTGAGCAGTAGTCGGATAAAGACGACCATTCTCCGGATTCGGCACGCCGGAAACGTCTCCAATGAGGAACTGGTCGGGCTGACCGGCGACTCGCAGGTCGTCGGCGACGACCACACGATTACGCTTCTGTTCGTAACCGGAGTCGGCGATGACGTGGCTGCCGTGCACGCCGGTGGTCCAAATGATGGTGTTGGCCGGGAATTCCTGGTCATTGCTCATCACGGAGTTCGGCCTGACCTCGGTGATCGGAGTGGAGACGTGGAAGGTTACTCCCCTCTTTTCGAGATACCGGACTGCCCACTGGGCAAGATTCTGGTTGAACATGCCGAGAATCTTGGGTCCGGCCTCAATGCAGTCGATCTTGACCTGATTGCGAGGGAAACCATACTTCTTGGCGAGCTTGGGCATACGATAGACGATTTCGCCCAGGTATTCGATGCTGGTGAAGCCGGCGCCGCACACGATAATGCGCAGGTCGTTGGGATCGCGACTCCTCTTATAACGCTTGAGCGTGTTTTCAAGATGGGCACGTGCCGCCATCGCGGTATCGATATCGATCAACGGCCAGCCGTTCTCACTGGCGCCGGGAATGCCGAAGGTCTCGGATTCGAAGCCCAACGCGTTGACCAGATAATCGTATCGAATCGGGGCATTGTTCTTCAGCACGATGCTCTTGGCGTTCTGATCGACGCGGATGACCTCGTCGATGAGTACTTGAACGTTTTTCTTTTTGGCAAACGTATTGGCGATGTCAAAGGTAATATCTGCCGGTTCTTTCGTTCCGGCGGCCACCTCGTGCAGCTCGGTGGTCTGGTAATGGTACGGATTCTTGTTGATGAGTACGATTTGGGCGTCGACATTCATACCGGTCAATTTTTTAACCGTACGCATACCGGCGTAACCCGCGCCAAGAACTACGATTCTCTTCATTCCAATCACTTTTCCTTATAGCTTAAACACGAACGATGGCTTCAAAAAAAAGACAGGCGCCATCACTGCCAACACCTTCCAACAATATATGGCAAGCTGAACAAAAAACGATTAAAATTGAGCAAAAAACCGAGGAAAACCGAAATTTCGATTCTTTTATGGCATATCTCACGTAAGTGACTGTTCTTCCCGGCCTAAAGCCGAAAAGCCGAGGGGTCGCAGCAAAGCATCAAACGACTACGAGACCACAGTTGAATAAACATCAATCGATAATCATAAGCAACTTATAATGAGGACGTATCTGGAAGATTGGCACCTCCAAATACGTCCCCAAGACTTTGAATGATTCCAGGGTTCTGCTATTCCTTCATAATCCCGGAGACGTCCGTCAGCTCGGTGACGGAACGGTCGGCTACGGCCTTCTTCGCCACCGATGCCTTCGCGCCCTTGAGCTTCCAATGACCGCCCATATCGACTTCGGCGATGCCCGTCTTGGGTCCAAGCGAGCAGAGCGTGCCCAAGGATTTGAAGACGAACTTCTTGGGATCCTTGCCTTGAATGCGCGCGACGATATTATCCGCGGCGGTGTCGGCCTCAGCTATGGAAATCTGCGCCGTGGTCGGGTAAAGGCGCCCGTTGTCCGGGTTCGGGACGGCGGAAACGTCGCCGACGAGGAACTCCTCAGGGTGGCCCTTCACCGACAAATCATCCTGAACCACCACGCGGTTGCGCTTCTGGTCATAACCCGAGTCGGCGATCACACTGCTGCCACGCACGCCGGTGGTCCAGATGATGGTATTCGCCGGGAAGGCGGTGTCGTTGCTCATCACGGCGTTCGGCTTGACCTCGGTGATCGGCGTACCGGCGTGGAAAGTGACGCCATGGTCTTCGAGGTACTTCACACCCCAATCCGCCAGTTTCGGATCGAACATCGGCAAAATCTTCGGAGTGGCTTCGATGCAGTCGATCTTCACTTTGTCAATCGGAAAATCATATTCCTTGGCGAGGTCGGGCATGCGATAGACCAGCTCGCCCAAATACTCAATGGACGTGAAGCCTGCTCCGCAGACCACGATGTGCAGGTCGTTTTCGTCATGGCTGGTCTTGTAGTTCTTCAACGTGTCTTCCAGATGCTTGCGCGCGGCCACGGCGGTATCGATATCAATCAGCGGCCAGCCGTTCTCCTCAGCGCCTTTGATGCCGAACGTCTCGGACTCGAAGCCCAGCGCATTGACCAGGTAATCGTAAGAAAGCGGTTCACTATTCTTAAGCTCCACCTTCTTGGCGTCCTGGTCGACCTTGGTGACCTCATCAATGACCACTTTGACTTTCGGATCCACAGCCTTGCGCACGTCGAACGTGATCTGGTCGGGTTCCTTGGTGCCCGCAGCCACTTCGTGCAGTTCCGTGGACTGGTAATGGTACGGATTCTTGTTGACCAGGATGATGTCGGCTTCGACATTGGCTTTGGCCAGTTGCTTCGCGGCACGCATACCGCCGTAGCCCGCGCCAAGAATAACGATTGTAGTCATCACAAACCCCCTCCGTTGGGAATTATATAAAAGCGAATACCAATTCATTCTGCATTCGCACTTGCCTAATTACTTACAGTTTTAAAATATCTTTCTATGATAAAAAAAACGATTTAAATTGCAGAATCAGATACATTTATGCACGATTCGGCTACCCAATATGACATATTTCACAAAATATACTGCGCTTGCGGTTTCACGAGAAAATGTTTGCCTTATGGATTGTCGACGAGGTCAACACCGACGAAAAGAAGAGTACTGCCATCACACAAGCACAGATCGAAACCGTCTTCCAAAGTGTATCGAAACGCTGCCGAAAGAATAAAAGGAACAGCCCTCAGGCAGAAATTAGACGCAAGAACCGAAACGGACGAAAAATAATGATTGAGAAATCTTGAAAACTCTTGAAAAAGTACCCCCCAAGAGAGTCGAACTCTTGTTGTCAGATTGAAAGTCTGGTGTCCTAACCGTTAGACGAGGGGGGCTAACAACCTATTCAGTGTAAAATACGAACGCGATTACAGCAAGTCCCGGCGTGTTGTCAATCGTCACACAATTGCAATACTCTTGCCGCCTACGGTCTCAAACGGCGCGGTACGTGAAATCGTGAATCACCCGGCCAGCCGCCAAACCCTTCTTCTCGAAATTGGTGAGCACACGGCCCTCGTAGCGTTCCGATTCCTTGAAATCGGCGTGAGGCAGCGACGTGGCCTTGTCCGCCGTTCCCTTGCCGACGTGCTCGGTAGGCAGCGAAACGGTGAGGGTGCCGGCATTGGCGAAATCGGGGCGGCCGTCCATCACTTCGTGGACGTGCAGAGCGTAATCCTCGATGTCGGTGGCAAGCCTCCACACGTTTCCCTCGCTCAGCGCCTTACGGATATCCGTCGCGAGCGCTGGCTGGACGATGCGACGCTTGTGATGACGCATTTTAGGCCAAGGGTCGGGGAAAAACGTCCAGATTTCGTCGGTCACGCCTGGCTCACTCACCTTGAAGAGCTCTGGCGCATTGATCTGAGCGATACGAAGATTGGTCAATCCGAGCTTGCCGGCGCGCAGCATCGTATGGGCGACGCCCGGGTCGTAGACTTCCACCGCAAGGAAATTAGTTTCGGGGTGAGATTGCGCGGCAGCGATGATGTTCTCGCCCTGGCCCGTACCGATTTCAACGACCAGCGGATGTTCGTTGCCCCAGGCGTTACACACGAAATCGCGGTCGAACGCAAATCCCGACCTCACGTCGAGCAGGCCCTCCCCCGCATTGATATCAAGCAGAAAATCGGGCGAATATCGCTGCCAGGCCCGCTTGAGGCGGTCGTCGAGACGACCCGTTCGCCGGACGTATGAGAGCACGTGATGAATTCTTTTGTCGTTTTCCTGCACGAACCACTAGTTTAACGGAAGGCGGACCCCGTGACTTCAATGCGCGCTCGTGGGTTGCCGGGTCAGCTAGCTTAAATATCGCTCATCAACAAGCACGTAGAACACTAATTCGATGGCGGAAGCATCAATGACGTTCCCAAAATTCGGCGTAAGTGCGTAAACTATAGGCTTCCCTTCCACTCACATATCAGACCTTGACATTCACGCCGAGACGGTCAATTCAATGACACAGAAACCAATAATAATTCCATATAATTCAACACATCTATAAGTGTTGTTGAGCTCGACTCGAGTAATGGCGACCTGTTCCGCAAATTCACTACGCGAGCGTAGACTGTTGGCTATGAACAACGACGATTTCAACGCAAACCCACCCACGCAGCCGAATCAGTTCAACTATCAATATGGTGACGCCGGCCAGCAGACAAACCCGCAGCCCCAGTTCCAAGATGCTGGCATGAACCCGCAGATGCCCGATTATCAGGCATACGGCCAAGTGCCACCTGCCGTCCCCACGATGCCGCCTACCGGTCCGACGGGACCTGGCGCGGTGCCTCCGGTGACGCTGCAGGGTTACTATGCCCCGGCACCGGAGCAAAAATGGAACACCATGTGCATCGTCGGTTTCATACTTTCCTTCTTTATGCCGCTTATCGGGCTGGTGCTTTCCGTGGTCGCGCTCGTCCAGATCAACCACAGCGGCGAGAAGAGTAAGCCCATGGCCATCGCCGGGCTCGTCATCGGTGCGATTTCAACAATCCTGAGCATCGTCTTCGTTATTATCTTCTTTTCGGCATTCGGCTATGCGGTTCACCATTTGGATACCGACGATTCCGATTGTCACGGTTCGGACTGCCAGTCCGATCCCTACGATGACGAGGGCGACGACCCTGATGACGATAACGAGGACACGGACTACGCTTATTATCTCTACGACTTTGCGCAAGAGAGCAACATCGCGGACGTGACCGCCTTGTCGAACGCCGCTTGAAACGGCTCGTGAATCAGGGATTGTTTATTGCAGTGGTTATTTTGCATTACAAACGTTTGGCAATCACGTATAAATCATTGGCATCATAGGCGACACGCTGAAACAGCTTCGGGGTTGCGTTTGGCCTGATTCTGAGTAATATTAATACTCGGCTGCTTGATGAAAGCAAGCCACGGCTCCGTAGCTCAGTTGGTTAGAGCGCCGCCCTGTCACGGCGGAGGTCACCAGTTCAAGTCTGGCCGGAGTCGCTCGAATGGTCTTAAGCCCGGTTCGCCGGGTTTTTGATTTATTCATGGCTCTGTAGCTCAGTTGGTAGAGCGAACGACTGAAAATCGTTAGGTCAGCGGATCGATGCCGCTCGGAGCCACCACTCAGGTCTCGAAACCAAGTAATTGCAACGGTTTCGAGGCTTTCTTGTTTCTCAGCGACGAGATGCTTCCGCCGAAACCCAGCATTTACCCAGCAGATTCGAAAAATAGTCACCTCCGAGCACAAGTAAGACGACAAACAAAACAGACACACATTCTGACGATATCCTAGAAATTTCGTATGCTGTTTTGTCCTCATTCCGCTGTCAGCCCTTCGACAGGAATGAATTCTTCTAGCTCAGGATACTGATGCAGAATCTGTCCAGTCAAATCACGGGAATTTCGCACATGAAGTGTAATCGCCAAAGCATAGTGTATAGGTTCCGTCGATGAAGATTGCGCCCCCTCTTCCCTGGAAACATAATGAATGTCGAACACTGGTTTGTATAAATCCAAATAGAAAACAGATTTATGATCATGTAATACCGTTTCCCATTTATAACGTCGATTCCTTTGGTCATTTTCTGTTTCATACTTCTGCGAAGTAAAGAATGGAATACTTTTCGGTATCTTACCATCTTCACGAGCTTCCATAGAAGGTCGGAACGTCACTATAAGACCCGACTGGGTATATACGTCCGGACACTGAGGGTCCACCCTACTGGCAAACGTAAAAGTAGCAGTGATGTCCGCTTTCCCTCTTGCACCATATAAATCTTTGGGTACTGGAATACGAGCTCTTAAATATTTTCCTGGACTGAGCGAACCCTGATAAACGACTGTAGCGTTCTCACCTTCACTGGCAAGAATACTCTCGGCATCAGGCATCACCCTGCCCCATCCAACTTCTTCAATCTCCGCACCATCCTCTTTTTCTGCGGTATGGATAAGCAATGCTTTAATCGCAAGCGGTGTCAGATTGCGTCCGCTCAATTCACAAATTTGAACTGCCTTACGCAGAACCATCGGAGCCGCAAAACTAGTGCCCATAGTCGTTGTTATCCGAGGTGTCGTCCCTGACGAAAGCACATGGAATTCATTGTCTGGAATGCCGCCAAAAGCCAGCAGATCCGGCTTTATCAATCCCGGCCTCCTCCCAGGGCCCACTGCTGAATATGACGCACGCTCATACGCAAAATCTTCGGAAGTCGAAGAACCAACGCAAAGAGCATTAACCGAATCACCGGGAATCTCCACGCGTGCGTTTCCTATGTCCCTATCCAGATGACCATTGTTGCCTGCAGCTACGGTCATCAATGTGTCGCCCGATGAAAGCAAATCGTCAAGCATTGCCGTCCACGCACTAACATCATCATCTTCAATGGGTACGTCAGGCCCAAGACTGAGATTGACATAATCATAATGCCGTTCCTGCAGTTCGGCGACGATATTATTGAGCACCGAACACAGAGTAAGAGGATTGTCGTCGGCGCTCGTACTGTCCAAAACCCGAACCGCGGATATCTTTGTGTGCAAAGGTTCGATTTGTCCACGGATATCGCCAAATGCCAAGGCCGAGCACACAGCCAATCCATGTTTTGCATACTCCGGAACCGTGTTGGCAACAGGATTGGCCAAGCTATAATCGGTCCAATCCCTCATGGGATTCTCTGACTCTTCGGGTAATCCACCATCAAACACAGCCACTGAGGGTTCGTCCCCATTGCCCATCTGAAAATCAGGAAGATCGACTTGCACATTATCTACCGCTCTAATCGGGCCATTCCCGATAGGTTCTAGCCTGAGTTTCGGCATTGGACGGACTGCACGCAATGTCGTATATAGAGATAATTGCTCCATCGCTTTCTTGGAACCATGCGCGGGAATGAACTGCAAATTCCTAGCGGTAAAAATAAGATCCTCGTCAAAAGTGATGTTTAAAGAAGTCGCTGTTTTCCTTAGTAAATTCCAGTTATCCTGGCAGAACGAACCTTCGAAAGTCTGCAACACCAGCTCATACCAATCCTGGTTATTCTGGCCTTCATGCAATTTGTCTGCCGAACTGAAACTTTTGATGGTTTCAATCTTTCTAATTTCATCAATTGCTTCGCCATCTTCAGGGTTCTTCGTCTCTTGAAGCGCGGAAAGAAAACTCCTGAAAGCATTTTTCCCTCCTGCAAGCAACAGAGAGGAGGTCAACCGCTTTTGTGTCTCGGAATCATCCTGCGTGGTAATCTCAACAGGCTTGCTACCGGCCATCACTAAACCAAATGATCGAATCAAGGAACTTGGATGATAGGACTTCGCAAGATACGCCGGATGCAAAATGAATTGTACAACATGCACATCATTCGGCGCGTAGGCCTTGTCTTGAACAAAAGAATCAATGGTCTCTGCCAGTTCGGGAAGCAGTCTCTCCCTTGATTCTTCATAGTCATACGGCCCTTTCTTAGGACGACCTCCGGGAGGTACTTTAACCGTATCCGTGAGTCTCTCGCCTCTGCCTATAAGATAACGCCGGGTCATTTGTTTCTCCTCTCAACCTGTTTAGAAAACTTCCTTATCGT
This sequence comes from Bifidobacterium sp. ESL0769, assembly GCF_029395495.1. Classification (NCBI taxonomy): domain Bacteria; kingdom Bacillati; phylum Actinomycetota; class Actinomycetes; order Bifidobacteriales; family Bifidobacteriaceae; genus Bifidobacterium; species Bifidobacterium sp. ESL0769. The sequence goes on along the minus strand of NZ_CP113918.1, from coordinate 683,401 downwards.
GTCACGGCTCACACCAGTGACTTCACTAATCTCTCTTTGTTTCAGTTCAACTTCACCAGCAAGACTTTTTGCAATATCAATCCGTTCTTTATGCGGAAGAACCTTAATCTTTCCTTCGGCATATTCGAGCGTGGATTGTTGCAAGGTCCGTTTATCCAGAATTGATCGCTTTCTAATCAATTTCCCGATAGTGCGAGCATCGCTATATGACTCCCCGTTTAACACTCTCACCAGCAGCTGCAAATAAACATCGTCAAGATGAGTGCCATTCATTTGCATATCCTTCTTGAGAACTGCCGATAAATCTTCTGAAGAAGGCATAGGAAAGTCAATTTTCAACTCAAAACGACGCCACACGGCAGAATCTATGAGCTCGGCATTATTTGTTGCCGCCAAAACGATGCTCTTACCATCCCACATATCCAACAACTGAAGTAGCACTGTCACGAGGCGCTTCATCTCACCAATATCCCTGCCGTCGGCCCTTGTTTTCGCAATAGAGTCGATTTCATCAAGGAATAATATCGACGGTTCCTTTGACGCCCTTAGGAACACTGATTGCAAATTGTTCCCTGTCTCACCAAGACGACTTGAAACTGCCGAAGCGAGATCAAGCTTATACATAGGCAGATGTAACTGTGAAGACAGCCACTGCCCCGCCATCGTTTTGCCTACCCCGGGAGGACCTGTAAATATAGCAGAGGCGACAGGAGAAAGACCAGCAGAGACTAAATCCTTATAATGTGTTCTTTCCCGAACGATTTCATCTAGTTCAGATTCAACCTGGGGTGCCAAACGCGGTTTCTCCGAGGACACGGGACCAGAAAACAACAAATTATTCGAAGATGAGCGAAGTACCGAACGGTCCTGGACTTCCACTGAAGCATTCTTCAGACAAGATGACAGCTGGGAAGCCACATCCGGTTCCCTAACTTGGTACCGCCGCACCAGCCGTCGAACATACATCCGTAAATCATCATTTTTATGCTCTAGTCCAAGGCGCGATAATTGGACTATTTCATCCAAGTATTTTTCCTTTTCGTCTTTCATAAAAACAATCCTAACAATACCAAGGAAAAAGAAACGCATAAAAATGACTAATCTTATAAAAATAAAATTAAAATAGTCATTTTGCCTTGTGAATATATCGATGATTCAAGGCTCAGCTTAGAAGACACCTTAGTTTGCATTGTACTAAAACACGGGCAAAAAATCATTCATTCCAATTTGAAGATCTAGATACAGGTGTTAATCAAATCTAAAATCACCCAGCATTTACCCAGCAGATTCAACAGCAAACAATGAAAACCAAAAATAAAAAATAGCAACCTCAATCTCAATGAGGAGAAGCTCATAGCAATTCACAGCACCCAGCAGTAACTCTTGGAAATCCTGAAAACTAAATCGTTAGGTCAGCGGATCGATACCGCTCGGAGCCACCACTCAGGTCTCGATCAAGTAATTCCAACGGTTTCGAGGCTTTTTGATTTCTCGCCCACGCGCATGGCAAGGCACCATACTGATTTTTCAATTGCGGAGATAACTCACTGAGAACCTAGCCGACGAATTGAGCTTTCTGGTGAAGCCGCAACTGAACACTAGGCATAAGTCTGACTTTCAATGTGGCCGTCAGCCTAATATCCGAAAACAGTTACGGGGCGAGAGGTGCATCTGCCCTCAAAATTTTTAGCGGCAAAGCCTGGAACAATATGGGTCACAAACATTACGCTCAAAGTAATTCTTGTTTGATAGATATTATCTGTTTATAATAAAAATGCTTTTAAAAGAAGCAATCAAGGAGGTGCTTATGTTCTGGCAGATTGTTACTAATCTCGCGAAGTGGGCAGCTGATTTCTTCACCTATTTCCCAATTCCGACGCTGTTCTGATATAAATTTCAGAAGCTGAAGAAAAAACTTCTGGCAACCGATATTCTTACCGGTCGCCAGAAGTTTTTTATTTTTTTCATTCAACGCAGCGGAGTTATAGCTGCTGTCACTTGCCTACAGTTCAAACGAACAGCCGCTCAGAGCTGCTTGGACACCCAATCGACAATGTAGGGAGCGACGCCGTCAATCTGGTCGATGGCGATTTCGAAGTCACGCGGGCCTCCATACCACGGGTCGACCAAATCGATGTCGCTTTCGCGTCCGGGCGCGGGCTTGGGCAGATTCGGGTCGAAGCTGCGGTAGAGATGTACTTCGGACTTTTTATCTGCGGGCAGTAGACGCAGCAGTCCCCTTTCGTGCGAAGCCGTCATTGGCAGGAACAGGTCACTTTCGTCGATTTCTTCCTGCGTGATGCGGTGTGCGAAATGATGCTTGGGAATCTCATAGCCGCGCTGACGCAGCACACGCACAGCACGCGGGTCGATTGGATGGCTATGTTCTTCATCGCTGACACCACTGGACATTACGCGTACCTTATCGCCCAGCCCGCGCTCCTCGAAGTTGGAGCGCAGGATGATTTCGGCCATCGGGGAACGGCAGATGTTGCCGGTGCAGACGGTCATGACGGTGTATGGATGATTTGACATAGCTGGGCTGTCTTTCGTTTATCGGAAGTCTGGATGACATTACTACAGCCATCATAACGAATCGACCGTAATAGCATATAAAAACAAAGACGCAGACATAGCCCCAACAGCAGCCATATCTGCGTCAATACTTAAAAAATAAGCTCACTGATTCTTATGATAGGTGACGAAACGATACGCTTCGACGGCGCCTTCCGGCTTCCGGGGAGTCATCCACGGACCGTCATCCTGCAGGCTCCAGGCCCCATCACGCACCAATTCGTCCATGTCCGGCCCATACGTGTCCGCGTCGAAACGGCCACGGATGTAAGTGACATAGGCTTTGTTGGCAAACGGCATAATGGCACGGAACAGCTGTGCTCCCCCGATTACCCAGATCTCGCTGCGGTCCAGGCCATCGTCAGGAATGGCCTCCTGACGAGCGAAATCGAGCGCTGCATCGATATCGTTGGCCGTGGTTGCCCCGGCAGCACGCCAGTTCGGATCGTGGGAGACGACGATATTGTCGCGGTTCGGCAACGGCCGGTATTTCGGATCAAGCGAATCCCATGTCTTTCGACCCATAATCACCGGGTGCGAAACGGTCAGCTCTTTGAAACGCTTCATGTCTTCGGCAAGATGCCAAGGCATCCCGCCTTTAAACCCCATCGCATCGGGACGGCCTTGCAGATCCTGCGCACACGCCCAGATGAGATTGACCGAGAACGTCTTGACGACATCGTCTCCCCAGTCCTCGGTGACTTTTTGCCCGGCAAGCCCGGGCTTGGGTTCGTGATAGCCAGTTCGGCTACTGTCATGCTCCATTTCATGTACTCCTTGAATTAGGCAGTATTTCTAGTTTAACCAACGGCTCAGACGCAATTTCACGCGGATTGAAACGGGCTTAAAACCGGCCATAATCTGGGATTAACGAGGACTTATAGTTGGTTTTGACTGAATCTCAACCCGGAACTTAACTTAGCCGTTCAGATAGTACTCAATTGATCTCAACTACCCCACCGGACCTCGACGCCAGTCTTTAACCTAAACCCTCAGCCGATTAATCTCACTTCAGACAGCAACCGGCGCCTTGATGGCCGGATGATGCTGGTAATTGACGATCTTGAAGTCCTCATACTGGTAATCGAAAATGGAATCGGCCTTGCGAATCTCGATTTGTGGGTATGGATAAGGCTCGCGGCCAAGCTGGGTCAAGACCTGCTCGATGTGGTTGTCGTAGACATGGCAATCGCCGCCGGTCCAAACGAACTCCCCCGGTTCGAGGCCAGTCTGCTGCGCCATCATCAACGTGAGCAGCGAATACGACGCGATGTTGAATGGCACGCCGAGGAACATGTCACAGGAACGCTGATATAGCTGGCAGGAGAGCTTGCCGTCAGCTACATAGAACTGGAAAAGGGCGTGGCAGGGCGGCAACGCCATCTGCTCGACCTCAGCCGGGTTCCATGCGGTGACGACCATACGACGGGAATCAGGATGCGTTTTGATGAGATTCAGCACATTCGAAATCTGATCGATAGTGCGGTTCGGGTCACCCTTGGTCGGTGCCGGCCAGCTACGCCATTGCACACCGTAAACCGGTCCTAGATCGCCGTTTTTGTCGGCCCACTCGTCCCAGATGTGTACGTTGTGCTCTTGCAGCCAATGTACGTTGCTCGAACCTTTAAGGAACCACAGCAGCTCGTAGGCGATGCCTTTGAAATAAACGGTTTTGGTGGTCAACAGCGGGAAGCCTTTAGAAAGATCGAAGCGCATCTGGCGACCGAACAGAGAAATCGTGCCCGTGCCCGTACGGTCGGTCTTGAGCGTCCCGTTGGTCAGGATGTCGCGTACCAAATCCTCGTACGGCATGGGAATATCGGTTACCGGGCGTGCAGGGATTCTCTGACGAATTTCTTCGAGCTGTTCTTGAGTCAACATAATTATTCATTCTAGCAACCAGTATTGGCCTTGCGCTTGTGACAAAATGACCATTTTCCAGCATCCACACCGCACCCAGCTGAAAACGGTCACTGACGAAGCCCGAACCACTGTCGCGTGCGACGCTGACACACCGCATTCGTTTCACTGCCAGAAAATACACGGATTCGGATGTATCCTGTTCGTCCACCAAGTTTCGTACCAAAACGCACACGGATAACGACGGGGCTTGGGGTTAGATTGGTAGGGAAACGCCTCTGCAAAAACGAGGCACAACCGCGAGGAGGTCGCAATGGCAAAGAAACTGTGGGTGGAGCGCAACAAGGACGGTTCCTGGGACGCGTTCAGCGACGACGGCGCACACATCAAGTTCGGGCACGGCAAGGGCCTGTTCAACCCCGGCGATCTGATGAAGGTGGCACTGGCGGGCTGCGGCGCACTTTCCAGCCAGATGACCATTGAGAATTCGCTGGGTGAAGGCAAGGGCGCGAAGATCACCGTCGATGGCGATTACGACCGCGAGGCTGACGGCTACACCGCCTTCCGCGAGCAGGTCGTTGTCGACGCTCAAAGCGCCGGCATCCACGGCGAGGACGTCGAGAAGCTCAAGGACCGCGTCGAAAAGCACATCGAAAAGTCCTGCACTGTAATGCACACCTATGAGCGCGCGACGCCGGTGAGTATGGAAGTCAAGGTGCTCACTAAGTAGTTTCATCGCTTTACCAACAATCCGAATATAAATATAAAAGGGCGGTACCGATCATCCATTGAGGATATCGGTACCACCCTTTTATCGTTTATATCGTTATACGATTATCGGCAATCAGTTCTTGTGCTCTGGATCGATGGAAGACTCGATGGCTTCGGCTGCGGAGCTGTCGGCGGTCTTCACCGAAACCTGCTCGACACCTTCGATACCCTCGATGGCGCCGTCAGAGCGGGACTTCTCAGCTTCGACGTACTTGCGCGGCACCACGTAAACCGGGCCGGCCGCGTGCTGGATGAGCCCCTGGCTGGTGGAACCAACCAGAAGACCAGTGAACCCGCCCTTGCCGCGGGAACCGACCACCACGATGTCGTGGTCATAGCTGGCCTTGGTCAGGGCACTGACGGCTGATTCCGGAACGATGGTCTTGGTGATTTTAAGCTCCGGATGAGCCTTGCGGACCGGCGCAATCTGGGTCTCCAGATCTTCCATATAGGAATCGTAAACGCCGTCCTCATCGCTGACGCCTTGCAGGCCTGCCACCGCGTCGATGACGTCGAGTTCGGCGCCACGATCAGCGGAAAGGTCCGCCGCAATCTGCAGCGCTTTCAAACCCCATGCGCTGGCGTCGATGCCAACGGCTACACGCTTGATGGTGTTGTTCAAATGCATGGTCTTGCCGTCGTCGTCAGTATACGGAACCACGATAATCGGGCAATAAGCATAAGCCGGCAGCGATGAGCTGGTGGTTCCCAGCAATCGCTCGGCCAGGCCGCCCTTGCCGCGGTTGCCGATGACAATGAGGTTGTAGTTACGCGAAAGCTCGACGAAGACCGAAGAGGGATCACCGGTGACAATCAGCGTCTGCGCCTCAACGCCCTGTTCGTCAGCGATGGCCTTGGCCTTGGAAAGAATTTCCTGCGCATCGATGTGCGCAGCATTGTCGTCGCCCATCGAAGTGTATGTGGAATCAAACGAAACCGCAGCATAGCTCGGCAGCGAATACGCACAGACGATCTGTAGCATCAACCCTGCGTGCTTGGCATAGTTCGCCGCCCACCAAGTTGCTTTGTAGCTGGCTTGCGAACCATCCACACCTACCAGAATAGCCTTGTCGTTTACCATGACTACCTCCTTGACATACGTTAACGCCGTTCATAACGGCTCTACTCTTAGAATACCAGCCTTGACGCAGAGGAACCAATTATGCGCATATAAATAAACGCGCCCCCGAAGGAACGCGCTCTATTTTTAATATTAAACATTGCTGAAAACTACAGCAGCCTGCGAATAGAATACGCGCTGCTAAAGGCATAGCACAGAGGCGTGTAAGCCGTACCCGCACCAGGATTCAACGCATTGACCACCATGCCATTGCCGACATAAATCGCCGCGTGTTCAGAATTGGCAAGAATATCGCCGGGCATCGCGTGGGCAATATCGGGCACTGCAGTGCCGACAGTAGCCTGTGCGCCGGAACCGTGCGGCAACGAAATACCCATATTGGCATAAAGATATTGGACCATTCCCGAGCAATCCCAACCGGCTGGGGTGTTACCGCCGTACTTGTAAGGAACCACGCCTACGAATTGATTGGCGAAAGCCAACAAGCTGGCGACAGACTGCCCGTTGGGAGGCGTGATGTTGAAATTCTGCGGAGTTGCGGAAAGAGAATCCCTTGCTGCGGAACGTGATGCGGCAGCTGCGCTTGCAGCGGCGGCATCCGCGCGTTGCTTGGCGGCAGCGGCGTCCTTTTCGGCCTGGGACTCGGTTTGCGGCACATCGAGGGATTCGATGCCTCCCCAATTCGATTTGGCATCGACATCGGTGGACGTCGACTCCTTCAAGAGGTCTTTACGCACGGTATTGACCTTGCGGAAGGAACGGGAGGAAGTGACCGGGTCGTTGTCCTCGTTGGCAGCAAAGGCGGTTGGAGAGAATGCAATGACGGCTGAGGCGCTAAGTGCAAGCGCGGCCAAGGATGCACAGATCTTCGAAGCTTTCATCATGTAACTTAGGTTATCATGGAGCCACAACAAAATTGAGCGGCGAAGACCTTCAGAAACGTTGATTTTGGCCAGTAATTGCACTACTTTCGGAAGTCCAGATTCCCTGAATATCAAGCGAAATAGAGTATGTCAGAACGCAGGCCCAAGAAAATACAACCTTCACAAATTTCTGTGAAAGCAAAAAGTAATAAAAATAAACGGAAAGGAAACCTCTACCCCAGCATGTCCTGGACGTCTTGAGCTGCCTATTGCAACCTCAGTAATGAATAATCTGATGTGCGGCAACCTGCGCGGCGGTGTACGTCTTCGAGAAGGTCTTGCCTTGGAACGCAGCGCCACACTCGGAAGTGGTGACGGAACCGTCGGAATTGATCTTCTCAATGATGGCGACGTGGCCATAAGATGAATCGGAACCGTCCTGACCGGGCGCGAAAACCATGATATCGCCAACGTGGCGGGCCGAGCGATCGACCCAGTAACCCAAGGAACGCGCAGAATCGGCCCACTGAGCGCCGTTACCCATCTGGGAACCGGCAGGAAGCCCAAGCTGATGGCGACGGACGTAAACCCACCACGTGCACTGGCTGAACTCATAGTTGTTACCAAAATCACCGGTGGCATGGTTCGGGTTGAAGCCCGCGGGCAAAACCTTGTAATCCTGATCCATCAGACTTGCGATCTGCGGATTATTGGCAATTGACTTCGACATTGCGGAAACATCGAGCGAGGTGTTGGACTCCCCCAAGCTCCACGTGCCTTGCGTACCATTGGATTGCAACGGAACTCGGTCTTCCGAGCGCGAAGCGGCATTAATCGGTTTCAGTGTGGAAGTAGTGGTGGCTTCTCCAGCTGCATCGAAGGTAGGCTTGGTGGGATTACCCGCCATCGCAGCGGTGGCAGCAGCGCCAACCAACGCGGCCAACGAAGCAGAAACGACGACTGCATGGCGACGGTTTTCGGACTCACGGGCCAAACGGATGGAACGACGAGTTTCAGGTACGATTTCGTTGAGCTTGTCGACGACCTCAGGGGTCAAGCCGACAGTAGCGCCATTGGTGGCCTGGGCCTGCACCTGCCGCACCGCTTCAAGCGAATGCGTCCCCTTTGCAGGAGAGAAGAGTGAGGAGACGGCACTAGACCGTTTCGTTGCTCTCCGCGCTTTGTGCGCACCGTGAACCATAAACCAACTCCTTGCGGACAACATTTCAATGGAAAATGCCTAGACGAGCTTTACCGGTACAACAGCGTATCAATAAGACACCGTAAAGCGCATCCGACACTTCCTGTTTTCTGCTACCAGATTACTTTCACACCATGATTTTTCGAAACAGGATACGATTACCGCTTTCCAAAAACCGCAGAATCCAATCGGTCCATCGGCGTGTCACACTTCCTTCACAATATTTACGCTTATCAATACATCTATAACGGCGTTGCCAAGACACGCTCAAGCCTGCGTGGAAGCCATGATGAACGTGCCGACCTCGCTATCCGAATCCAACTGCACACGGCCATCAACGGCGGGCACGAAAACTGCCTCGCCTTGCCGCAAAATCTTAGATTCGTGCGAACTGACCACCCTCACAGATCCTTCGAGGCAGACCACGATTCGCGGGCCGAAATGCCGGTTGGTAAGCGAAACCTTGGTCATGAGCCGGCCATAACGGCGAGAAAGCCGCTCCATCATCGGCCAAGGACGCTGCTGCGTGCCGACACGGCCAAAACTCAGCATGAACTCGTCGATTTTCGGCCGATAAATCACCCGGTTGCCAAACATTCCGCCCCAGTCCGTCATCCAACTGACGCTAGGGTCGATGGGCGAAGACGGGTCGCAATCGAGAGTTTGCAGGAAGTCCGAAATATCCTTGTGCTTCACCGTCATACCAGCACGTAATACGTTATCCGAATTGGTCATAATCTCCACGCCAGTGCCATGGATATAGGCGTGTGGGGTGCCAGCTGGAATGAAAACGGACTCACCCTCCTGCAATGCCAGCGGATTCATCATCAGCAACGCAAGCACGCTGGGGTCCCCCGGAAACGCTTCTTCGGCGGCGAGGGCATGATGGAAAGCAAGCTGCGAGCGCTCGTCGGAAACCTCGGCAGCAGCGCTCGCCAATGCCTCGTGTAAGCCGCTGACCGGTCCGGCGACAACGGCAGTGTGGAATGCACGGAAAATCCGCTTGTGCGACGGTTGCCAGACCGCAGAAGCTATGGGCATCATCGCGTCAGCTTCGGCAAAATCATCGTTTTCCGGCCCCGAAGCCAAGGCATGCTGCGGGGTGACGAACCTACCATGCATTCCATGGACACCATGTATCACAGGCACGCTATGCATCCCATACACATCATTATGTGATTGCGGTGTAAGTGCCTCCACCATGCGTCGGGCAAGCGGATGGTCCACCAGCGTCAGATTGGAAAGCATGAACGTCGGAGTCGCGAAACCGACGGATGCCTCGAACGGCTCCAGCGCGACAACCATCTCGTTTTTCGCCACCGCATCCTTGAAGGAACGCTCGGGCGCGTCCATTGCTATGTGCTGCGCGTTTTCGGCGTTGAAACCGGCGCGCGCTTGGAAATCGATGGGATGGACCTGCAAGGAAAGCGGGATACGCGCGGAAATCACTTTAAGAAGATATGGCAGAACCGGACCGAATTTATCGGAACAGCGAACGCCAAGCATGGCTTCAGGATCTGCGTGGATGAGATCGGTCAGAGCCATGGAAATATTGGAATCATCGGACGTTTCGACGCTACGCACCCGTAAATTTCGCAGTCTTGCCAGCGCCTTATTTCGCTTGTGCTGCTTCTCTTGCGACAGCTCTTCCAAGGCTTTCTGCATATTGAGATCCACCTGTGAAGGCCACTGTGCATGACCGCTGAACCACATCTCGGCCAGCGGTCTATCACCGGTTTCCTTGTGAATTTCAGGTTGCGATTGAGACTGCCGGGCTTCCCTTACGGATGGCTTACGCTCACCCTGCGATACCTGATTCTCGCTATTGGCAAACAAAGGCGTACCCTGCATTGGCAGTTTCGAGGACAGCTGGGAGGCGAACATCGCCTGCAAATGGGTATAGGAACCCCAGGCATACCGCTTGATGACCGGGTGAATCGAATACACGTGCAAGGCTCCTCGTACTGACGTTTCCTCTATGCTCTCATGGCTCTCATACTGATTTGCATACATAATCAGCGTATAGCCAACTTAAGGTTAACCCCCGATACTAAAATTGGCTCTATGAAATTTGCCCCGATTCTCAACCCCGACGTCTGTAAGCCCGCGCCAAAACCCGTTCAGGTCGACTTGCGCAAGACGTTCCTGATTATCACCAGCTGGTGGGTTATCGCCCTCGTGGTCAGCGTGATTTTGCTCGCATGTGGATTCCACGTCATTGAGGCGATCATTCTGTGTTCGTCGGGAGTCCTCATCGGCGTGCTGATGCTGATTTGGGAGCATTTCGACCGCTGGGATTATCGCAGGCTCGGTGCGAACTGAAGGGGCGACGTCTCTATTATTCTATATTTTCATCCATCCAACTTTCGTCTATCCCGATAATTCTTTATCCGCTAACGTATCATCTATCATTATTTACCAATAATTAAAACCACCAACGCATAACCGGCGTATCCAATCACTACGAAAGAAGCTCATATGCGCGTCATCTACAACGAAGAACTCAAGGCGGTCGCCGATGACCTGGAGCGCATGGCCAACGGGGTTTGCACAGCGATTCACGGGGCCGGCAGGGCACTGATGGACGGTGACATGGACGCTGCCAAATCCGTGATCGACGGAGACTCGGCCATCGACGCATTGGAAAAACAGATTCTCGACCAGTGCGTGAAGCTTCTAGCCCAGCAGAGCCCGGTGGCCACGGATTTGCGCGTAGTGGTCGCCACGCTGCGGCTGGCTTCCACCATCGAGCGTATGGGCGATCTGGCGCAGCATATCGCACAGACGGCCCATCGGGCCTACCCTGCCTCAGCACTGCCGGACGATACAAAGACGCGGCACATTTTTGAGAGTATGCGCGAATTCCTCGACGTCACGGCCGACAGATTGCCGGAGATGCTTTCCGACCGCGACACCACGCTGGCGCAACAGGTCATCGCAGACGACAACAAACTCGACGAACTGCATCAGGAATCTTTCGCGCTCGTGCTCGATGACGCATGGAAAGGCACGAAACAACAGCTCATCGATGTGGTTTTGACCGCTCGCTTCATGGAACGCCTCGGCGACCACGCCGTTTCCACGGCCCGCCAGGTCGTTTATATCGTTTCCGGATTCGATCCGAGCAAAGAGCCCCGCGATTTCGACGAGGACTGAGATTCCAACAATTTACTGATAAAACTACGTATAAAAATAGCAAAAAGGCGAATCGCAATAATATCTATGCGATTCGCCTTTTATTTGGCAAAAGTAAAGTCGAAACTTACTTCTTGGCCTGGCCTTGTGCAGCAACGGCGGCGGCGCCGGCGGCAGCGGCTTCGGGGTCGAGATACTCGCCACGGGGCTTGATCGGTTTCATGTTCTCGTCAAGCTCATAGACCAGCGGGATGGCCGTCGGAATGTTGACCTTGGAGATTTCCTCTTCACTCAAGCCGTCGAGCATCTTGACGATGGCGCGCAGCGAGTTGCCGTGCGCGGCGATCAGTACGGTCTTGCCGCTTTTGAGCTCAGGAACGATTTCGGATTCCCAGTACGGGGTCACGCGGGTGACCACGTTGGCCAGGGCTTCGGTCTCGGGTACCGGATCGCCGGCGTAACGCGGATCGCTGTTCTGCGAGAATTCGTCGCTCGGATCGATCTCTGGCGGCGGGGTGCCGTAGGAACGACGCCAAATCATGAACTTCTCGTCACCGTACTTCTCACGGATCTCGGACTTGTTCTTGCCTTGCAGGGCGCCGTAATGACGCTCGTTGAGCCTCCAGCTACGCTTGACTGGAATCCATAGGCGATCGGCCTCGTCCAAGGCATAGTTGGCGGTGTTAATCGCGCGACGCAGCAGCGAGGTGAAGACGATGTCGGGAAGAACGTTCTTCTCCTTGAGGAGCTGGCCACCATGCTTGGCTTCCTCGACGCCCTGCTCGGTGAGCGGAACGTCCACCCAGCCGGTGAACTGGTTTGTTTTATTCCATGCGCTCTGGCCGTGCCGGAGCAATACTAATTTATAAGACATAGTTCAATGGTAGGCGATGAATGGGACGGTATGGCAGCAAAATTGTTAGCGCTAACAGTACTGTTCGCCACACACGCTCAAATCCCCTATGAATCTATGGCCACACCGAAGCCATACCGATGACCTCTTAGAGCGTCAGGGCAATCTCGACAACGATGAAAACGATTGAGAACAGCAAAACCGTCATGCTGCACATCGGCAGAGCCTTGACAAAGTTACCGGCGTTGACACTCTTGACTAAGCCCGTAGCCGCCTTGATGCAGACCAACGCGAAGAGGATGGCGAGGACCGCAAGAACGACGCCGCCGACGCTGAAGTGATGGAAGAGCATAACCAGCGGGACGAAAGCACCGACGACCGTGACCACCAGAGGCACCAGATAGGTGACGAACAGAACAGTCTGCGCGTTTTTCTGGCCGAGACGCACGCCAAGGGTCATTTTGCCGCTGATCTTATCTTCGTCGACGTCACGAAGGTTGTTGACCATGAGGATGGCGCAGGAGAAGAGGCCGCAGAGCACAGCGCCCAAGACGCCTTCGGCGTTAACACGTCCGGTAAGCACATATTGCGTGCCGAGTACGGCAACCAAGCCGAAGAAGATGAAGACGCCAACTTCACCAAAGCCAGCATAACCGTAGGGATGTTTGCCGCCGACGTAGAACCAACCGGCAAGCAGGCAGACGATGCCGAGGGCGATGAGCCACCAGTGACCGGTGATGATGGTGAGGGCAAGGCCTGCGACACAGGCGATGAACGCGTTGACACCGGCAGCGGCGAGCACTTGACCGGGCTTGACCCGCCCGGAAACGGTGAGGCGCTGGGGTTTGGCGGTTTTGACTTCCTCGTCGCCTCGACCCTCGTCGGTGCCGCGGATGCCATCGGAATAGTCATTGGCGAAATTGGCCGCAATCTGGATGAAAAGCGCGACAACGATGCAGAGCAACGCGAGCAGCGCAAACTTCCCCCACGGCATGCTGGCCGCCGGGGCGCTCAAAGCGCTCGGAGCCGCCACACACCCCTCAATCTCGTTTGCAGGGGTGGCGCATCCCGCCGCCCCTGATTTCAGCAGACGATATCCTGCAGCAACGCCGACCAATACAGGCGCAATGGAGGCCGGCAACGTCTTCGGGCGCAAACCGTTGACCCACAAATCCAAATTCTTCAATGCGACCAACTTCCTTAAAGGAAAACCGACGTTTCTCTTGCGACGGCACCATGGTTTGAATCAGTAAAATAATAGCAGAATTTGACTACATTGTCTCTTACACAAAAGTTGCCGACCTGAGGTAAGGCCAGCAACTTGTTTACATCAATCGATGTATTAAACAGACACTATCAAGCAGATATCACTTGACATTCCCCATTATTCCATCATAAACAGGCCAAGGCCGTGAAAAGGCCGTGCCACGAGCACAAGAAAGCCCGGGCCAAAATCATATAAAAGCCCGGGCAAACTGTAAGGAAGCAGACAATCGTTGCTGCATAACCGGAATAATCGGAGGTTGGGCCGACCTTAGTTAGTTCAGTGGCTTCACCAGAGGGAAAGTGATGGTCTCGCGAATGGTGGCACCGGTCAAGGCGATCAGCAGACGATCGATGCCCATGCCCATGCCTCCGGCCGGCGGCATGCCGACGCCCAGAGCCTCGAGGAAGTCCTCGTCGATGTCCATCGCCTCGACGTCGCCCGCGAGCGCGTCCTTGGCCTGGTCGACCAGGCGCTGGCGCTGCACCACCGGGTCGTTCAATTCGGAGTAACCAGTTGCCAGCTCGAAGCCGCGCACGTAGAGGTCCCACTTCTCCACGACGCCCTTCTTGGAACGGTGGGCCTTGACCAGCGGACTCGTCTCGACCGGGAAGTCACGTACGAAGGTCGGGACCTCGGCACCTAGGCCAGCCTCGTAGAAGTGCTCCCAAAGATGCTCGACCAACTTGCCGTGGTTCTCGACCTCGTCACGTTCCACACCAAGCTTGTCGGCGATGGCGCCCAAGTGCTCCACGGACGTTTCCGGCGTGATCTCCTCACCGAGCGACTCGGAAAGCGACTCGTACATCGAAATCTGCTTCCACTCGCCTCCGAAGTCGTATTCGCTGCCATCGAGGAGCGTGACCTTAGTGGAGCCGAACGCGTCAATGGCGGACTGCTGGATGAGCTTCTTGGTCAGCGCCGCGATGGTGTCGTAGTTGCCATAGGCCTGATAGGCCTCGAGCATGGTAAATTCAGGGGCGTGTGTGCCGTCGACGCCCTCGTTGCGGAAGTCGCGGTTGATTTCGAAGACGCGCTCGATGCCGCCGACCAGGCAGCGCTTGAGGAACAGTTCCGGCGCGATACGCAGATAAAGGTCAATGTCGAAGGCGTTCATATGGGTGACGAACGGACGAGCCGCTGCTCCCCCATGTACCGTTTGCAGCATCGGGGTCTCGACCTCGAGGAAGTCGTCTTTGGCGAAGGTATTACGCAGCGAGGTAACGACCTTGGAACGCTTGCGAACCATGTTACGAATGTTCTCGTCGGCAATCATACCGATATACGGCTTACGCGTGCGGGTGTCTTCCGTAAGCTCCTTGTGCAACGCCGGCAGCGGCTGCAAGGCCTTGGCGGCGATCTTCCACTCGCTGGCGAAGACCGAAAGCTCACCGGTCTTGGACGCAATCACGCGACCCTTCAAGTAAAGATGGTCGCCCAAATCGACGAACTGCTTAAACGCCTTCAACGAATCCGCGCCAATCTCCTTCTTGGAGATCATGCCCTGAATCTTAGTGCCGTCGCCCGCCGCAAGCTGCACGAAGCACAGGCCGCCGCCGTTGCGCAGGAAAAGCACGCGACCGGCGATGGAAACGACATCCTGCGTTTCGTCGCCCGCCTTGAGCTTGCCATCGTACTTGGCACGAACCTGCGGAATCGTGTCGCTGACCTCGACCACAACCGGGTAAGGCGCGACGCCGTCTTTCAACATCTGGGCGCGCTTGGCCACGCGCATCTGCACCTGCTCGGGCTGACCTTCAGGGCCGAACTTCTTGTTGGTCGGGTCGATGGACTCGTCGAAGGACTTGCCTTCGTTGATATTTTCCGCGATAGCCTCGTCCTGCTTGAGGCGCAATTCCGCGCGCTCGACAGTGGACATTACCGGGGTCTCGGCCTCTTCTTCGTTCCGGTTTTCGCCGGTTTCATTCGTTTCGCTCATAATCCCTGAGTGTACCGAGCAGCCGATACACACGATTATGTGTTCTTACGGATCCATTTGCGTCATTTCCCGCACTCCACACACATTTATGCGGGAAACAACGCATTCTGCCGCGCTAAATGCGTCTTTCCCCACACATGTACCCTGCTTAGTGCGGGTAACAACGCAAAATCAGACCAATATGCCAGTATCGTAGCTACCTGCTATATCCTCCCTGAAAACCGGCAACGGCAACAAACTAATCTGCATCCGACACGCATGCTGGACTCGTCCCCGGGTTCGTTGTATCATGATTGCTGTTGTTCATCGGGCTGTAGCGCAGCTTGGTAGCGCGCTTCGTTCGGGACGAAGAGGCCGCGAGTTCAAATCTCGCCAGCCCGACCAACTAGAAACCCCTTGCTTTTCAAGGGGTTTCGTCATGTCTAAGACGTAGCAGATACGTCGTTTCACTTTATTACACTATGACATTAAGCAAATTGGGTTCTTGGCATCATCCATACTCGTTTCGTGCGCCTGCTTCCAATAGGTATCGCCGGAGTAACGCGGCATCATGAAGGTTGACGAAAACGAAGAGACAGGGATACTTGGGACACCGCATATAAGGAGTCAAGTTGAAGAAAAGCCTGCTCGCACTGGCTTGTGGCGCGTTCGCGTACGGAGCCGCGGAATTCGTGATGATGGGCATCCTGCCCCAGGCCGCGCGCGACATGCACGTGAGCATTCCCACAGCGGGTAACTTCATCTCTGCCTACGCCATCGGTGTGTGCGTCGGCACGTTGATGCTGATTTTCGGCCGCAAGATGGGGCCGAAAAAGCTGATTCTTATCTTTATGGCCATCGCGCTTGCCGGCGATCTGTTCAGCTCGTTCGCCCCGAACGCCACGCTGCTGGTGATCGGACGCTTCGTCTCCGGTCTCCCCCACGGCGCGTTCTTCGGCACCTCTGCGCTCGTGGCAAAAACGCTCGCCGACCCGGGTAAAGAGGCAAAAGCCGTCAGCCTGACCATCACCGGCCAGACCGTGGCCAATATGCTTGGGGTGCCAGGCGGAACGTTCATCGCCGAGCACCTTTCTTGGCGTCTCGCTTTCCTCATTCTCGCAGGTGTCGCCGCACTGACCGTAGTATTGGTGGCCGTTTGGGTGCCACACGTCGAGCCGGTGAAGGATGCCGGGATTCTCGGCCAGTTCAAATTCCTGACCAAACCCGGACCGTGGGTTATTTTGCTTGCGGTATTCACCGGCAATACCGGCATTTTCAGTTGGTGGAGCTACGTTTCCCCGTGGTTGCAGAAAGTCGGCGGCTACACTTCCGGCATGGTGCCGCTGCTGATGATGCTTGCCGGTTTCGCAATGGTGATCGGCGGACTCGTTGGAGGCCACTTGACCGACCACTGGCGCAGCGCAGGAACAGCAGGCCTCGGCCAATGCCTCAGCGTCATCGGTCTAGTTCTAATCTTTTTCATGCCCGGCAACAGGTTCGACACCGCCATCTTCACGTTCATTATCTCGTTCGCACTGTTCTTCATCTCCACTCCACAACAACTTCTGCTGGCTGAAGCCGGCAAAGGCGGCGGTGAGCTGATCGGCGGAGCTGCGGTGCAGGTCGCGTTCAATTTTGGCAACGCGGTCGGTTCAACGGTCGGCGGCGGCATGCTCAACATGTCGCATATGAACTACCATTTCACCGCTTTGGGCGGCATCCCCTTCGCCCTGACGGCCACGATTTTACTTGCGATTTATTCGCTGCGCTACGAAACCGACACCGACGCTTACGAGCGTTTGCAGCCGATCGACGTGTGAAATTCGCAACCTGGATTCGTCTGCAACCAACACCTGAACGAACTAGGATACGACTATTTCGTATCTGAAATTCACGACTACTTTTACATGGAATTACTGTTTGGAATCAGCCGAATCAGGCGCAATTTGCCCTTGCGATTCATGACCCGAACACAGGAAACCGACCACCATCGGAGTAAGCAGCACTAGCTGGAAAACGAACCGCGTGGGCGAAGGACGGCCGGGGCGCGACATGCTTTCGGCGCAGACGTAGAGGCTGGCGGCAGTCAAAAGCCACGGCAGGCATTTGAGCAACAAGCTGCGTCCGTCAGCAATAATACGAGACGCGAGATCGCCATCATCTTTATTGCCGAGGCTGTTCGCAGCAGCGCGCTTACGTTCTTTCCTGCGCCTCCACAGGTAATACAATACGAATCCCGGCAAAACCGAGGTCCACAACGCCATGAAGAACGGAATGTTGATACCTGGCGTATCGACGATGGTGCGGTAAAGCTGTTTCACCGTCTCGCTGGCCTCCGTGGGCGGGGTATGTGGCTGGAGCACGCCGTAGGTATAAGAGGCGGTGTCGGAGGTAGTCATCGGCAGCATCACCACCGAAACCGGCTTGGGAATCGGCTGGTTCTTGACACTGAAGGCATCGAAGGTCATCCACCCGGCTTCCAGACAGAAGAAACCCTGCAGGTACGAGTCGGGATGACGCAGGCCGACGTCAAGCCAAGCCTTGGCGAACCGCGAAACCGGCACTTTGCCTTTCACCGTCCAACCGATGGCCGGCACGGCAAGCCACGGGTCGTAATCGCGACCGATCTGGTCCCATGAATATTCGATGTAATTGTCGACGGCATCGCGGTCTGCGTCGCTGATAGCGTCGGGATGGTCATGCGCGGCGCGGGCCATCATCTGAATCGGCAGGGCAAGCGCGGCTTCGGGCGTGCCCGGTACGACGTTGATGTGCTGGTAGGCGAATTTCGGCAAGGCCATGTCCACAATGACAAACAGCACCACCGCGAGCGCCGTCAGCGTCGCCTTGAATTTCGCCGCGAACTTGCCGATAAGCAATGCGAGCAGACACAACACGACGATATAGAGCCCAAGCTTTTTGGTCAACGCGACCAGTAGCCCGTCAAGTGCGAAGGCGGTGATGAACCACGGGTTGCGTGTCAGTTCAAGTTTGCTGTCGACCAATTTGCAATACATTACCGCCCACGGAACGAAGAGCATTGCACTGGTCGTATCTTTGGCGATTGACATCACGCACATCGGCACTACTGGGAAAAAACAGAAGAACGCGGCAAAACCGTGCAAAAGCTTGCGGTTGAGGTTGGTTTTACTCAAGTAAGCCAGCAGCCATGCGATACCGAAGGCGAAACCAACGGCCTGCAACAGCGCGTATACATACATGCCAATGTTGTAATTATCGAAAAGTGCCTTGCCCAAGGAGGCGAACCAACCGTATAAATAAGTGTCGAGGAAGGGGTGATGATCCCAGATTTTACCAGCGTTCATACCGTATAACGGCATACCGTAGTATTCCGCAATCTGGTCGCCGGTATCGAAATGAATCACTCCCGGGAATAGCAGGATGATATACGGCAGCCAGCAGCACAGCAGTATCGAGGCATCGGCGGTAATGGCGGACGGGCGCTCGATATAACGGAAATGGAAGTAACGGCGAATCTTGGAGACCGTTCTCTGGTCGGCGGTATTCGAAATATCCCTTGAGGCTACTTCATGTTTGCTGGCATTTATTTTGGAACTGTCGAACGCGCGAGTTCTTGCAAATTCAACGCCACGGAACGCGACCATATACATTACGGCAAACAGCATGGCATAACAGACCGCCTGCAAATAGAGGTAGACGTGGTCGAAGGGAACCCAACCGAACTGCGCGGCCTGACTTGAACAGGCCACCATGAAACCAAGCACGACGGGAATCAGCAAGCCGATTTTAGAAGGCTGAAGGAAGTGTCGGAATTCCGACCATACGCTGCTATCGGCAGGTACAGCTGGGGTCTGCAAGCGTTGGTGATTATCGTTATCATCCGGATTACCACCGCGCGAACCGGTTTTGATATCGATGGCGGCTTCCTGAATCACCAACGTATCGCCGGATCGGCCAATTTTCTTATCCTTCACCGCTGCTCCCCTGCGATTGCCGGCCACCGCCGTATCAAACCTGTTCCATATATCTATGGCCAGTCTAGCGTGCCGGTTCGTCGAAATACAGATTTCGTTTCATGCACTTCTTTTCGCGCGATTCCAATACCAAACCTTCTACATGTGACATAGCTCACACCGAAATGAAGCCGTTGAATATCATATCCGGCAATAGACTTGAGGCAGGAAACGACAAAGGAGCAGTCATGGACGACAACGCGCAAGGCAAGACGCCCGAGGAACTTTTGCGGGCTTTCAGCGAGGAGCATTCTGCGACTCCGGGAGAACCCGACGACGCCAGCGACCCGAACAACGCGGCTGCACCGACGCCCTCGGCCAACGCTACGTTCGACACCGAAAAATTCTTGAAGGGACTCGACGCTTTATTCGACGCGCACGAGGCCAGAGACAAAGCCGAACCGTACCTCAAGCAGGCGATGGTCGATGCAGAGAATGCCGGTGATGACGCGGGGCTTTTGACTGTGTTGAACGAGACCATGGGCTTCTACCGTTCACACGGACGGCACGAAGACAATCAGTGGGTCATTCAGCGGGCACTGGAACTGGGTTTGAAGATGGGCATCGAAGGCACCGAGGCGTGGACGACGACGCTCATCAATGCGGCGACCGGGATGCGTGCGGCCAAGCACTACGACCAAGCCGAGGATTTGTATAAGCAGGCGTTGGCATCGGCGCAAAAGACGCTGGCACCGACCGACCGGCGAATGGCAGCACTGCACAACAACATTTCCATGCTCTATAGCGAAACCGGGAAACTCAAGGAGGCGCAGGCCGAGCTTGAAAAAGCGCTTTCCATTCTTGAGGCTTCGAGCACTGATCCGGAAACCGACATCGACGTAGCCTCCACGCATACCAATCTTGCGCTTGTGCTGTTGCAGCGGGCGACCGAGGCGGCGCGGAGCGAACAGCAAGCGAGGCAGGACGGACCACGTACTTCGACATCGTCATCGTCGTCCCAGAACACCTCAGATCCGGTATCCGCAAAAGCCGAGAAGTCCGCGGATTCAGCACCGCAATCGATGCAATCGGCATCCACCTCTAAACAATCGCGGAATCAGCCAGAATCCGATAATTCAGCATCATCCGAAACTGCCGACTCGCTGCTTGAGCAGGCGATGAAACATTCCTTGAAAACACTGGAAATCTATAAAAACGGACATCTCGAGCACAGCGCACACTTCGCCTCAGCGTTGGCCGGATACGCGCAGACCTGCTTCGCCTCGGGGCTTTTCGACAAGGCCATCGACTCCTATCGTCAAGCGCTCAAAGTCATTGAAGAATGTTATGGAACCGATACCGATTATTACCGCATCACGGCGGGGAATCTGGCGCAGGTCGAGGAAACTGCACAGGCGGCGCGGGAAACGGCCGGAAATAATGGAACGGCGGAATCAGATAACAACTTCGACACCGTAAGGAACGGGAACACCGAGGAAATCAACAGCAATGCCAATCCCTCAATTCCGTCCGAACAAGCAAAAAACAATACCTCGGTGACTTCGAATAATAACGAATCATCTACTTCCGATAAGACGGCAAGAGCAAGCAAGCCGGCCATCTCCGGGCTCAAACTCGCACGGGCTTACTGGGAGCGATACGGCAAACCGATGATTGCCGAGAAATACCCTGAATATCAAGGGCGCATCGCCGCTGGTCTGGTCGGCCACGGCTCGGAATGCTACGGCTTCGACGACCAATATTCGCAGGATCATGACTTCGGGCCCGGCTTCTGCTTGTGGCTCACCGACGAGGATTACGACGCAATCGGCGAGAAACTGCAGGCCGACTACGAGGCGCTGCCTCAGGAATTCATGGGTTTTGGGCCGCGCGAGTCCACAGCTCGGGCGCAGGGAGGCTCACGACGTACCGGCGTCTTCCGCATCAGTGATTTCTTTGCCGGAATCACGGGCTATCCAGCAGCTCCCAACGACGATAAACCACACGAATGGCTGCTGCTCGACGAACCGACGCTCGCTGCGGCGACCAACGGCGAGATCTTCGCCGACCCGCTCGGCGCCGTTTCCAAGACCCGGCAAGGGTTCAAACTGATGCCTGATGACGTGCGACTTTCGTTGATTTCCCGGCGACTCGGCATGATTGCACAGGCCGGCCAATACAACCTGCCCCGCATGCTCAAACGTGGCGACGGAGCGGCGGCATGGCTTTCCATCCGCGAGTTCACCACCAACGTCTGCTCGTTCGTCTTTCTGATCAACGAACCGATTCGCGCTGGATACATGCCTTATTACAAGTGGCAGTTCGCGGCGCTTCGACGACTTTCCGGGCGCATATCGACGCTCTTGCCGGATGTCTGTGAACAGCTCGAAACCATACTGCGACTTTCCTCAGCGGCTTGCTTCGGCGGTGCCGGATTCGGCGAGGGCGGCAAAGGTTCAGCCCCCGCGCAGGAACAGATTCAATCGACCGTCGAACACATCTGCGGAGAAATCGTTGCGGAGCTCAAAAACGAAGGCCTGACCAATAGCGACGAGGAATTCCTCGAATGGCAGCGACCGTACGTCGAGGCACATATCTCCAACGATAATCCGGTGTTGCATAGCCTATAAATCATATTGCAAAAATCCTCTGTTAAAACCACTAAAGTGGATGGCAGAGTGTCAACAAATGAACCGATAACGATATGCGACGCAGGCATACCGAAGAAAAGAGCAACGATGACTGAGAACGCAACGAAGCAAACGGAACACGAAAACCGCGCGACCCCAGCAGATCAGGCACGACTTGACCTGCTGGAACACGTGGTCAAGCATGAGTGGGACCAGTTCCAGAAGACGGACAATGAGGGCGGCCGCGCGGCCTGCCAAGGCAATTGGCCGACATTCCACCAAATGCGTGCCAGCCAGTTCATGACCTGGCCCGTGCCGCTGCTGAAAAGCTATGCCGATGACCTCGACGAAGCGGACCGCGTCGGGCGCAACCTCATCACCGAGAAATACGGGCGCATGATGATTTCGACCTGGCCCGAAGAATACCATGCCAATATCGAACCGTATATCCCCACACATTCTTCCGAACGCATCGCCGAACAGGAAAAGGTCATTGCGCAACAAGTGGCGTGGGCTGACGATTTCCGAGCCCGCTACCCCAAGCTCGGCCGTGAGATGCGCGTGCTGCACACCTCAGAAGACACCCACGAAAAAACATCGTTCGAGACCTACCTTCGCGGCGAACTCGGCACATATTCCGACAAGACGTTTGAACTGTATAGCAATTTCATTTCACAACTCGCTGCAGCCAACCGCAACCTTACCGAAGAGACCATCCGCAACACCGTGCTGCTCGGCGGCTTCCAGTCGCTTGACGAGGCCGAAGCGTTACAACAGTAGGCGTAAAAATAGACGCGACGCGTTAGAGTGACACGAATGCGATTACTGAAACGATTCCTCCCCTCACTGGCCATCTTTGTCGCACTTGTCGCCGTTTTGACGACGTTGGGTGCCGCAATGACTCCACAGTGGAGCGTGGAACCGTTGACGCAACATATCAAGGTCGCTTCAACAAATTCCGCGATTCAGGCCCGTGACACCAAAACCGCTCAGGAAGGCACTTACCAGGTCAAGACGAGGAACCTACGCATCAAGCTCGCCCCGGACGTCACCATCAACGCCATTTTACGATCTCCTGTCGGCGCACCTGGCAAACGACCAGCGACTTTGTTCATTCACGGGGCGGGTACCGGCAAAGCCAGCGAAGTATACGGCGACATCGCTTCGGCTATGAGTTCGGCAGGCATCGTCACGCTGGTGCCCGACAAACGACTTGACACCTACACCACGTTCCACCGCGATTATTACGCAATGGCCGAAGACTATATGACCTCGCTGAAAACCCTGCAAACGCAACTCGACGTCGACCCCGCACAGACCGGCATCTATGCAGAATCCGAAGGCACATGGATCGCCGAAGCAATGGCACATCGGCATCCGGGCGCGATCCCCTTCATGATGTTGACCTCACCGCCGGCGGTTTCTGGACGTCGGCAAATGGCGATGGCCGCCAACACCTATGTCGACTACATCGGCGCACCCAAAGCACTCAATCACGATGTCAACAAATTCATCGGGCTTGATTTTGCCCCGCTCGGACTGCAATATGCCGATTTCCCCGCCGAACGGTATCTAAAAGACCTCACGATGCCGCTACTGGTCAGCTTCGGCACCGACGATCTTTCCATGCCCATCGAGCAGGGCGCAACCGACATCGTTGACGCAACGAGAGCGGCCGGCAATCGCAATGTGCTCGTGCGTTACTACCACGCCAATCACCAGATGCGCGTTGGCGCCCACACATCCGTGCCCGGTCTGCCCCTCGATATGCACTATACGCACGACCTCGAAGACTGGACGAACGCCATTGCCGCCGGTACAAAAGCCGACGGATGGGTCACGCCTCAAATCGCGGGAGACCAGCCACACCAACGGCTCGCTGTCCCCGCCAACGTCAAACCTGGACTCATCGGATCGCTGAGCACGATATTGGTGTTGCTAGCCGCGATAGTTTTGTGTATCTCAATGGCGGGAATCGTCGGTATTTGTATTGCAATTGGACATGCAAGGCAACGTTCCAAACAAGATTCTTCAAGTCTGACCGACAAGAATCTCGTAAACCGAACTTCGACAAAAACAACAAGAGTTCGACTCTCTTGGGGGGATACTGATCATAACCGGTTCCCGCATCGCCTCACAGCAGCGTTGGCCCTAAACGGCTGTTGCGCGATATTAGGCATCGTGATGTTCTTCGTTTACGTCATCATCGCCGCGAAATCAGCGCTGACACTCACTTCGCGAGGCACTCTTCTCACTTGGGGATGGGCGTTGATGCAAGTCATCGCCTTGATCAACGTTGCGTTGTTCACTTGGCTGATTAGAGAACTTTGGCATTCGTGCAGTAAGCATTTCCAAAGCTTCTGGACTCCCGCACACTTTATCGTTACTGCATTGTGCGTTATCGCAGCCGTGGTTTCGCTGGTAATGATGACGTTCTTTGGACTCTTTAGTCTTTAAAAGGCACTTGCAGAATCATTGAAAGCCAATGGGAGTTAGACAATAACGCTCCAACGTTTTCATGTTTGTATGTAATAGAATGTTGACCAAACCAAACGACGCCCATGCAACGTCATTATCGTCGCGCAGGCGTCGTTGGCATACTACCATTATTCCAGAAGCAGTTTACTGCCGTCTTCTGGCTTTCCACTTCGCAGTGCCCTTGTGAATCAGCGATGCCAGACCGAGCAAGACCGCCAATCCGATCAGCAACGCCCCCAGCACAACGACGAATAAAGCGATCAGCGAGCGCACATCGACACCTCCCAATACCGGCGCGAACACCATGGGAAACGCCGAACCGACAATCAGCATCAGAGCACCAAGACACAGCGGAAACAGGCTCAATATGATAGTCGCCTTGCTCGGGCCGGTAGGTGGCTGCGGCTTTGGCATCTGCTGCGGCACATCGCGCGGCACACGTACGTAGGCGCTGGAGGGGGCGGGCCCACTGGCGAAATTCGACGGCAGCACATGCCCAGGCTGCGGCGGCACACCCGAAAAGGCACTGTCAGTTCCGGTTTCATTCCAAGTCTTAGTTCCCGTTTCGGCTACTCCCCCAGCTTCAGTTTCAGCCGCCATTCCAATCCCGGTCTCGGTTTCAGCGCCTGCTGGCGTTTCAGTTCCAAGCTGGGACCCGGCCTCACTTCCGCCTTCTCCCGCCTCAGACGAATTGTTTGCAGCATTATCATCTTGCGCAAGATTATCGTCTTCAGTGCCGGTCGTAACGGTATCAGCGTTCTGAACCGGCAAGGTCTCAGTAGTATCATCAGCACTACTTTGAATCGTCACGGCCTCCGAGGCGGCAGCAGTGTCGAAATTCTGAACCGGCATGGTCTCGGTAGTATCGTCATTATCGTTCGAAGGCGGCATAGCCTCGGTATCGGCAGCATCGGCACTACTATTCTGAACCAGCATGGTCTCGGCGGTATCGTCATTACCATTTTGGACAGGCATGACTTTATTGTCGTCGTTATCGTCGGTATCAGCACGAAGGTTCTGAGCCGGCATCGTCTGGGTTTCAACAAAGTCGTTATCGGAAGTCAGGTTCGTCATTTCGTTCTCCCTGTTGGATTCGTCACGCATTTTCATCGCCTCCATGTTCCGTCAGTCTTGCCTTTGGCGAATTGCGCATAACTTGGCACCGTACTTTCCTCGGGATATTGCACCGTCACGCGGCCTTCAACAACAGCTGGCGCCTCAATGCGAAGCTCGACACTGCTCTTTGGCAACTTTTGCATATCCGTGGCCCATTGATATTCCTTTTCATCTCGATACCTGCTATCAGAGGCGATGAGCTCACGGCTGGAACCGAAAACCTCGATTGCCTCTCCGCGCCGCAACGCCACATAGCCAGTGCCCAGAGATCTGGTACCGATACCAGTATTCAACGGATATCCCGCGCTTGTGAGGCCTCTCTCGGCATCGCTAAGGCCATTTGGCCCCAAATCCGAGTAATCGGTAGTAAGCCCATATGAACAGCCTGCAGGCAATGTAATGAATACCGTGGCCTGCTGCGCCGTCAACTTGATCGTACCGGTCGGGCAGCCAGATTCGACAGTGGTGCCATCCACGAGAGTGATCTTATGAGTGCCATGGGTCTTGGCATAGTCACTCATATCAATATTGAGTGCCTGATCATCAAGCCTTTCCCCCTTAACAGCAATTCCTTGCTCAAGCTTGCTGAATTGCTGGTCATCGCTGCCGTCAATAGCTTTGAAGCCGCTGAGATTGACATGATGATACGTAGTGTTCGTTTGTTCCATACTGGTCAATACAGTCGAATAGCCGATATCGCCAATGACGAACACGACCGCCACGAACGCCGCTATCCAGACCAAGGGATGCAGCCCTCCGGCGCGATGCCCGGTCAGGCCAAGGATGGCGATGAGCACGCCCAAACCCAGCAACACCCCGCCAATCCAGTACGTCCCATATTGGAAGACGGTGCTGATATAGCCGCCATTGTTGAAGCATTGTATTGCAACAAGTGCTCCTGAAAGAAGGATGACACCGAGCGCAAGCAAGACGATCACGAATCCGGCCGGCTTGCGTCGCGCGCGCCTTGACCCCCACGACCTTACCGCACTTTGCGCCTGGCTCTGTTGATAAGGCTGCGTCGGTTCGGCCATATAAGTAGGAGGAGCGGCGGATTCCTGCGCTGTACCAGCGGCAAACGGCGAAGCCCAGGATTGCGCGGAAGGCCGGCCGTTGAAGCCGAAAGCGTTTTGATGCCCATTCCAAGCTCCATTTTGAGGGTTCCGGGCATCGACTGAATAGGTCTGACCTCCATCGTCAAAGTGGTTCTGACCCGTTCCGGTACCGCTGGAATCAACGTTATCGATATGGTCATCCGACGAATTCGGCTTCGCGTCGGAATTATCCTCACGCACGTTCACATCGGCATCTTCCATACGATCGCCCGGGTTCACGCCATTCTGTTCGCGAAACGTCGCCTCGTTGTTTCCTTGGTTTTCTTGCGCTCCTTGGTTTCCAGCTTGCAGATTACCCTGCGTTTGCGGCCAAGGTTGCGCAGCGTACGGCGCAGAATTCGCGCTTCCATAAAAAGTCGGATTTGCGCTGCCAGAAGGGGCATAAGGTATCGGACCGGCCTGAGATGGACCTTGCGGCTGCTGTGGGCGAGCTTGATATTGGCCTTGCGGAGACTGCGCGCGTGCTTGATACTGACCCTGATATTGACCTTGTTGCCCTGGCCCGTTGTTCGCGTAAGCGGCTCCGCGCTGCTGCTGCGCCTTGTTCGCAAGGCTGTTGATCATAATCAGCAGTACCGCCACCGCGACGATGGCCAGCAGCACGCCGATACCCGGGAAACAGAACGCGATGATCATGAAAATAATTGGACCAAGCAATGACCATTGCCATTGGCCATAAACCAGTTCCTCGCCGGAAATCCTGCCGTCACGGCAATCCGGCAGCAACACCCACGCCGCCGCGTAGAATGCCGCACCGAAACCGCAGACCAGCGTGGAGGCGGCGACCACCGCACGCACGAAAACAGGACTCAGCCCATAACGCACCGCAATGCCGTCGCATACGCCTGCGATCCAGCGGTTGTTGCCGCGCATCAGCCCGCTGCCGCGAATCCATGCGAAGAAACGGTCGATCTTGTCGTGCCGAGACGGAACGGGGTTGCTCATATTATTCGGCTGTTGGGAGCCGTGACCGAATGTATTGTTGCTCATGATTCCATTACAGCACTCGGAAACGCTGAAAGGGGTCAGGGAACACCCTGATTTAACCCTGATTTTTGCCAGAACTCACCCTGAAAACCGCAAAATCATGCACAATGGAAGTATGAAGCCATCGAAGAACGCACCAGGCAATCGCGGACCATACCAAAGCCAGCGCAACCAGCCGGCATACCCTTGGCAGCAATATGCACCGGCCGGCGGATTCCCGGTGACCCCGAAACAACGTCTGCCGCTACTGCGTCCGAAAAAGAAGCGCGTCTTCTGCGGGGTATGCCGGGGTTTGAGCCTGCACTTGGGCGTGCCCGCGGCCTGGATTCGCTTGGCTTTCGTAGCCGCAACGTTTCTTTTCGGTGCAGGCATCGTGGCCTATATCTTCTTGTGGGCGTTCGTTCCGGCCGGAGACCCGGTTACCGCCGAACAGGAACGGCGCGAAGCCGAACGAAGAACTGCGAATGCGCCTTTGTCGTATGGGAATGCCAACACTATCGCAAACACACAATACGGAAACGGCAGCAATCCCTTATCCGGCAATATCGCCGATACCGCTGATTCCTCTGACGTACGGCAGCAAATGCCCCATTCATCTTCGTCGTCACCTGCCGCAATAGGCAACGCGAACGCGAATGGATCAGAAAACGACGAAACCAACAATGTCCCCGAAAACCTTGCGCAGGCTTTCAAAAGTGCTTCGAAACCATCGATTATTGCATTGGTCGGTATCGTTCTGATTGCATTGGCAGTGGTTTTGGAAACCAGCCCACTGCCCGGCGACCTTACCTTCGGCATTTTCATGGCATTGTGCGGCATCGGCGTAGCTTGGATCCGCTTCAACGCCAAGGACGGACAAATACGTTACCTGCTTATTGGCGTGGTCCTGATGGCGATCGGCTACTTCATTTGCGCCGATTCCTATTCATTCAGCCATCACCTGCCATTTTCCGCGGCAATTGCCGGCGTAGCGCTGTTGGCAGGGGTTGCATTGGCTATCATCCCGCTCGCGAACCGGTTCATCCACGAACTGAGCCACGAGCACGCGCTGAAGGAACGCGAAGAGGAACGCGCTGACATGACCGCGCACTTGCACGATGGCGTACTGCAGACGCTTGCACTGATTCAGCTGCACAGCGACGAGCCCAAAACCGTGTTTACTTTGGCTCGTAAGCAGGAACGAGAGCTGCGTCGGTGGCTTTATCAGGAACGGATACCTTCGGACCGGTCGGTGAGCACCGGGCTTAAGGAGATTGCGGCACGCATCGAAGACCAGTTCGGTGAACCCATCGATGTGGTGACCGTCGGCGACACGCAGCCCAGCGCCCAGACCGACGCACTGCTCAACGCCAGCGAGCAAGCGATGCTCAACGCCGCGCAGCATGGAGCGGAACCGATTTCAGTCTATTGCGAAGTCGGCGCAGCACAGGCCGAAGTTTTCGTGCGCGATCATGGCAACGGGTTCAATCAGGACGCGATCCCGCCGGACCGGCTCGGCATCCGTCAGTCCATCATTGGCCGCATCGAACGACGTGGCGGCAGTGTCAACATCGTCTCGCGCCCGAATTGGGGAACGGAAGTGCACATGACCATGCCGATTCCCAAGGAAAACGGCAGCGCTGACAAAACGATGGCGGAGAAAGCTCAAATGGAAACGAGCAAACAATGATATTAGGTATGCGAATAACGCAATCGCTGTTTCCGAGACAATCAATCCACACTGATGCGAAATGTCACGATATCAGCATTCAGGATATTGATCACTTGCCAAACGGCACAGCAAGTCAAAACATCGGACAAAGCGAATAGAACCAAACAGATATGATTGGTAACAGTATGAGGGAAACGAACAACAGCAACAGCATGAACGACAACACATTTAGCAACGAAGCAGATAAAGCCATCCAGTCGAATACCGAATTGCCAAACGACAACCTGCCAACCGCAGCGCACCACGCCATTCGCATCGCCGTTGTCGACGACCACGAGATGTTCCGGGCCGGTGTCATCGCCACGCTGAGCCCGCATTTCACCATCGTCGGGCAGGCACCCGATGTCGAAGGTTCGGTGGCGATGATTGCCGATACCAAACCGGACGTGGTTTTGCTCGATGTCCACGTACCCGGCGGCGAAGGCGGCGGCGGCGCGGAAATACTGCTCAAGTCGCACCCGCTCTCCCCTGATTCCGCGTTTCTCGCACTTTCCGTTTCTGACTCGCCGAAGGATGTTGGCGCAGTGATTCGCGCGGGCGCCCGCGGCTACGTCACCAAAACCATCAGCGGCGACGACCTGATTTCCTCTATCATCCAAGTGAACGAAGGCTACGCCGTCTTCTCCCCGAAACTGGCCGGATTCGTACTTTCCACCTTCCAAGGCGCGGGCCAGGCCGAGCACGACGACGAACTCGACAAACTTTCCCACCGCGAGCAGGAGGTCATGCGCCTCATCGCGCGCGGCTACACTTACAAGGAAATCGCCGCCGAACTGTTCATCTCCATCAAGACGGTGGAAACCCACGTCAGCGCCGTGCTCAAAAAGCTCCAGCTTTCCAACCGCACCGAGCTCACCCGCTGGGCCGCTGACCGTAGGATTGTGTGAGAACGCAAAAAATTCAGGCGAGTGCTGAAATATTGTTTCGCAAGCTGTTTGCGTCTTTGAATCCGATTGTTTGAAAACCAAAGTTTTCAAGCTTCTTGACGATTTGCTCATTGCTATCGACGAACAGAGCGGTTCTTGAATCAATACCAAAATGCTCGATTGCACGATGCACCAGAACGGGGTCGGGCAGTCGAAGCCCCGTTTCAGACGAAACCATAAAGTCTCGCAGCAAGCCAAGTTCCCGGAAACGCTGCTGAGCTAAGGCCAGATGTTTCCTAGTCGTGTTCGCCAGTCCCCACAAGCGAATCCCGGCATCATCCAAATCCCGCAACAACTCTGTCATCCCCGGCATCATGCCGACAAATCCGTCTTCTTCGTGGTCGAGGTACATTTTGAGCACCCAAGCAATAGCCGGCCCGTGGTGCTTTTCGTACGAGGCGAGGACCCGTTCCTCGCTCCACCCGCATTCGAGCATCGCCAGGTAAAACTCCATACCCCACTCATCATCGGGATTGAACATCATATCGGCGATACCCTCAGGATACTGTCCGGTAATCGGCCGCCGACCGTCCCATTGAACCAGCACATTATCGAGCCCAAACACCACGTCGGTTATCGCAGTTTCCAAGAACAACGCACCCTTCCCACCATCAGTCGAATTTTCCACTTTGGCAATATATAGACGACTCGTCAGACGAAGACAGAGCTTGTCTCGTAGGAAACATTGAGCTTGTTGACTTCTTAGTTATCTTCAGCAACCCCGTAACTTACCCCGACAATCGCCGACATTACTTTATGACGTTTGATTGCGTTCCTCATCTTATGTTTTTTGCTACTTTCAGTCATGAATCTACCCAACTATCTCGTTTTGATTTCCTCATAGTCACCATAATCCCTGAATAGGCCTCCCTGCCCCATCAAAATCAAGCTTCCCTTCGTAGAAAGAATTTTCCGGCTCTGCAATCAACCCTCTATGTCGCATTCATGGACGTTGGCGTGAACCCAATGGTCGGTGACATTCCGGGCCTTGAACGTATACGTTTCCTTAGGAGGAACTTCAAACCACGACACATCCCGTTTCTCGTGTACCTGCCGCCCCTCGTCGTCATAGACCGTGACCTGTATGTCCGGGGTTCCGGTCGTCACGCCACACACATTGACCCCATCGTCACTGTAATTATTATGAAATCGGTACACCGTCTTCTCCTGGTGCGGCCAGTAGGTCGGGTCAATCACTTCCCACTTCAGATTCACCCCAAGAATCAGCAGCACGACCAGCAGGATCACAGCGAGAGGAATGGCAAGCGGAACGCCAACGGCAATGATGACCGTCTTGTGCCGTTTAACGGCCGCCCGTATTCTGTGCCTCTTGCCATTTCCGGTCATTTGCATCGATTCCTTTCTGAATTGCGTCCTAATCGTCAGGATTGACTTCTCGATTCTGGAGCACGGCGTATCCGCCTCCACCAAAACCGCACGTCAACTATAGGGCTCGCACTCATGCACATTGGAATGGGCCCAATGACCCGTGGTATTCTTCGCCTTGAACGTGTACTTCTTCTCGCCGGGAACACTAAAATGCCATTCATACCCTGGACCACCAACGGAGGAGTCGACCTTATGCCCACCGCCGTCATAGATAGTGATCGTGACATCAGGGCTCTCATTGGCCAGACACATCAGCACACCATCCTCATTGTGCGAAGTGTCAACGCTATCCACCGTCTTCTCCTGATACGGCCAGTAAGTCGGATTAATCACATCCAACTTCAGCATCAACCCCAAAACCAGCAGCACGACCAACAGGATCAGGACGAGAGGAATACCAGCAAAAACACCAATGATAATGGCTCCCGACCTGTGCCGCCTAATAACTGCCTTCACTCTGCTCTTTTTCCTTTTGTCGCTCATAGTCATCCATCCCTTTCTGAATCGCCTGCTGATCGCCAGGATTATCTCCCCAATCTTTAAATATGTTGTCCTTGTCACCCTTGATATGGAATCCGTTATCGTGCACCATTTGCTGGATACCGGCACC
This sequence comes from Bifidobacterium sp. ESL0769, assembly GCF_029395495.1. NCBI lineage: Bacteria > Bacillati > Actinomycetota > Actinomycetes > Bifidobacteriales > Bifidobacteriaceae > Bifidobacterium > Bifidobacterium sp. ESL0769. Next base: position 650,984 of record NZ_CP113918.1, on the reverse strand, counting down.
AGCCTTGAGCATGTCCGTGCCGATGCCAACCTGGTCACCATAATAACCGTACAAGTAGTTGCCAAGGAAGTCCGGAGATGGGCCGCCGTTCTTCTCTGTGGGATTGCCATCCCATCCTCTCGACCAAATCGAGTAATTTTCTCCGTTGGTCTTCTGGCTTTTCAGATCGAGCGGTTGCGTGGTCTGGACCATACCATAGAACTCGCCTAAGTCATCGGCTCCGGAAATCCTGGCAACATCGTCTCCTAAGCCACGAGCAACTTTACGGATGTCGACGTGGGTGGAATGCAGAACCTTGGTAAGCTTCTTATCGGCAGCGAGAACATCAGGATCATCGTCCGGACCAATGGCGTACTTTTGGTGAGGATGATTCTTTTCCCACTCTGCTTTTTTCTTATCATATTCTCTTCTGGCCTTGGCATAATCATCGAAGGCATCAGGTGCCAAGGAATGCAACCACTCCTCGTAAACCTTTCTGATTCTTTTGGCTTTTTCTGTTGAATCAGTGATGGTGGGATCATTTTGGATATCCTTGATTTTGGCGCGGTAGGAGTCAGGCAGGGTACTCGGGTCCCGCTTATCAACCGGAGTGGAGAGTTTGTCCTTCCTTAATGCTGCCGCCCAGCTCATATCGGCGCCAGGCGGGAAGACGATTGATCCGTCTGCATTGGCGCGAGTGCTGTTGATGACCTTCACGCCCCGCATCGCATCTTTGAATACCTGTGCACTATCTTTAAACAGAGATGCAGTGTCGTTGGTGAACGTGTTAAGGGCAACGATTTCCTCGTCGTAATCGGCCTTCAGACTTTCCAGTTTGCTAAGCTGCTTGTTCAGCTTATCAATCGAGGAATTCATCCCATCCCTGATTTTATAGTTATCCGACGAGGCACCTATCTCATTCGATGGCGTGACGAGCATGCTCAACGTCCGTTTTTGGTCTTTGATCTTTTGCTGCACGACGTCGATCATATGGTTCGTGTTGTCGAGCTTTCTCTTGACGTCTTCACCGTCGATGTGATTGTCAATTGCGCGTATCTCCCCGTCGGAGGCTCGGTATGCGTTCAAATCGTTCTGCATGTCCCCGACGGCCTCGTTGAGCTTTTGCACCATCGGGTCGATATACATGACGAACATTTCCCTGCCGGCCGTGTACGCCGCCCCCTTCAGCATCCCAGAGTTCACAGTATCCACAAGATGACTACTGCCTTTTGAAAGCCGTCCGAACACCTCACCGGCACCTTTTAAATTGGCTTGCAGAGTATTCATCAGGGCGTCCGAATCACCGGAATCATAGACTACCATCGTGAATCCCTTCTTTTCTTCCTGAGTCCGTCGGCCTCTTCATCCAGCCGCATCGAAGCGTCCAAACAGTATCTGTTGACCTCATCGCTATGCTGTTCCGCCGACTCACGTACGTTTCTCTCAACGTCCTCTATGATGGCCAATTGTTCCTGCTTGCGTTGCGAAAGAGCAGCACCAGCATCTTCATATATTTGCCGCGTTCGCCCTGCAAGCGTTGAGAACTCCTCGACAAACTGCTCATCGCAAGCGTTTTCATGCCAGCGTAGATTTTCCAGATCCTCTTGTTCCGAAGTGATTTGACGAAGACGTTCGGCCCGTTTCAAATCCTCTTCCTCATCACCGGAAGGCTTCGAATGAGCGACAGAATTCCCCGAATAGTATCCCATAATTCATTTCACTTCCATCGTTGCGAGGCGGCTTCGTCTCGTTCCTCGATGACATGCGCGATCCGCGGGAACTTATTGGCCTGAAGCAGAACACAGGAAACCACATTGGAAATGTCACTCATCAACGCGTTGCACAGACTCGCACCATCCTGCATAGATGCGACCGTGGCCGATCCCATAGTCACGGACTGGTTCGCGAAACCCGACGCATCGAGACCGGTCAGTTCGCCGATTGCCTCCTGGGCCGCAACAGCGCTCGATTTGATTTCCCTTTTTGCCATGCGATATCTCCCAATCCATAGACATGAGCAAGCGTTATATCAAACTATCGTACTGTAATTATTAATAATATTTTTAACTAATCCCTTTTTACACCGCTCAAGCACAAAGATCCGGCGGATCACATATCCTCGGCACCTCTTCTGGCACCCATCCACTTTGAGGATTACAGACAATAAAGCATGAAAATTAAACGTGGGGATAACGGCCAAAATGTGTGTCTGTTTTAGGGTCTGAGGTGTTCTCCCGTCTGGTGTGGGATGGGTTCGAAAGTGCCGGCCGGTACTTTCGGGGTCGGCCAGAATGTGTGTCCGGAACGGGACGGGAGCCGTTGTGCTGTATGGGGTCCGGGCTGTTCGAATGTGTCGTGTTCGATGGAGGGCATGGAGACACCCTTGTGCGCCGCGTGCGGCGGGAAGATGAAGAGGAACGGGACGACCAGCGCGGGCAGGACCCGGTGGAGATGCAGGGAATGCGGGGCCTCCCGCACCCGCGGCTACGACCGGGGCGCGTTCGACCTGAAGGCGGGCCTGGACTGGCTGTTCTCCAAGCGGGCCCAGGCGGAATCGTCCGTGCCGGACCGAACCCAGCGCCGGCGGAACCTGACGATGTGGTCGCTGAACCCGCCCACGCCCCTGCCCGCACAGCGTTACGACGTGGTGCACGCCGACGGGATCTGGCTGCACCGGCGGGCCGTCGTCCTCATCGCCATCGCCGGCGGCCACGTCGTCGGCTGGCACGTCGCCAGAAGCGAGTCGAGCGCCTCGTGGGCGGCGCTCATGCGACAGATCCGCGCGCCCAAGGTGCTGGTCTGTGACGGCGGCAACGGCATCGGCAAGGCCATGCGCGCCGTGTGGCCCGGCACCCGGATGCAGCGCTGCCTGTTCCACATCTGCATGAACATCACGGTCCTGACCGGCAAACGGCCCAAGCTGAAGGCCGGCAGGGAGCTGCTCAGGCTGGCGCAGCGGCTCAGCCGCGTCAGGGACGCCGGCATGATGGCCGACTGGCTCGTGGACTACAACCGATGGGAACAGAGGTGGAAGGGTTTCCTTGACGAGAAGAGCAAGTACAGGGACGGCACCATCGCCGACGCCCACCGGAGGCTGGTGCGCGCCCGCGCCATGATCCGCAAACGGATCTCCGAACACGTCATGGACACGTTCATCACCATGCAGCCCGAGTGCGGCGAGCCGGTCCCGCCGGACAACAACCTGTGCGAGTCATGGAACCGGCAATTGAGGAACATGCTGCGCGAGCACAACGGCCTGCCCCTCATCCGCGAGATCAAGGCCATCTGCTGGTGGTGCCGCATGCACACCGAACACCCCGAAAGCCCCGCATGGCTCGCCCGCCACTGCCTCACCGACCAACAGATCGAACAGCTCAACCGGCAGGCATGGCAACGATCCCCGGAAGGCAGGACCTCCACCACCGGCGAACCCACCTGGGGCACCGGCATCGACTGGAACGAATTCCACACCGCCACCAGATACCCCAACCAGACCGACTAGAAACCCAAGACCACCAGACACACAATTTGGCCGGTATCCCTAAACGTGAGTTAAGTGTCAGGGTATGAGAATCATTGGCAATAGCCTAAAACAAAAGGGCTTCAAGCCGAAACCTGAAACCCTTTGACAGCGGACAAGGCGAGATTCGAACTCGCGGTGGGTTGCCCCACAACGGTTTTCAAGACCGTCTCTTTAGACCGCTCAGACACCTGTCCATGTTGCGTTAACGGCTTGCACCGCAAACGCAACGTATAAAATTATAGCAACCTCCCGCAGACAGTTGGCGCGTCGCTCTGTCAGCGACCACCCCGCGTTTAGCGCATAAACAGACAGCCAACAAAATTCAACCGGATAGCAATTGGCCGAACTACAGAAAAGCGCCATAACCAAACTGTTCAGTGATTGTTGACAGCTTAAGTCATGACGCTTTCAATAACGAAGACTGAAAAGTCTCATGCCTCCCACTTGGTGGGCTCGATGACCTCGCGACCGCCCATGTAGGGACGCATGGCCTTCGGGATCTCGATGGAGCCGTCCTTCTGCTGATGGTTCTCGAGGATGGCGACGAGCCAACGCGTTGTGGCCAGTGTGCCGTTCAACGTAGAAACCGGACGGGTGGAACCGTCCTCGGTGCGCTCACGGATGTTCAAGCGACGGGCCTGATACTCAGTGCAGTTCGAGGTGGACGTGAGCTCACGGTAGCGGCCCTGCGTCGGTACCCAAGCCTCGTTGTCGAACTTGCGGGCAGCGGAGGAACCGAGATCGCCGGCGGCGGTGTCGATAGTGCGGTAAGGCACCTCGACCTTGGCCAACATCTTCTCTTCCATGCCGAGCAGCTGCTTGTGCATCTCGCGGGATTCTTCTTGCTTGCAGTAGACGAACATCTCCACTTTGTCGAACTGGTGGACGCGGATGATGCCGGAAGTATCCTTGCCCGCAGCACCGGCCTCACGGCGGTAGCAGCTCGACCAGCCACAATACTTGAGTGGCCCGTTGCCCAAGTCAAGAATCTCGTTTTCGTGCATGCCTGCGAGCGCCACTTCGGAGGTACCGACCAGGTACTGATCGTCAGGTTCGCGCAGACGGTAGATTTCGTCAGCGTGCGAGTTCAAAAAGCCGGTTCCGGCCATGACCTCGGGGCGCACCAGCGTCGGCGTGATAGCCAGCGTGAAGCCGTTCTCCTCGGCCTGGTCAACGGCCATGGTGAGCATGGCGATCTGCATGCGGGCGACGGCGCCACGCAGGAAGTAGAAGCGCGATCCGGAGACCTTGACGCCACGACGCATATCAATGCCGGCCACGCCGACACCCAGCGTCAGATGGTCCTTGGGCTCGAAGCCCTCGGCCTTGAAATCACGCGGCGTGCCGACCTTCTGCACCACCACGTAATCATCCTCGCCGCCTTCTGGCGCCTCAGGCTCGACGATGTTGGAGAACTGCCACATGGCCTTCGTATAGGCTTCGGCGGCATCGTCGGAAGTCTTCTTGTATTCGGCGACCTTGTTGGCCAAGTCCTTGGTCTGCGCAATCAGCGCGGCCTTCTCGTCAGGAGCGGCTTGGGCGACCTTCTTGCCCATGGCCTTCTGGCTGGCACGCGCCTCCTCATACGATTTCAGGGCCGCGCGGCGGGTCTCGTCCTGCTTCAAAACCTCGTCCACGAGCTCGACGGATTCCCCGCGCTTGCGCTGGGATTCCCGCACAACGTCGGGATGTTCACGAATAAATTGAATATCTAGCATATCCTCAACCCTACTTTCTTAAAGGGACACCTATGACCGGGCCGCAAACCCGCCCACAGACGCCCCATTTCACCTCTATTGACATATTTACATATCAATATCTGTTATCCACATTTATTATTTACCACAACGCATTTCAACAATTCAAAGAACCACCGCCCCGCATCACATGAACAGTTCCACGATGTTGTAGAAGATCGCGGTGACGGCGATGAGGCCGACTACGAAAATGAACACGTTGCTGGCCTTGCCCCGATATTTCTGTAGCACCGGTACCTTGTGGATGGCGTACATAGGCAGGAGCATCAGCACGAAGGCGATCAGCGGGCCCGCCATGGTCTCGAGCATGCCAATGACGGAAGGATTGGCCCAGGCGATGAACCAGCAGGCGAAGAACATGATGACATTGACCGCCACGCGCAGCGGGCCGCGCTTGATGACGCGGTGCCGCGTCTGCGCCACCTTGCGGATGATGCCGCCAAGTCCCTCTTCGACGCCGAGGTAATGACCGAGGAACGCCTTGAAAATGCAGAAGAAGGAAGTCAGCGCCGCAACCCAGGAAATGACCGGGCTGTTCAGGATATTGGCGAGGTAACTCAGGATGGAAACGTTCTGGACCTTGGCTTTGGCGAGGCTTGCCGGATCAAGCGCCAGATCGCTGGAAATGACGAAGAACAGCACGACGGCGACCATCATGGGCTCCCCCACCTTGAGGATTTTGATGGCCTTGCGCTCGGCGTATTTCGCGCCGTATTCCAAACGCACATTCACGGAGAAGGAAGAGACGATGGCGGAATGGTCGAAGGTGAGCACGATCACCGGGATGAGCAGCCAGAGGTTGAGCACCAGCTTGCCCAGGTCGAGGCCGCCGCCCGCACTCTGCGGATAGCTGGTGAGCATGGAGGGGTTCCAGCGCGGGATAAGGTAGAGCGCAAACAGAACCAGAACCGCGATGACCGGCCATGTCATCCAGCTCATTACGCGAGTGACGATGGTGGTGCCACAGGTGACGATGACGATGAGGATCGCGATCAGAATCAGGGAAAGCAGCCCACGCGGCGGTGCGTGCATATGCAACTGGTTGACGATGAAGCTTTCGGCGGTGTTGGTGATGGAGATGGAATAGACCATCAGCAGCACGAAGATCTGCGCGAAATAAATCAGTGTGAAGACCATGCCGAACCCGAAGCCGAAATGCTGCTCGACCACGTCGGTGATGTCATCACCCGGATTCTTGGCTGAAAGCACGAACCGGCACATCGCACGATGCGCAAAATAGGCCAGCGGCAACGCGATGATGATGGTCAGCACCAGACCGAGCGTGCCGACCCCTCCTACGTCGATTGGCAGGAACAAGACGCCCGCGCCGATGGCCGTGCCGAAAAGGCTCAGCATCCAACGCACATCCTGGCCGTGCCATTTGCGCGCGTAGTCTTCGCTGACCTGCTTCTCTTTGGGCATTTCGGCCTGGGCGTCTTGCGTTCGTCGTTTTGCCGACTGGTTCTGTGCTGTTGCCATGGGATACCACTTTCTGATGTTTTGCTTCTTGGAATACTTTTCGGATATTTATTTGAAAATCCGCTTCAACTTGGGAAACTGCCCAATAGGCAAACAAAACATCACGCATTACCGGGCAATAACCTTGCCGACGCGGAATGCGATATTGCGGTGTTAACGAAGTTCAGACGATGAACCCGACATATCGCGACCGGCGGCGAGCGACGAAAACGATCGACGAGCCGAACGCGAGACATTCATACTTTGAGCAACGCTGAAACGACGCGCGGGGATTGCCGCAGCGTCTGATTCCATTGCCAAAGTGAACATAGACGACAATATAGAGCCGCATACCGAGGAAAACAAATCCCCTGACATATTTTGAGACAATACAGCTCAAAAGGACTATAAAAATGGGCCACGAAAGATAAAAACAGCCTGCGTACCCGTAATTTGCAGGCACGCAGGCTGTTTGAGCGAAAGGAAAGGAAGTGTCAGAACAGCTCGACGATGTTGTAGAAGATGGCGCTGACCGCGACGACGCCGACGACCACGATGAACACGTTGCTGATCTTGTGGGAGTACTTCTTCAACGCCGGCACCTTGTGGACACCGTACATCGGCAGAAGCAGAAGCACGAAGGCAATCAGCGGGCCGGCCATGGTCTCGATCATGCCGATGGCGGAGGGGTTGGCCCAGGCCACCAGCCAACAGGCGACAAACATCAGAATGTTGACGACGGCGCTGAGCTTCTTGCGCTCGACCACCACACCTTTGGCATGCGTCACTTTGCGGATGATGCCGCCGAGCCCTTCCTCGACGCCCAGATAATGGCCGAGGAACGCCTTGAAGATGCAAACAAACGCGGTGATGGAAGCGATCCACGAGATAGCCGGGGTGTTGAGGATGTTGGCCAGGTAGCTCAGGATGGAAACGTTCTGCGCTTTGGCTTTCACCAAGTCGCCAGGCGTCAAGGCCAAATCGCTGCTCAACACGAAGAAGAGCACGACGGTGACCATCATGGGCTCGCCGAGTTTCAGGATCTTGCCAATCTTGTCGTCGGAATACTGGCCGTAACGCTTGCGGACGTTGACGGAGAACGAGGAGACGATGGCGGAATGGTCGAAAGTGAGCACGATGACGGGAACCAGAAGCCACAAATCGAGCGCAAGGGCACCGAAATCGATGCTACCTGAAGCGCCACGTGGAAAGCTGGTGAGCATGGAGGGGTTCCAACGCGGGATAAGGTAAAGCGCGAAAATCACCAACACGGCGATGACCGGCCACGTCAGCCAGCTCATTACGCGGGTCACGGCGCGGGTTCCGCAGGTCATGATCAGAATCAGTACGCCAACGAGCACGAGGGAAAGCAGCCAGCGCGGTGGCGCGGGCATGTGCAACTGATTGACGATGAAACTTTCGGCGGTATTGGTAATCGAGACCGAATACATCAGCAGGATGACCAGGACCTCGACGAAGTAAATAATGGTGAAGGCCATGCCGAAACCGAAGCCGAAATGCTGCTCGACCACATCGGTGATATCATCACCCGGATTCTTGGCGGAAAGCACGAACCGGCACATCGCACGGTGCGCAAAATAGGCCAGCGGATAAGCCACGAGCAGCATGAGCACAATGCCGATGACGCCTGCCCCGCCCGCGTCAATCGGCAGAAACAGAACGCCCGCGCCGATGGCCGTGCCGAAAAGGCTCAGCATCCAACGCACATCCTGACTGTGCCATTTCAGCGCATAAGCCTTGTTAGTCTTGTAATCCTTGTCGTTTTGATTGCTGTTGGGTTTCTGCGCCCCGGCCGTCACGCCGGCTTGCGCATCACCTGCTCGCCGCTTTACCGGGCGTCCTTCTTCACTCGTCATACAAATCCACTTTCCCCTCATGTTTGTTGGATTTTTCTCAACCCGCTTCAATAGGTCACCGCCCAATACGAAGCAAAACATCACACGTTACCGGACAGATATGCCGTTGCGATAATGCAATATTTGAATGTTTACAAAACTGAATAAATCAATCCGAAATATCACGGCGAACGACGGTCGACGACGAATGCGATCGACAGGTCGAAGCGAAAATGCTCGCATCATAGGCAATCAAGGTGCGGCATGCGGCATTTGCCGTGATACCTGCTTCAATCCCCATGTCGAACATGGTTCACAGTATATTAAAGCCAATCCGCCGCCGATAAGCCGGTGACAAATAATGAGATGAGATTGTTTCGTTTTTGTTTCATTGAATAAAGCGAACCAACGTGTAGGGTTCGTTCATCTTTTTTTCAACTTCGGGCGCAACGTCACTGTATCGCGCCACAATAGAGCCATGTCTCGTACAGTGCTTTTCGTCATCGTCGCCGTGGTCGCGGTCTGTGTTCTCGCCGTAGCCGCCGCGTTGATATGGCGCGCATGGAAGCGCTGGCGCAGGGTGCAGAAGCTCAACGAGCGCGATGACGACCAGGTGCGTTATGCGTTCATCATCAATCCGTCGAAGCCGCAGGCCGCACGCTCGCGCTTGCATATCGAGGAATTCTGCAAAGACCACAACATCACCGACATCGAATTCATCGAGACCACGCTGGAACGCGACGGCCGGGTTTGCGCACTTGAAGCGTTGAGCCATGGGGCCGACGTACTGGTTGCGGTGGGCGGCGACGGCACCGTGCGCACCGTGGCGAGCGCCGTGAGCGGGACCGGCCACACCTTGGCCATCATCCCCATCGGAACCGGCAATCTTTTTGCCCGCAATATGGGTATCCCCGTCGACGACATCAACGCGGCGCTGGCCATCGCGACCTCGCACGGCGAGCAGATGGTCGATATGGGACGCATGGCCCTGCTCGACAAACCGGACGAAGACCACGCCCACGCCTTCCTCATCATCGCGGGCATCGGCTTCGACGCCGACATGATCAGCGACACCGACCCGGAACTGAAGAAAAGCATCAGCTGGCTCGCCTATTTCTCGGGCGGCATGAAGCACCTGTTCGCGCCGAAATACCGTGGGGCCGTCACCATCACCGGCGCCGACGGCAGCTCGCACACCGTCGGAGAAGTACATTTCCGCACGTTCATGGCCGGTAATTGCGGCCAGATTCCAGTGTTTTCGCTCATGCCCGACGCCTCGTTCGACGACGGCCTGCTCGATTTCGAAATTATCGATACGTCCGGCGGCATCTTAGGATGGATGAACCTCTTCGGCGATGTCATGCACCAGACCATCACCGGCAAGGCCCAGCAAAGCCCGCTTTCCACCAATTCCACGATGGACCAGATTCAGGGCGTCAAAGCTGAAATCAAACTGGAAAAGCCGGCGCTCGCCCAAGTCGACGGCGACATGCTCGGCTCCACCAGCCATATCCGCTTCAGCCTTGAACCCAAATCATTGCGCGTCAGAGTTCCGGCCAAGGCCGAGTTGGAACAAATCTAACTATGACGACCAACTTTCCCCACTACTTGGCGTAACCTGTCAGTTCCAGCTTCTTGGAGACATACTCACCGATATACACGCCGTTGGTGCCGTCATAACCTTGCTTCTTGACCTCGTCCTCAAGCCATTCCTTGTCGTGACCAATGGCCTCGAGCACGTCGGTATCAACCTGGCCGTCAACAATCAGCGGCAAACGCAGCGACTCATCGCCGTAGCAGATGACGGTCAGCTGGCCGTTCTGCTCGAAATAGGCCTTCAAGACCTTGGAAATCTCATAGACACCCTGCGCGCGCAATTTGAGCATCAAATCGCTAGCGGAGACACCTTTGCGCATGCAGGTGGCGACGTCGACCTTGCCGTGCGAAATGAGCATGACCGGGCTCCCATCGATAAGCTTCTTGCAGAACCGGCTGTTCTCCTTGGCGAACTTGATAACCATGCACAGAAGCGTCCAAGTTACCAGAACGAAAACGAACTGGAGCACGGTGATCTGCTCGTTGTAGATCACGCCGCCGATGATGGCGCCGAGCACGTAGTTCTGAATCTGATCCATGGCGCTGGTGGGCGCGAGATTTGACTTGCCGAAGAGGTTGATGTGGACGATCAGGAAGGCGATGCCCACAACGAGTTTGATGATGAGTGTGGTGCTGATGAGCATGGCGGTTCCTTATTTCTCTACTTTGACATCGGTGAGCATGTGGGTTTCGGTGAGTTTGTAGGCGGTATAGTCCGTGTTTAGATTCACCGTGTAGTACCTTTTGCCGATTTTGACGATGACGTCCTGATTCAGGTACTTCGAATTGACCAGCACATCATTCTGCGAAACGTGCCGTTCTTTGGCAACCTGCGTCACGAAATTGACCATCTGCTCGCTTTTCGCGCTGGCTGTCTCGCTTTGCTGGAACTGTGTATAGCCGCTGCCGACCACCAACACTGCCAGCAGCAACGCGATGATGCCCAGGTCTCGGTATTTCGTCTTGAGCCGGTGCCGCAGATACAAGATGAAGAACGCGACCAGCGCCACGCACAGCGCGATGATGATGACGAATCGGATGACTTGATTGATGCCATGCTGGCTTTGCAGGTAATTGATACCGTAAAATGTCATGGAAATGCCTCAAACTGGGTTGACAGGTAATTTCTCCGATTTCATGGTAGAAGTGACGCAATACGTTATCGGGTTTTCGGGCTGAGAGAAGAATTTATATTACATTTTCAAGACGCATGACGAAAATAGACACCAGGACATATCGAACCGGCCCATTCGTTCCGTTTCACATTGCCAATCTACAATTCAGTGCAGGAAAACTGCCTATAAAGGCGCCGCAAAGTCCGTCTACCAGCACCAATAATTACCCAATCTCACAACGGCTGTGTGCGATTGGTTGTGATAGCGCACAAACCCCGCGCTTCCGCCAGACAACTGTGGCACAATGGAGGTATGGTAGCAACAAATGCGGGCAAACCCGCCACACAGAATGACCTCATCGACGTCGACGAGGTCATTGGTAAGTATTACAACAATGTTCCCGACCCCGCCGAGCCGACGCAGCGCGTTTCCTTCGGCACCTCGGGCCACCGCGGTTCTTCGCTCAAGACATCATTCAACGAGGCGCACATCGTCGCGATCACGCAGGCTATCGCTGAATATCGCAAGCAAGCCGGCGTTACTGGCCCGCTGTATCTCGGCCGTGACACTCACGCACTTTCCGGCCCCGCGATGAAGACAGCCATTGAAGTTTTGGTTGCGAACGGCGTAACCGTACGCATCGACTCACGCGACGATTTTGTACCGACGCCAGTCATTTCACATGCCATCCTGACCCATAACCGCGCCGCCGACGGCTCGCAACGCTTCGAAGGCGACGGCTTGTCTGACGGTATCGTAGTGACTCCTTCGCACAACCCACCCACCGACGGCGGATTCAAGTATGATCCAGTCACCGGCGGCCCGGCTCCGGCCGAAGCGACCGAAGCCATCGCCAACCGCGCCAACGAACTGCTCGGCTCGTTCCGCGACGTCAAGCGTGTGCCATACGACGAGGCCATCAAGTCCCCGCTCGTAGAGCGCTTCGACTACCGAGACCACTACGTTTCCGATCTCGGCAACGTCATCGACTTCGACCTCATCCGCTCCTCCGGCGTGCGTCTGGGCATCGATCCGCTTGGCGGCGCTTCCGTGAATTATTGGCCGCTCATCAACGAAAAGTATGGCCTCAATATCGGCGTGGTTCGCCCTGACGTGGACCCAACCTGGCGCTTCATGACCATCGACCACGACGGCAAAATCCGCATGGACCCGAGCTCGCAGTACGCGATGAAGGGTCTGGTCGACGAGCTCAACGCCGGCGCGTGGAGCAAGTACGACCTCGTGGGCGGCACCGATCCCGATGCCGATCGCCACGGCATCGTCTGCCCCGACTGGGGCGTGATGAACCCGAACCACTACTTGGCGGTGTGTATCGCCTATCTTTTCGGCGGCGCTCGTCCGGGCTGGCCGAAGGGCACTGGCGTTGGCAAGACGCTGGTCTCATCCTCACTGATTGATCGCGTGGCCGCTTCCATCGGCGCACCGTTGGTCGAGGTGCCGGTCGGCTTCAAGTGGTTCGTGGACCCGCTCTTCACCGGCAAGGTCGCATTCGGCGGCGAAGAGAGTTCCGGCATGAGTTTTCTGCGTCGCGACGGCCGCGTGTGGACCACCGACAAGGACGGCATCATCCCCGACCTGCTCGCCGCGGAAATCACCGCCAAGACCGGCAAGAACCCGGCACAGCTCCATCAGGAACAGGTGGCAAAGTTCGGCGAAAGTCGGTACAAGCGCGTCGATACACCGACCACACTCGAACAGAAGCAGAAGTTCGCGGGCCTGACTCCCGAGTCCGTTTCCGCCACGACGCTGGCCGGCGAGGACATCACCGCCAAGCTCACCCGCGCGCCCGGCAACGACGCACCCATCGGCGGCATCAAGGTAACGACCAAGAACAACTGGTTCGCCGCACGTCCCTCCGGCACCGAGAACATCTACAAGATCTATGCCGAGTCGTTCGTCTCCCCCGAGGCGCTTGACAAGGTGCTTTCTGAGGCTACGGATGTGGTCGACAAAGCGCTCGGTGAATAATCATCATAGAGAGCATCGCACAAGTCGGTAGATAGGAAAATAGGAATGGCAAAATTCCGCCATTTCGAAAACCTATCTACCGACTTTTGCGTTATCTGCTGCAATTTCGCCGGCAAAACGTAGGCTGGTAATCATGACTATTACGGTTTCTACGGACGGCAGCGCACTCGGCAACCCCAACGGGCCCATGGGTTGGGCTTGGGCCGATCATGCGGCGAACGCTGCGAGGACGAATGGGCATCAGCACGACGGGGACAGCGACGCGGGCGGCGCCACCAACGGCACCAACCAGATCGGCGAGCTGTGCGCGGTGCTCGAGGCGCTGCGTGCCCATCGCGGGGCTGAGCCGCTGACCATCGAAACCGACTCGCAGTACGCCATCAACTGCTCGACCAACTGGGTCAAAGGCTGGAAGAAGAACGGCTGGAAGAACTCGCAGAAAAAGCCGGTGAAGAATGCACCGCTCATCAAAGCCATCGATGCGGAAATCAGCAAACGCGAAGGACCGGTGAAGTTCGTCTGGGTCAAGGGACACAACGGCAACCCGGGCAATGAGAAGGTCGACGACCTCGCCCACACCTACTCCGGCGATGCACGCAGCGGAGTGAAGGACGGCTATCTGCCGCTGGAAGGCTGGCAGTCGCTACTCGCCTCGCCGTACGCCAAAGGCGTGGATATCCCGGCCGACGCGAAAATGCTCATCGACGGCAAAATCACCGAGGAACAATATCATCTCGGGCGCGGCGCGGAATCCAGTAACGACAACGACGACGATTTCGAAGATAGTGGAAACGCTGCCAATCAAGCCGACGTTCCAATGCCCCACAAGCCAACGCTTGCCGAACGACTTGCGGAGCCTGAGGGCGTGCCTGAATATGATTTCAGTCCACATAAGCCAATAGTCGCGCATCATCGTGCAGTCGAAAACGACGAGTCTTCAGAGGTGAATAATCAGGACGAGGTCAACGAAGACAAGGCTCACGGCATTGGCCGTACCGTGCGTTCTCAGCCTGATTTCAGCGCATCACCGGTAGGTGACGACGTCACCATTCCTGCCGACAGAAGCGACGCTGCCGCCACCGAAACAGAATTGCCAGCGGCCGATAATAAGCCAGATACACTCGATAAATCTGACCAAGCGAACAAGCCTTCAAAAAACGATGACAACAGCGATTTCGTCGACGATAACGACAAAATCGATAATGCCGACATATCCGGCGACGAATCTGATGACGCCGACGCTGATATCAACGAATCTAACGAAGCCGATAATGGCGATACCGACGAAACCGCAACAGACGTTGATGCCACGCAACACACGAAGCCTGAGCCAAAGACAAATCAGGCACCGCCATATCTCAAAAGCGGACTGAGCGTGAACGGAACGTTGCGCTTCTCCCCCGCGCCACAGACCAGCCCGACCTATAACGGCCGGCCGCGCCATATCCGAGGAGTAATTGCCATCGACGGGTATGTGGCCGGAGACGGCATGATTCTGCTGAACAATGCGCCATTCCTCATTGCCAATAACAATCACAAAAATTGACAAAAACAGACAAAACCTGAACAACAACAAAAGTATTGGAACACCGATACTATGGAAAGTGACGCTCGTCACTATATGACGAAGCAAGACCTTTAAAGGAGTACGAATGGATAAGAACGAACAAGACGCGTTGAAAAAGGCTGCAGGCATCGAAGGTGCCAAGTTCATCAAGGATGGCATGATCGCGGGCCTCGGCACCGGCTCGACCGTGCGTTTCCTAGTGGACGAGCTCGGCCGCCGCACGCAAGAGGAAGGCCTCAAGTTCACCGGCGTGACGACTTCGCGCCGCACCGCCAAGCAAGCCGAGGGCTACGGCATCAAGATCGTCGACATCGACGACGTGGACCACATCGACCTCGCCATCGACGGCGCCGACGAAGTGGACAAGAACTTCAACGGCATCAAGGGCGGCGGCGCGGCCCTGCTCTGGGAAAAGATCGTCAACGAGAACTCCAATTACAACATCTGGATCGTTGACGCCTCCAAGGTGGTCGACACCATCGGCAAGTTCCCGCTGCCCGTCGAGGTCATCCCCTTCGGCGCCGGCCACGTCATCAAGAAGTTCGAGGCCAAGGGCTACAAGCCGGTCCTGCGCAAGAACGCCGACGGCACCGAAGTACGCACCGATGAAAACAACTACGTCGTCGACCTGCACCTGGGGCGCATCGATCACCCGGAAGATCTCGCCGAAGACCTCATCAACACCGTCGGCGTGGTGGAGCACGGCCTCTTCCTGAACCGCGTGGACAAGGTCATCGTCGGCAACCCCAACGGCCCGCGCATTCTCACGGTTTCGGAGAACTGATTGCAGCTCACATCTGATTGATTCGGCTGGGTTCAGACGATTTCGGCCAGATCCAGCAGGACATGACTGGCTTCTGCCAACAAACAAAACCGGCACGCAATTGCTTAATCTACAATGTGTGCCGGTTTTATATTCTGCTGATTAGCTGGGATTGACTTCATCTGATAAGGAGTATGTGATGAATACAGCGCTTGAAAACACTCAGCGTCGCAAATCTTCTATTAACCCGTGTAAACCGAAGATTTACGACGCTAACCGGTCATATCGCGTCGCAAATCTTCCCCCAATAAACGAAAACAGGAGATTTGCGACGCTTATTGGCTTCCCAGCGTCGCAAATCTTCTGCTAGTCAACTTTCTTCAGGCTCCGGATTCTTAAAGCAACCGGCAGTTTCGCTTATTTCAGCGCCTCAACCGCCTTGCGCGCGGCATCATAATCCGGCTCGGTGCCGATTTCAGGAATCTGCTGCGTATATGCAACATTGCCGTCACGATCTACCACCACGACAGCGCGCGAAAGCAGGCCGCGCATGCCGCCGTCGACGATGGTCACGCCGTAATCCTCGCCGAACGAGGAACGAAATGCTGAGCCGGTGACGACGTTCTTGATGCCTTCCGCACCGCAGAAACGGCCCTGCGCAAACGGCAGATCCTTGGAAACGCAGACCACGATGGTGTCTTCGAGCTCGTCGGCTATCTGGTTGAACTTGCGCACCGACATCGAGCAGACATCCGTGTCGACGGACGGGAAGATGTTGATGACGACCTTTTTGCCTGCGAATTTGGACGAATCGAAATCGTTCAAATCACCGTCAGCAAGCGTGAAAGCCGGGGCCTTGGAGCCGACGGCAGGGAGATTTCCTACGGTATTGGTGGCCACGCCACCCAAAGTTATTTGTGCCATACCCTCATGGTTTCACGAAACAGACCAATATGCCAGCGTTTTACGCTACATGACAGCAGTATCACGCGCTTTGCCACATATTCCACTTTCCGCTTCGGTTTGCATACCGTTCGTATCATATCCGAAGCAAGTCTCAAATCTGCGAATAGAGAAGACCAACGGGTTATAGAGGCTATTGATCAGAACAAAATATCGATAAAGATATATCAGCAACGACAAAACAAGAAGGCCCGGAGCCGAACGGCCCCGAACCTTCTTATGAAAAGCTTTATTACTACTTGCGCTGATGACGAGTCTTACGCAGCAGTTTGCGGTGCTTCTTCTTGCTCATCCGCTTGCGGCGCTTCTTGATGACAGAACCCATCTGAAGCCTCCAATCCTTGACTGTAAGTTTGCAACTTGACTTATCTTACTCGCTCTTGCCGACTTAAAACGCCATGTTCCCGATTTCCGGCAACCGAGCCAAAATCGTTCAACGAACACATCACAAAGAACTATTCCGCGCAACCACTTCAAAAAGCCGAACTAGAACGGGAATTTCGAATAGAACCGTTGAATCGATTCCTTGGAGCCCGTAGCTTGGAAGACCACGGTATCATTCTGCCAGACCGCCGTAGCCGTCTTACCCTTGTCGCCGTTCGACTTGACCACGTATTTACCGGTGGAATTGCCGGAAACCTTGACATCACCACTGGCCACATCCGTGCCCTTGAGCGCACCCGTCAGCGTGTCATATTGTGTTTTCGCGCTGTCGCTGCCCGACCATTGCGCCACAACAAGCGTGACGTCCTTGGGAATAGCCCCTGTCGAATAGGTGAGCGTGTATTCCTCCAGAGGTGAGGCCGAAGTCCAGTTGGCGCTCGGAGCGGCTTCCGTACGGGCGAAATTGAGAACGCTGTCGGGCATCGCTTTCAGCAACGGCGTGGCATCCTGCGGCAGCTCCTTAGCCTTGATACTCGGCGTGGTGGGTTCCGGCTTGGTGGACGTCGTCTGCTGCTGCTTCTGTTCTTCACTGGCTGACCTATTCATCGCCCAGCCTGGCCACACAAAGGCGGAAAGCAAAGCAAGAACAATGACCAACGCAGCCGCGACCACGACCGCAATCAATTTGCCATGAGAAGAATTTCTTTGTTGAGTCGACATAGCCGCAATTATTTCACATCGTACTGACGCTAACACAACGGGACGAGTCGTCGCGTTTCGTTTGAATTACAACGATTTGGCACTAGACAAGGCACGTTTATCGCGTCGAATAACTTGAGCCAACAACCTTGAAGGAACTTGCTCTTGTCGCCGAAATTGGCTAGCGTCGGCATCATGGCAAAGATTGCGACACAGTACGTCTGCTCGGAGTGCGGTTGGAACGGCGTGAAATGGTACGGGCGCTGCCCCGAATGCGGTGCGTGGGGCACCATCGAGGAATTCCATGAGGCACGGCCCGCCGCCGCATCACGTACCGCCGCGCCCGGACGCACCTCGCGCACGAAGGCCAGTTCCGCCATCATGGTTGGCAGCGCCGCAGCCAAGCCGATTACGGAAATCTCGACCGAAGGCGTGACGAGAATCCCGACCGGCTTCGGCGAGTTCGACCGCGTTTTGGGCGGCGGCATCGTACCGGGGTCGGTAGTCCTGGTCGCCGGCGAACCGGGCATCGGCAAGTCGACGCTGCTGCTTGAGACCGCCGGCAATGCAGCACGGAACAATCCCAAGAAATCAGTCCTCTATATCTCCGGCGAGGAATCGCAGGCGCAGGTGCGTATGCGCGCCTCTCGCATCAATGCTATGGAAAGCAATCTGCTGCTGGCCTCAACCACCGACCTCGCCACAGTGCTCGGCCTGATCGAGCAGGAGAAGCCGAGTCTCGCCATCGTCGATTCGGCGCAGACCATCGTCTCGCAGGATGTCGATGGCATCTCCGGCGGCTCCACGCAGGTGCGCGAGGTGGCCAGCGCGCTTATCGACACCGCGAAAACGCTTGATATTCCGGTGATGCTGGTCGGCCACGTCACCAAGGACGGCTCTATCGCCGGCCCGCGTACGCTCGAACACCTGGTGGATGTGGTCTGCCAGTTCGAGGGCGATTCGCAGACAGCGCTGCGCCTGCTGCACGCGGCTAAGAACCGTTTCGGCCCGACCGACGAAGTGGGTTGTTTCGACATGAGCGGCGAAGGCATCGAAGAGGTCAACGATCCGTCCGGACTGTTCCTTTCCACCGAGGACGCACCGGTCGAAGGCACCTGTGTCACGTTCACACTCGACGGCCATCGCAGCCTGCCGATTGAAGTGCAGGCGCTCGTCACGAAATCCGTTCTGCCTACACCAAGACGTAATACAAACGGCATTGATTCCAATAGACTGGCCATGCTTTCGGCGGTGCTTTACCGCCACAGCCGCGTGAACCTTTTGGCGAATGACCTTTACGTTTCGACCATTGCGGGCGGGCTGGCCAAGGAGCCGGCCTGCGATCTCGCCATCGTGGCCGCATTAGCGAGCGCCGCCACCAGCAAACCCATCGCCCGCACCACTTGCGCGATAGGTGAGATTTCGCTCACCGGCCAAGTGCGCCCCGTCCCCCAACTTTCCCACCGCCTGAACGAAGCCGCGCGCCTGGGCTTCACCCGCGCCGTAGTCCCCACCCATCGCGGCCGTCGTGGTATCAAAGCCATCAAGGGCTTGGAAATCGTAGAGGTCTCGTCCCTGCGTGACGCACTAGATGCGCTGGGCGTCTCCAAAGGAAGATAGCGGATCCATCAGCCTTCCGCACTTGTGGAATCCCTGAGCGTGCAGAGAACCGACGTAAGCACCGCGACGGCAAGAATGATGACGACCATGCCGAAGAACGTGCCCAGTGGAATGGGGACGCCCCACGGAGAGATGCCTTCACGGGCGTATTGCACGGCCAACTCGGCGAAGATGATGGCGAGGCCGACGGCGGCCAAGACGGAGGCCGAGAGCACATCCAGCACCGATTCCCATATCGCAGCGACCACGACCGAGCCGTGCGAGACGCCAAGCTGACGCAAGCGGCGATTCTCACCACGTCGCTCCGTGATGACGATGGCGCACGATTGAATAAGGAAGATCGCGGCCAGCGCCGCCCCGCCGACGATGACGATGGCCAACCCGTGCTGCTGCGACAGGCGGTCTTTGACAAAGTAATCGATGTATTCAGGCTTGGTGAGAATCATCGCCCCTGAGCTGTTGGTTTTGTCGGCATGCCGCGCCTCAGCGAGACCCATTCGCTGCGCGACCCGCGTGGCAAAAGTGCCGGCCGAGATGCCATCGCGCAGCTTAATCGGAGCAAAACGACCGTCATCCCTAACGCCATGGTTATCAAAACCGCCTTCGAGCGCAAAGAAATCCATGGCGGCGTTGGAGCCAAGACCTTTCGGCGCCTCAATAACCGCCACAATTTTCGCCTTGTAGGCGTGGTCGGCTTTCCCATAAAACGTGACGTTCTGTCCAAGATGATAATCACCGGAAGGTGCAAGCCTTTCCGTGTTGACAGCCACTTTGTGAGGTCCAAGAGCCGACAGCGAGCCTTTGACGAATTTCGGGGCGTTCGATCCGGCCGTCCTGACGTCGCTCGCGCTGGCTGTAGTCACCGTCACAGGGTGATCATCGAATCCGGCCCAGTCCTCGCTGTGATAGATCACCGAGCTGGCGATGTCGTCTTTCTGGTTGCGCAGCGCATCGCCGATTTTGCCCGCCGGAATACGCGATGCCGTCTGCACGATCACATCCGCACGCATCGGCTGGAATTGGGTCATCAGACCTTCCTTGGATCCGGACTGAGACATCATCGTGAAAGCCATGACGATGAATACGACAAGAATGACCGGCAGACCGATGGCCACCGTGCTGCGCGTCTGTTTTCCAGCACGTTGGCGAGCCAGCAACCCCGAACCACGCGAACACAGCTGGGCGACCCGCCCCAAAAGCGAAGCCAGCGGCGGAAGACATACCGGGGCAAACAGATACAACGCCACCAACGCGAATACCGTAAGCAGAGAGGTCCTGATAGAAGTATCCATACCCAGAAATGGAGCAACGCAGAAGCACACGGCTAACACGGCCACCAATACCGCCGCCACGACACGCACGATTCCCACGGATTTCGATTCTTTGGTCTCCTGAGTCAAGGCCGAAAGCGGGCTCACAGACGAAATGCGATGCGCGGCGAACCACACACCAATGACGCAAGCCAGCAATACCAAGCAAAACGTCACTGCTTTTCCACCGAAGCGCAGGCGTGGCGCAAATGCGTTATCGTTGATATCCATCGCGCGGGCGACGGCGATACCGAGCGTACCGACGAGCGGCAATCCGAGCAGACAGCCAAGGAGATCGGCAAGTCCACACGGCACAGCGAATTCGACAAGCGCCATCAGGCGGATACGGCGAGGAGAGGCGCCGGAAAGCCGCATCATGGCGTATTCACGGCGGCGGGCCTCGATGAGGAAGCCGACCGAAGAGAGCACCAACAGCAAGGTGACCAATATGCAAGCGCCGCCCGCGATCTCGCAAACCACTGCGCCCATCGAGTACAATCCGATGCTGCTGCCGCGTTCGTAGTGGGTCATGGTGCGCAAGTCCGGCGAGCCGTCGCGGGCACCCATCGCCAGCCCCAGCTCAACCCACGCGCAGCTCAGCGCCGAGGCCAGCAACACCGCCAGACACGTCACAGCATATGAAGTGCGGTGCTCGTGCAGCAGCGAGCGAACGAGCGAGAATTGCGAAGGTCTGCGAACGCGGTGAGGTAGAGGTTTGGCAGGGTTTGCACCTGACATTGAACCAGCATGTATCATCGAATTTGCATTGGAAATCATGGGCGCGCCGGATTGCACATTCGCAAAGTCCTTTGCGGTTTTCAGCGTGGGATATCCAGAGGGTTGAGACATAGCGGGAACCATTCTGAAGTCACTCATTTTCATCAACCCGCCCATCGCTCATCAAAGCAAGTCGGCCCGCGATATTGGCGGCGGACTCACCAGAACAGGTGGAATGGACGCGGCCGTCGACCAGGAATATCACGCGGTCGGCACAGGCGGCGACGTTGGGATCGTGCGTGACCATCAGAATCGTGGTGCCACGCATGGCGACCGTGTGAAACAGGCCCATCACCGTGCGTGAGCTTTTGGTATCGAGCGCTCCGGTCGGTTCGTCGGCGAAGAGAACTTGTGGACGCGAGGCGAGCGCACGCGCGATCGAGACACGCTGCCGCTGCCCGCCGGACATATCCGCAGGATACTTGTTTTCGTAGCCGGCAAGCCCTACATCAGCTAACGCGCTCACAGCGGCTTTCGTTTCGATTTTCGGTCCGCCGAAAAGATCGGAAAGCATGACGTTCTGCAGGCAGGTGAACGCTGGAACAAGGTTGTAATCCTGGAAGACAAAGCCGATATGGTCACGACGCAGACGGGTCAGGTCGCGTTCGTTCATCCGCTCCAAGGCGTGGCCGGCAACGGTCACCTCGCCACTTTCCGGCTTGAGCAAACCGGCGCAGCAGTAAAGAAATGTCGATTTGCCGGCACCGGACGGCCCCATCACCGCCGTCCACGAACCAGTTTCGCCCACCAGCGACACGTCTTGGAGCACCTGGACCCCGCCGACGTACCGATAGGAAATATGCTGCGCCACCAATGGCGCTTCAACGTTTTGTATCATCTTCGTTCTCCTTGAGCCGGCACTGTTGCCTTCGCCCGCTTACGCTTCAACCCTACGGGCCAAAATCCGAAAACCTTATCGGGGAACACCCTGAAAAATCCCTGATTTTTAATACCTGACAACCCTGAGAACGAATGATTTCAACCATCAAACCAAAGAACCCGAAAACGAATCTCCCGCATGTCAGTCATTTCATAACCAAATCAACAAGAAACGGCGAAATCCTTAAAATCGCATAAAACGTTCATACCCACGAAATTGATAGAATGATCTAGATATGAATTGACACCGGCCGAATTCCGGCTGTTTGTTTTCGACGAGAAACAAATAAGGGGATCAAGCAATGAGCGTTGCATTTGAGGACATGAGCGAGTACGCGCAGCATGCGGTGAAGGCGCTGGGCCTTGAAGCGCATCCCGAGGGCGGCTGGTACCGGCAGACCTGGCTGAGCCTGCAGGCCGCGGCAGGAACAGCGACGCAGCAGGCTGCAGAACGCGGGGATGCACAGCGCAGCGGCATTGATAATGGTGCCAAAAATTCTGCAACGCCCACGAATTTTGACAAAGGCAAAACGAAAAATTCCGCCAATACCGGCGCGCCGTATTCTTTCGATACCTACGCCGCGACCGCAGCCGACCTCAAATCGATGAAGGCAACGGAAGGACGCCCACTGGCTTCGCTGATCTACTTCCTACTGGCTCAAGGCGACGCGAGTGCCTGGCATAAAGTGGATGCCACCGAAATCTGGCTTTGGCACGGGCCTGCCACCGTCGGCCTCGAGTTGGGCGGGTACGGCGACGCCCCGGCGGACGAATCCGGACGCACACTTTATACGCTCGGGCAAGGCCTGGCTTCGGTCAATCCGAATGCGACCGGCACCAACCCAAAAGAGGATATGCAACCATCGGATTTGTCAGCGGAACCCGTTGGCCAAGTGGTCATTCCCGAAGGCTGCTGGCAACGCACCGTACCCGGCAAAGGCGATGCGCTGGTCTCCTGCGTGGTAAGCCCGGGCTTCACGTTCGACGGTTTCACGCTCGAGTAAAAGGATAGCGACCGGACATCACTTTGCGCCGGTAATCGCCAGCGTCTGGTCGGCATAATCCTTCAACGCGGCCTTAAGCTCGTCGGTGCCATCGAACTTGACCTGACCGCGCAGGAATTGAGTGAATTCCACACGCACCTTGTGGTCGTAAAGTTCCAGCCAATCGTCGGTGACACAATACGGCTCAATGACACGTTCGTTGATGCCGGTTTCATCGCTATACGTTGGCTTGGTACCGATGGAAATCGCGGCCGGCCAGCGCCACGGCGAGCCTGGAGCCATGCGCATCTCGTCGGAAGGAGACGCAAGATTAGCAGCATTTATGCCGTTTGAGGTATTACTTTTACTGGTGGTCTTAGCGCCACTGCCATTCTCAATGCTGCGGCTACTTCCTGTAACGTTCGCCCCATTGCCAGCGTTGCTGCCATTGCCACTGTTCGAGCCGGCATCAACCGGTCCCAAATCAACCAGCCAGCCGGCATAAACACCGTCGACCGGCACATAGCCTTCGACCACCTGGGCCAGGTTCGCGGTCGGGAAGCCGATCTCGCGCCCGCGCTGCTCGCCGTGCACCACCACACCTTCGACGGCATGGTCGTGCCCCAGAATCTCAGCGGCGGCCTTCACACACCCTTGCGAAAGCAGATACCGCACGTTCGACGAGCTCCAGACCCGCACTTTGCGGCAGTTGTTCTTTTTGGTCCATGCACGCAATTCGGCCTTGTTCATGCCTTCTCGAGGGTCTTGCGGCTCGCCGATGCCTTCCGGCATCTTGGGCTCGAAACGCGAGGGAACCCACGTATAGCCCGGTCCCAAATCATCGACCACATCGAGCTCGAAAACGCGAGTGGCCTCGCAAAGTTCCTGAATGGACTTGATATCGCCCTTCCGGTTCGCGCCCATCGCCGCGTCCTGTCCGAGCACAAGCGTGCGCATGCCGAGCTTGCCGACCATCTGCCCCAAGAAGAACCGGAACGATTTGGCGGCGAACGCCATCGTATAATGCAATACAATCACGCGGTCGACGCCAAGTTTGTCCATGACTCGCGCACGCTGCTCGACGGAACTCAGCGCCTGGGTATCCACGAAATCCTGCGGCAGATCCATGCCGTCGTGTTCGTTGGCATAGGTATGCGCAAGCGCAGGCCGCGGGTCAAGAACCATTACTACGGCCAAGGAATCGGTCTGTTTCGCCAGCTCCACCACGCGACGAACCACAGCCTGATGACCCTTGTGCATGCCGTCAAACACGCCGATGGTCATGACCACGCGCTTGTGCGAGCTCAGGGTGGGCCAATCCACCAATCCGTTAGAGTCGGGTGTTAACCTGGTGATCTTCATCAAAATCCTTTGTCTTGTTTGCCGCAAGCCATTTTATCAGCCAAGCCGCCCGCGCGAAAGCCCTCTTTTCTCGGGGCTTTAAGCGGCCTGAAGTTTTATACGATCCGTGGTTTTATATGGCTTGAGGCTTTATACGATCTAGGGGTTTATTCAGTATCAGGCTTACGAGGGGCTGAAACTTTACTTAACCATCTGGCTTTACCCGACCTGCGGGAACACCACCACGGATTTCAGCTCATGGTTGTTTGCCGGTTCCACAATGCCTACGACCTCTTCCGTTTGAGGGAGATACACGGCCGCTATGTTCTTAGTCCCGCTGGCATTAGTTGAGGTTTTGCCGTCATTTGTCATAGCTTTATCATCAGCAGTCTTGACGATTTGCGTCGAATTATCGCCTGCATCAGCAGCACCTGAACCATATTCGGCGCTTGCACCGGCAGCTATGGTTATCGGCAACCTACGTCCGAAACGCAGATTCTTGGCGTCCTCATCGCTAATGGGAATGGTCGGCATCGTACGTTGCGCGGCCTCGAGCATGGTCAACGCACGACGTTTCAGTTCGTCGGCATCGACGTCCAGTACGGCCCGGTTCAGGGTCAGCGTCACGCCCTCGCGATTGGTAAATGTATGCGGCTTGGCATGTGCCGTAACCACACGC
This sequence comes from Bifidobacterium sp. ESL0769, assembly GCF_029395495.1. Taxonomy (NCBI): domain Bacteria; kingdom Bacillati; phylum Actinomycetota; class Actinomycetes; order Bifidobacteriales; family Bifidobacteriaceae; genus Bifidobacterium; species Bifidobacterium sp. ESL0769. The sequence continues at coordinate 625,746 of NZ_CP113918.1, read as the reverse complement.
TCCGCCAATTGCGGATCGGCCAGATCAAACTTGCCAACCCTCGTGCGACGCAACTTCGTCAGATAACCGCCAACACCCAAAAGCCGTCCCAAATCGCGCCCGAGCGAACGGATATACGTGCCCGTCGAGCAGCTGATACGTACATCCACATCAACGACGGAAGCTCTACTGGTAATCGACTCATTTTCACCATCCTCAACTTCGGAAGCCTTGATTGTCGCTTCGGTATTGCGAGCGCCCAGCACGATGAATTCGCTGATAGTGACGGACCGCGCGTCGAGTTTCACAGTCTTCCCCTGCCGAGCCAGCTCATAGGCGTGACGGCCATTGACACGAACTGCGGAATAGGAACTCGGCACCTGCTTGATATCGCCCGTCAGGTGCTCGTTGATGGCTTGCTTAATCTGCTGAAACGTCAGCACACGAGCGTTGCCGGAGGTTTCATCAGAAGTTAGTTCACCATCCAAAGACTGCGTCAAATCATCCGCTGCTATCGCTTTTGGAGAAGTATTAGAGAAGCCTTGGCTGTAAGCCTCGTTCTTTGCTGGGGATAAACTATTGGCGTTTTCGTTTACCTCAACACCGTTATCCGAATTATCCGCCAGCCTTACCGACACAACCGTGGTAATCTCACCTTCGGAATCGTCGGTGGTACTGGTCTGGCCGAGGCGGATGGTGGCCTCGTAGGTCTTGGTATGGTCGACGATGTAGTTGAGCAGGCGCGTCCCATGGCCAAACCCAATGACCAGCACGCCCGAAGCCTGCGGATCGAGCGTGCCCGCGTGGCCGACACGACGCATGTGCAGCTCTCCGCGCACGGCCGCCACCACGTCGTGGCTGGTCACGCCAAGCGGTTTGTCGACCACAACAAGCCCGGAAAGTTCCGGCTTTTTACTCTTCTTCGACACCATCATCCTCAAAATCGGCGGCGGTCTTCTTCTTGCGCGGCTCGACATAGGGATTCTCGTCGCCAGCATACTGCGCGGTCTCGCGGGCCTTGTCGAGCTCCTCGTCGCGCTTGTGCGCAGTGACAAGGATGTCCTCGATTTCGTGCGCCTCGCTCGGCACCTCGTCGTAGATGAACTGCAGCTGCGGGGTGAGTCGCAGCCCGGCCTTCGCACCGACCAGCGAACGAAGCCTGCCCGTAGCCTGCTTCAGCGCCTGCTCGGCACGTTTGCGCTCCCCCTCGGCTTTGCCTTCCTGGCCGAGTTGTGTCCAGTAGACGCGGGCGATCTGCAGGTCGCCGGTAACACGTACGTCGGTGATGGTGACTCCGTTCAGGCGCTTGTCGTGCAACGTACGTTCCATCGACGAGGCGATGACACGCTGGATCAACGCCGCGATACGCGCGGCCCGTGGATTAGTTCCTGCCATAACGTTTCCTTTTATTACTCTTACTATTACGTTTCATCATACAGACTGACGAGAATACGCGTTCCCCGCGCAAATGTCTCGTCACGCTTCCGTCTCAGCGCACATGATAGACTACCAAATGCGTCGTTACCCGCACTAACTACCCCTAATGTGCGGCAAATGTCGCATTTATTCGTGCCAAATAGGTTGTTTCCCGCACAACAATGACACTTACTGCGGCAAAAGACGCATTTAGAGACAATAAACAAGCCGTCTCCAGCACAACAGTATAAAACTTACCGCGGGGAAAAACACATTCAGCGCCGATAAACAGGCCTTTCACGGTACGACAATGTGGCTTTACCGCCGAAAATGGCGCATTCCCGTTTCAAATCCACATAACGTTGTCGCCCGCCACGCACAACCAACGGCGCGACGGGCGACTAACG